>JAFVDX010000008.1 GCA_017478225.1 Paludibacteraceae bacterium | reverse complement strand
TTAGTAGCAAAAAAGGCAATAGAAGACTATTTGATAGAGCATCCAAATGCCCAAGACTATGGACTTTTTGGATTTGCCTGGGTCTATACTTATGAATTGACAGAAGTGACGCAAGCATTATTGGACTTAAACATGGTACAAGCATATGCAGACGGGTGTTATAGATTTTATTTGGATCAGTATATGCAAACCTATATGATTGATTTGCTTGAAAAGGGAACTCAAGCTGCCGCAGATTACTTGACAAGTGTATTTCATCAAAAATTCTATATGGGTTCTCGTCTCGATTAGTTATTTGGCTTGTGATAGAATGGGTGTCGGTGTCTACACGAAACACTTGATAGTTTGGCGACAAGTCCTTTCTATGTCAATACCTGTTGTTATTATCACCAATTATTTGGGGTATATTATATATAATAAGGTGGAATAATAAGCCAATTTTAATTAACTTTTTTATGGAAATGATAATAATGTCGTTGAAAATTAGTATCTTTGCAGCAAAATTGATTCAATATAGTTATGTATTCATCTGATGGTATAAATTTCAGGAGTCAGATAATGACCATAGGAGAACTACTTTATGGCCTAAGAGATGGTCGTATAGCAGACTCTTCTGTTCGACAGGTCGCTGATGACTTATCTGCAGATGAACTCTCTGTTGATAAGAGTGCTTCTTATATTGAGTCAGTAATAATTGGGCTGCCATTGTTACCATTAGTTTTTGATGGGAGCGTTATGCCCTGGAAAACTATAGATGGTGTTAAAAGGCTGGCGGCACTCTTGGCTTTTGCAAATAATAAGTATAAATTAGGTGAATCTTCATATTCTCGTTTGCCAAGATTCCAATATTTTGGTGATATGAGCCTCTTTCTTAGGAATCGTTTCATGAGAGCCCAGATTCCTTGTTATATAATCAATCCTGGTACGCCTAAGGAAATAATAGATGATATAAAAAAACGAATTAGAACAAGTTTTTAGTATGAATTATGATACAAAAAATATCATTAACCAATTTCAAGGCTTATGAAGAAGAGGAGTTTAATATAGCTCCTTTAACTTTGATTGCTGGAATTAACGGTATGGGAAAGTCGAGCATCTTGCAATCGTTGCTTATGTTAAGGCAAAGTTATGATGTCGATTATCTCAATAAAGATGAAAAGCAAATACGTTTGAATGGTCATTTTGTAAATATGGAGAACTCAAATGTATTATGCAATACAATGGTAGCAGACAGGACTGTTGTTGTTTCTGTTGAGACAGAAGAGGGCAATCATACATGGAGTATTGATGCACAAGATCCTGAAGAAACGACCCCGTCTTGTACATATGAGGGAAACGATTATAAAACGATGTCTCTGTTTTCCAATTCGATGGAGTTTTTAACAGCAGAGCGAGTAGGGCCAAGGTCCGAATATCGAGTACAGAGTGACAAAGCATACAATACGAAATTAGGTGTGCAAGGCGAACTTACGCCCGCTTACTTGTACAAGTCTATGCAGCAGAATGAGAATATTGGAATGGATGGAATGCTGTTTGTTGATGGTGATAAGCAGGCAATGGATAAGCAATTGAT
>JAFVDX010000046.1 GCA_017478225.1 Paludibacteraceae bacterium | reverse complement strand
TGTAGTCTTTGCAGGCAAAACATAGTCGCCCTTAGAGAGGGTGTAGTTGGCTATCATAATGATGGTCCATGTGTCATTTGGCGTAGCATTGACTACCTGCAATGCCTCTTCAAGGGAAGCATAGGAAGTGTTGTTCTCTTTTATCTTGCAGACATATTCGCCTGTCATATTGTCCGTCACGCGCCAGCGATAGCCTTCTGCATATTCCGGTGTACCGGACTTGACGGCAACCTTGTTCATGCCCACGCCGAGTTTCACGTCAAGGTTCTCGTCTTTGACATAATAACCACCGTTGAGGACGAAATACCCGGGTTCACCTGCAGGACTGACATCTGCATAAGTACTTGTTGCTGTGCCTTTGAATTTACCATCGTTGATGATAAGTGTCGGCGTAGCTGTCGCCTCTCCTTGCAGTACTGGGGCCGCCACACCGGCGGCATAGGCTGTAGTACCGGATGCTGTAGCGGTGTATTTACCACCGTTGATTGTGGCAGTTGCAGCGTAAGCATATTCGCCTGCTGCATTATGATATGTCGTTGCGTCAGACCAGGCTGCCTTGGCAGCATGGACATAAATAGCATAAGAGGTGTTTCCTCCATTGGCTTTTGCTGTTACTATATTGCCTTCTCCGGCAACAATCTCTCCATAGTATGGAATAGCATAGTTATAGGAAGGAACAATAGTTGTCGTCACATCACCAATTTTACTCGTTGTGGCGGATGTGTTTGAGGCCAATCCGGCGTTAGCATACAAACCATATGCAGTAGCCGTTGTGCTGGTAACGTCAAAAGTTGAGTTAGTAATGATTGCCTTGCCAGCATTTACTAAAACTCCTTCCGATGTTGACGTTGTAGCAAGAACAGTAGCATTTACGTTGTCAATTGTTGATGGACCGGATGTACGGATACCGTATGCTCCAGTTGTGTTGGATGTAGCCTCTATTGTGGTGTTTTTAATATCCAACTCACCAAAAGCTGACGACTGACCATGTTGACCAAAAGTAGGACCTCCCATATAGACACCAAAAGCATTATTGATGCCCTCTGTTTTTACGGTAATCTTACCTCCGTTGATAGTACATTTACCGGCTATCGATTTATCCTCTCTGGGATAGAATTTCTCATATATTTCGTACGATGCTGTACTCCAACTATTATCCAAACTATCCTTGCGAAGATAAGTTCTATCAAACGGGCGACTTGTGCAATTGGCATAAACACCATAAGCACCATAGCCTTTATTAGCAGTTACAGTAATAATACAGTTGTTTATCTCCCCCTCGCACCGATAATCAAAGCCTGTATATGGAATACTACAGTCTAAGAACACACCTGCACAGTCAGCAGCGCCATTGTCTGCACTATTATGTGTCCCATAACTGGTTGCATTAATGGTAATACCTGTCAGTTTGAGCGTACCGGAAACGCCATAGATGCAGCGTACATAGCGTCCTTGACCTATTGCATTGAATGTACCGCCGTCTATAGTGGTATTACCTCCTGAACTGATAGCACGAGTATGTTTGCCATCTCCATTAGTATTGGAAATAGCAGTAAAAGTACCTCCATGTATATTCAGTTCCACTAAACCTTCAGCCGCACCGCTTAACGTGCGGTCTGTCTTATCTTCTGCGCCAAAGGTAGAGCGAGCACGTGTGGAAGTAGTAATAGTGTATGCTGCATAGTTCTCTGCCGTTGCTGTATAAGTACCGCTGTTAATCGTTATTTTTGCAGCGGAGGCATACTCTCCATAGTAATTGGGTTGATCGGCTTTGTAAATAGTGGTTGCCGTTGCTACACCTTGTACACAATAGGCAGTAGTACCTGTTCTTGCTTCTGCCGTTACCGTACAGTCCGTCAATTCAAAATCAGCATGGTGGCATGCACCAACTGTACCATTAATTTCCGCATTGGCACAAATGCCGACAGCTGTTCCGGTTGCGCTTGCTTCTATTGTTGCATTTTTAACAATATGTGTTATATGCTTGTTGTCCTTTGAACTGAAGCTGCCATACGCCATTATGCCGTATGCTTTAGTAGTTGTTGCAGTCGCTCTGATAGTTCCGCCCGTAATGTTTATCAGACCTGTTTCCTGGTTGCTGTGTGTATCATTCACTGATGGTGTTGCACCTGTGCCTGCTCTATGGCGGTCTGCAAACACTCCGTACGCATCAGTTGTTTTTGAAACAGCCTCAATCGTTCCGCCAGTCATTGTGAGTTTGCCATAGTAACCACTCGAAGCGGTAGCATTAGCAGACGCACGGAGATGAACACCATAAGCAACAGCACCTGTCAGCGTTTCGGCATGAATGGTACCGCCGTTGATTTCAATATCTCCATAGCCACGGATACCATAGGCGTAGGTATTGGAAGTCACATTGATGGTACCGCCATTGATGGTTGCGACACCGCGGGCGGTAGCTGACGCGTTGACATAGACACCATAGGCGTCGCGCGCCGCACGATGGGCGGTAATAGAACCACCATTCATAGTAAAGGATTTACCTTCTTTCACATAGACACCGGTAGCATACCAACGATCTGCTGTAGTTTGGGAGGTATTGGTATTCTCAATCTCAATAGTTCCGCTATTCAATATCACACTACCGTTATTGATATAGACACCGTATAGAGCGTTGGTGTATGTTCCCGTTGCGCTTATCTTACCACCTGTCTTACTATCCTTTATAGTCAGCGTCTTGTTCGCCGCATTCATATAAAGTAGAGGCGTTACTGCCGATGAAACAGTACCGCTCAATGTCTTACCATTCAAATCTAAAGTAAGGTTCGTTGTGATGCTTTGTTTAGCCGTAAGAGTCTCCAGATCAACATTACGTAGCAGTGTCAGTGTGTAACCATCTGCTTGATTGCTCAACGCCGTAGCCCAATCGCCCTGATAAACGAGGTCTCCGTTGGCTTTTGTTACCTTTGCGTCATCTGTTGCCAATGCTTCAGAATGACCGGAAATCGTTACCATTTGCACATCGCCATTGGCAGCAGTCAGTTTCAATTGTTCTACAGTTTCGCCTACACCATTGTTGGTATTGAACTCATAATTAACCGTTACGGTCGTTACGCCGGTCGAGAAGTTCGGTGCTACCGTATAGCCGGTTACGCTGAATGAACCGCTTCCGCTGGTATGCGTGAGAGTCGGTGTGGTTGGGAAGTCATCCTCAGCACCGTAGTTGTAGGTAAAAGTAGCCGAACCCGTCTTGCCGGACTCGCCTTGTGTGGAATACACCTCCGTCGTTTCCACACTGACAAACTCCAACGCAGGAAAATTAGCTGTTAAGACACAAGTTCTTGTTGGACTATCCGCTGCTTTGGATTGCAGCGAAACGGTAGTACTGTTATTTCTGCTTGCACCGCCATACGTGCCGCCGCCGTTGAACTTACCGGTAACTTTGACATTGCTGCCATCCAAACTCCAAGCTATATCCTTGAATTTGCCAACGGTTGCTGTCTCGGGCGACTTGTTAAGGTCAATAGCAATCGTTTTCAGATTCGAAGTAGGGAAAGTAACCGTAAACGGATAGTCCGTCGACGGGTCGGTGGGTTCGAGATTCACGGCTGCCGGAGAGGGGTTGTCCACCGTCACTGCCACAAAGGTCGCCGTAGCCGTATATGCTTGCGTGCCGTCTGCAGTTGTAGAAGCAGCGCAAGTGACATTACCGCTTGTTGAAGCTTCGCTTAAAAGATCGAAATCCACTTTACCGGTTGATGATACATTATAACCCGGATTAACATCAATCCAGTAAAACATTGTTACATTTCCGCCGGAAGTTGTGGTTGCACTACTTTTTACTGCTGTATTTGGATTGGCAGTTCCGGGTTTAGAATTGCTGTTTGCCACATATACCGAACCGGCACCCGTAGGTTTTCCGTTAGCCTCAGATATTTTCAGTGATGCATAGTAGTTACTACTGCCACCTCCACCTGCCCATGGCAGTAGGAACAAGAGCGCTCCTAACCGCAAGAGCGATTGGGTAATGAATGATTTGTTAATGTTGTTGTGTAAATAAGTTGTTTGATTTGTATTCATTTTTGTACCTTTTATTCTTTGTTTTGATATAATGTTGTTTTTTCAATTAAGCTATTGGTTAATGAATCAGATTTTTATTGACTGACTGATAGTTTTTGAGTTTTTCTATGCGTCACTCAGCTTCAAGGAGACGAGTCACAGCCTCGTCTCTACGTGTCGCGGGTGGTGAGCCGCCAATTGCAAATTGGCGTACCCGGCGCCTGAACCTGTTTGCACTGCGTCTGAGTCCGAGGTCTCAACACTTAGCGTTGTCTTACCGTGTTGGCACACAAAAAGCGGTAACCCGCCGTGGCGTGTGCCACATATTGGATTACCGATTTTCGGATGTACAAATGGTTGTGCTTGACGTCGTTAGTACGTGATTTTACAAATTCAGACTATTCTCGTTAGTAAGAAATTCTCGCAGTCCCATGGTAACTATGCCATATTCATTGCGCCGCAAGATGATATCTTCTTTTACAATAATAATCTTTTTGAAACTATCATCTATCTGCCGTAGTGGTCGTTCTTCTTGCTCTTGTTTTTCCTTAGTTGGTAAAGCAAACGCTGATTGTATGTAATAGCGTTCGGAATCGAGATTGACAACAAAGTCAACTTCGGTTTGCACTCTGATATAGTCTCCTTTTTCGTTTTTTTGTCTGATTTCCACCACACCCACATCCACAGAATAACCTCTGCGCATAAGTTCTGAATAGATAACATTCTCCATAATATGCGTTTCCTCATATTGTCGCATATTGATTTTTATATTTCTAAGCCCCATATCAATAAAATAAAACTTGTACGGAGTAGAAATATAGTGTTTGCCCTTCACATCGTACCGTTCCGCTTTTTCAATTATAAATGCATCTTCTAAGTACTCAATGTATTGGCTGATAGTAACTTCCGATAGTTTGCTGCCGTTAGAGATAAAAGTATTGGCAAGTTTGCGTGGATTGGTGAGTGAACCGATTGATGATGCTAAGATACTTATCAATTGGTCAAGTTCGGTAGTATTTTGTATCTTATACCTTTCTACTATATCGCGTATGTATGTCTTGCGCCATAATGCTCTGAGGTATTGTTTTTTATCTTTTTCTGATGAATAAAGAACAGCTTTAGGAAGTCCGCCATAGGTTGAATACTCACTCCACAGCCGCTCCCAACTCTTTTCAGGAAAAGCTTCGGCAAACTCAGAAAAGCTGAGAGGATAAATACGAATCTCGTCGCCTCGTCCTCTGAACTCTGTGATAATATCCGAAGACAAGAACTTGGAGTTGCTACCGGTAACATATACGTCCAGATTAGGGATATGCAGACAACTGTTAAGCACATCCTCAAACTCAGTCATCATCTGCACCTCATCGATAAGCAGATAATACATATTATCATCTTTCACTTGTTTGAGAATGTATTCCAAACAAGCATCCGGATCGCGTAAACGTTTATATCGTCGGTCATCTAACTCTATTGTGATAATATGGTCTTTCGATATGCCGTTTTCTATAAGCCATTTAGGGAAAATAGTAAACAGCAGAAACGACTTGCCACACCGTCGAGCTCCGGTTATGGTTTTAATCATTCCATTGTGCCGATGCTCTATCAAGTTTGATAGATACCGTTGCCGCGGGAATATAGTATTCATCGCAAAAATTGTTTTATATGCTATTACTTCTACTTTATATTTTTGCCACTATTGGCCTTTTTATAAAGTGCTGCAAAGATACATGGATCTTTTGATATTGGCAAGAACATTTAGCTAAATGCGCTGTTTTTCCTGTGTAAATGGCTAAATGTACTGATAGTTTAAGCCATTTGTGTGTGTTCTTTATTTAGTTTGGCTAAAAGTTTGATGCGCAATTATGACACTACTAAGTAATAATTGGTAATCCAATATGTCAAATATCGCTTTCAGCTGCGCTATTGGTTAGCTTCGCTGAGTATGTGGTTAGTTAATTTGTTTGGTTGGCTTTGCTTGTTCTTGTCTTGAAATTAACAGTTGTCATATATGTATGATTTATAAGTTTCTGAGTTTCAAGATTTCTGTTTGCTTTCTATTTCGTCATATTGTGATGAAACATCGCCAAATGCCACACGATTTTTTCGCCAAATGCCATGAGATATTTCCGCCAAATGCCATAAAAAATTGCATTTAAATTTTGCTATTTGGAAAATAATCAGTATTTTTGCAGCCATCATTTGGAACACGGTAGGCTTGCCGGTCCTCGCCCGCAACCAAAACAAAAACATGTAATAACAGATTTGTTATATAGAAGCGTCAAACGCAAATAAAAAAATCGTGCAATTTTAATTATATAAAAAGTACATTTTCTAATGGAAGGATTTGTTTATCATCCGCGTCTTACTGACCAACTTCTCCGTGAACGTTTGGAGGAAGTAGGAGCAGTATTGGTTCAAGGTCCGAAGTGGTGCGGCAAGACCACCACGTGTTCGCAATTGGCAGGCAGTCGTCTGATGCTTGCTGATGTGGAAGTTTATCGTCGCAGTACTCTAATAGCTCAAACAGATATCAAGTTGCTTTTAGAGGGTGCTCGCCCTCGTCTGTTTGACGAGTGGCAGACTATACCAGCCTTGTGGGATGCCGTTAGGAACGATGTGGACAGACTTGGTCAGACAGAAGGTTCTTTCATTTTAACAGGTTCTTCATTGTCAGACCAATCTGTTGAAACACTTCATTCCGGCACAGGTCGTTTTGCTTGGCTCAAAATGCGTACGATGAGTCTGTTTGAATCAGGTGATTCTACAGGCGAAGTGAGCTTGGAGAAACTTTTTGATGATGTAAAAACGGTACGTGGCAACACTTCTCACACTATACATGACATTGCTTTCTTAATCTGCCGTGGAGGATGGCCTTCGGCAATAGGTAAGTCAGAAAGAGTGGCTCTGCGAGTGGCGTTTAATTATTTTGATGCTTTGGTAGAAAAAGACCTGCCTCGTATTGACAAGTCGCTCAGCAACACCAAACGTTCTCGTTTGCTCCTACGCTCAATAGCTCGTTTGCAAGGTTCGCATGCGAGTCAAAACATAGTGCGTCAAGATGTGGCAGCCAATGACAACGAACATTTGTCAGAAGCTCTTGTGTCGGCTTATTTCAACGCTTTGAATCGCCTGTTTGTAGAGGATGATCTTAGCGCATGGAGTACTAATCTTCGTTCAAAAACCGCTATTCGTACTGCTGATACGAGATATTTCACAGACCCGTCAATAGCAGTAGCAGCGTTAGGTACAACCCCCACAAAATTGTTAAAAGATTTGGAAACAATGGGATTTCTTTTTGAAACGATGTGCATAAGGGATTTGCGAGCGTATGCCGATGTGTTTGATGCCAAGGTATATCACTATCGTGACAAAGATGAACTTGAATGTGACGCGGTGATAGAACTCCGAGACGGCACATACGGCTTGGTAGAGATAAAGCTTGGTGGCACTACTGCAATTGAGACCGCTCAGCAATCACTTTGGAAGCTTCAAAATAAGATTAACACAGATAAGGTTGGTCTGCCTGCTTTCCGCATGGTGATAGTCGGAGTTGGCAATTATGCATATACCTTATCTGATGGTACTCACGTTGTTCCGATAGGCTGCCTCAAACCATAAGTATGAGGTTTATGTTGTTTCTCAAGGGATACAGATATTGCTGTGTCCTTTTTTTGTTTCATCACAATATGTCAAATATCGCTTTCAGCTGCGCTATTTGTTAGCTTCGCTGAATATGTAGTTAGTTAATTTGTTTGGTTGGCTTTGCTTGTTCTTGTCTTGAATTTAACAGTTGTCATATATGTATGATTTATAAGTTTCTGAGTTGAATGGTTTTCTTTGTTTAGCTTATTGTTGGTTGCTTCTGAAAGGCACACAAAAAGCGGTAACACCATATTGATATTACCGCTTGAAAAACATTAATAATGAATTATCTTATTGCATCTATATCGGGTTTGTATATTATTTTATCTGTCGGTTGTCGTTTATCAAGAAACATAACCATATAAATCGGAGCATATAGTACCTTGTCCTTAATATGCAAATTGATTTGACCAAATACGATAGCCTCATCTATATCATATTCTTTTGTGTTCAACAAATTATTAAGGGCTTGATGCCGATTATAATCTTTGCCTGATTTGACTTCAATAGGAACTACTTTGCCATTCTGCTCAAGGATAAAATCAACTTCGCCATTCTTTTTGTTGTTATAATAATTCAAATCCCAGCTGTGAGCTTTTAGTTCTTGAGCTATAAGATTTTCAAATATAGCTCCGTAGTTGATATTTATATTGCCATTTAGCAACTGCATTGCAATCCCATTAGCGTACTGAGCGGCTAAAAGTCCGACATCATTCTGAAATAATTTAAAAAGCGAATGATTTTCTGATAATTTCAATGGTGTTTTCGGTTCTGCAACATTGTATGTGGGCAGTGCCACACCTGCATCGCGTAGCCATATAAAACCATTTTCATGTCTTGAGAACTGACGATGTTCATTCATATTTTTCAATATAAACCTTTTGTTTTTTGCACTCAACTCCGATGGTATAAGAGAAAAGATATCGTCTATATACAGCTTATTATTAGGGTCATATTGTGCAATATCCCATCGATAAAGTGCAAGAATTTCTCGCTGTTTTGCTTGAACTGCCTGAATATCATTGGTATCGATATATGTCTGCACAATAGCCGGCATGCCGCCTGTGAGGAGGTACAATGTAACCACTCGGAGCATACTATCATGTACCACATCATCTACTGCCTGCCTTGACAGCCAAGCCCGATGAAGTGCCTCAATCACATCATAATTGACACCTATTGCATAAGCAAATTCCTTTAAGGTGAGCGGATATACTTCTTGAACCGCCATATATCCCACCGGCATACTGCGAATATCTTTTAGCGTTACGCCAAGCAGGCTGCCGCTTAATGCGTATTGGTAGCTACCTTCGTCAACAAGGAACTTAATCCAAGTGATAACATCGGCATAGTGTTGGACTTCATCAAAGAAAATCAGCGTTTTACCTTTTATCAGCGGCTGACTGATATATGCACTTAATCGCAACAAGACATCTTTTACATTCTTCGCCTTATCAAATATGTTCTTGGCATTTTCGTCTTCATAAAAGTTGATTTCTACAAGGTTCAGATCATGCTTTTCTGCATATCTGCGGATAGCAAATGTTTTGCCGACTTGACGAGCACCGGTAAGCAATAGCGCAGAACGATTGTTAGCGTAGTGATTATCAATGAATAAATCTAAATCCCGACGTATCATAGTTACTTAGCGAATATAAAATCGTAATGATTTTGTTACTTTTCCAATGTTGAAAATTGATATTTTTGTTACTTTTCCAACATTTAGTGCTGCAAAATTACTTATTCTTTTTGAATAAACAAAATTATTTAGCCAAATCGTGTGTTTTATTGTTGGATTTGGCTATTTATTGCGGTAATATCAATATGTCAAAGAGCGTGTTTACTTCGTGTTAAGAAGTGCATGTTTGTCAGCAGCGATGTTAATTTGTAAATGTTCATCAGTTTCGCTGTTGGTCAGTTGGTGCTCTTAATAGTATTCTTTTATTTTTCATGCGAGTCAGTATGTATATTATTAATTCATAATGATTTTCAATCCTTTGTCGCACATAATTTCACACAACATAATCTCTTAATCTGCTTGTGGTGAAAGTACTTGTACTTAATAGTTTAGCAGAAAAAGACTAAATTGTGTTTTTCTTAAGGCATATTTTTACGGGCGCAAAATTACTTCAAAAAACCGAACTGCAAAAATACCCCCCC
This sequence comes from Paludibacteraceae bacterium, assembly GCA_017478225.1. Lineage (GTDB taxonomy): Bacteria > Bacteroidota > Bacteroidia > Bacteroidales > Paludibacteraceae > Colicola. The sequence continues at coordinate 21,038 of JAFVDX010000046.1, read as the reverse complement.
CGAACAGTCAAATAATGTGTATGAACAGCATAATGACTATGATAATTAAAAATACTTATTTCCTATGAAAATAAGTATGATAGGAATGAAAATTCTTAAGGGAATCTCTTAAAAAATTTTGCTGATTTTGATTCTATCTTGAGTAGATTAAGATTTGAGCGCATGAAAGTTAGGTGTACTTTTATGGTCGCGCGAGAAAGCGAGGATATATCAATGCGTGCATTGTGACCAAGTGAGAGCCGGTGAGATGATAAGATAAACCCCACAGCGGCATACAAAAACCAAGATTTTATCGAATTGGCTAATTTCAAAAAGGCACGCCACGCTAATTTAAGAGTACCCTTTACATTATAAAACGACAGACCGCTGATTTTCAGCAGTCTGTCGCTCTTGTTTTGTAGTGCTACGGGGAATCGAACCCCGGTTTAAAGATTGAGAATCTTTTGTCCTAACCGCTAGACGATAGCACCATGCGGATATCTTTCAATTGCGGCTGCAAAATTACAACAAGTTTTTGAAACATACAAGCATGTGAACTTTTTTTTTGAGAATTTTGGCATTTCATTTATTCTTTATACCTTTGCAAGCGGTTGTAAGATGTCTTTTTTATTAAGCATAGATTACAAGCAGAATTAAATTATGCAGATTAAAGTCTGCGCCAAAATACCATAATTTGATATGAAAAAATTATTTTCTTTTCTTTTTGCACTAATGGTTATTGCAAGTGCAGTAGTTGCTGCGCCTAAAGAGCAACACATTTATGTCTTTGCTGCGACAGAGGCTGCCAATCAACCTCAAGACTCTCAGCAGCGCGGCTGGGCTCAAGTGCTTCCTACTTATTTTGGTGAGTTGGTTAAAGTACATAATCTTTCTCAAGAAGATAAGTCCACTCAACTGATGATAAGTGAGAGTATCTGGGAACTTTCCAAGTCTCAAATTACAAAGGGTGCCTTTGTTGTGCTTCAGTATGCTGATTATGACTTGAAGCAGGATAATCAGTATGCTCACACCTCGATTGAACAATTCCAATCGAATCTGGAAAAATTTGTAAAAGATGTAAAAAAGAAAAAAGGAAAACCTATTATCTGTACGCCTATAGCCCGATTGCACTATTCTCTTGAGACCAATCAGTTGGTTGAGCGTCATGGTGCATACGCTGAGGCGGCAAGGCGTGTGGCTAAAGCAAATAAAATACCTCTTATAGACCTCAACAACCGAACCTTGATATGGCTCTCCGCTCTCTCAAAAGAAGAAGCAGAACAGTTCTTTATTCCTCAAGATACAGATATAGAGGGCAAAGAATTTAGGCTTAATGAACAAGGTGCCTTAAAAGTGGCTGAGTTCTTTAGAGACGAAGTAGAAGCACAAAAAATTAAAAAACTTGTCCCTTATATAATACATAATCCTTCAGAAACAAAATACGCTGACAAATGAAAAAATCATTAATTTTATTCCTTATATCTAATATATTTATTTCACTCAATGCTCAACTTTTGCCTTATGGTGATTTTGAAAGTTGGACAGTAAGATACATCAAAGAATCATCTATCCTTGGTGGTAAGACAAGAATACTTTATGCTATTGCCCCCACCGATACAATAAGACAAAATGCCCCATTTGCCTACGGGAAAAATGGAAATCCTTGGTCTGTAAGCAATGCATACGCTAAGGTGAGTGGTATAGAAAAAGCCTCAGGAACGGTTTATCCTGAATATAGAGATGCTCAAAACGGATACTGCTGTCGAATGGATTCTAAATTAGAGGTTGTAACGGCGTTGGGCATTATAGACATAAAAGTACTTGTGGCAGGAACAATCTATACAGGTAGGTGTATTGAGCCTATCAAGACAGCCAAAGATCCATATCAAAATATAGATTTTGGAGTTAAATTCAACAAACAGCCTAAGGCGTTGGTTCTTGATTATAAATGTGTTGTAGAGCCTGAAAAGGTGATAACTGTAGCCAAAGGGTTCTCTCGTCCTAAGAAGATAGAGGGGCATGATGAAGCACAAGCATTTGCATACTTGCAAAAGCGCTGGGAAGATAGTGAAGGAAACATACATGCTCTGCGTGTGGCTACTGCATACGAGCGTTTTGTCAAATCACAGCCTGTTTGGCAAAATAACCATCAAATACCTTTCCACTATGGTGATATTACTAAACAACCCTTTTATAAAAACTATATGGGTCTAAATACCACCATGCGTGCTATGAATTCAAAAGGAAAGATAGTAACGATTCAAGAAGAAGGTTGGGCGCCTCAAGGCACTACTCCAACGCATATTATTATCAACTTAACATCGGGTTGCTATGAGGCTTTTACTGGGCATGAGGGCAACACACTATGGGTTGATAATGTAAAATTGCAGTATTAATATGCTTTTTCAGTTGTATTTTTATATTCGATATTTGCTTGCACCGCTACGTTGGATAAGAAGAAAGAAAAAAGGTCTTATAGCCAAGCATATTCAGCAGTCGCCGGTGTCGGTTATTATCGCAGCACGCAATGAGGAATACAACTTGAAATACTATTTGCACAAAATACTTCAACAAGACTATCCTGAGTATGAGGTAATAGTGGTTGACGATGGTAGTGACGACCAAACTACCGATATTCTTAACCAAATGCAAAGAGATTATCCTCATTTGCGCCATACTTTTGTACCTCATAATACCAGACTTGTATCTACCAAGAAATTAGCACTTACTCTTGGTGCTAAGGCTGCTCAGTACGACTATTTAGTGCTCACTGATGCCGACTGCGTCCCTTCGTCCGACCATTGGTTGCAGGAGATAATGTCTGCCTTTACAGGAAACACCGAAGTCGTGCTTGCTTATGGTGCTTATTTCAAACAACCGCAGGCCATCAATAGCCTTATTCAATATGATACTTTGTTTAATTCATTGCAGTATTTAGGCATGGCTATCAACAAAAAACCATATATGGGAGTTGGGCGTAATCTTGCTTATACCAAACAACTTTTCTTCTCATCAGGAGGCTTTTCGCATATTGCTTTTAATCGCGCGGGTGATGATGATTTGTTTGTCAATCATGTGGCTACTGGCAACAATACTAATGTCATAATAACCCCTCAAAGCATCACCTTTTCGCCTCCTAAAACAAGTCTCAAACAGTGGCTCCATCAGAAAAGGCGTCATCTGTCGGTGGCTCCTAAATACAAGGTATCTACTAAATTTATTCTTGCTTTAGAGCCGTTATCGCGATTCATATTTATCTTAGAAATTGTGGCTCTCTCAATTGCTGCATATTATTACTCGCTTTGGTATCTCTATATAGTGGCAGCCGGATGTTTCGCTCTTAAATACCTTTTGCAAATCTTCACTCTCAACCTATCGGCACATAAGTTAGGTTTGCCTTGCATCAATTGTTTGCTCATCCCTGTTTATGACCTTTTCCTTCCGTTGAATAATATGATATTGATGCTCATCAATAGTTTCAAAAAGACCAATATAATCAAGCAACAATGGTAATGTTGCTCAAAACAGAATAGAACTATGGCAGAACAGAAACTCCAGATTCAACTCGACCCTCAGATGGCAGAGGGGACATACGCCAATCTTGCTATAATTGCTCATTCTTCCAGCGAGTTTGTGGTAGATTTTGTTAGGAACATGCCCGGCATGCAGAGTGCCAAGGTGCAGTCACGCATTATCTTAACCCCTGAGCATGCCAAACGACTTCTCTTTGCTTTGCAAGAGAATATAGATAAATACGAAAATCAGTTTGGTAAGATTCAACTCAAGCAGAAGCCGCAGGGCGGAGGCGCCACTTTCCCGCTTGCATTTGGCGGCGGCGAAGCCTAAGCATACGAAGCAGATATTGTCTGTTGGTCTTGGCATAATACCAACCAAATATCATATAACTGGCACATGCAGTGAAGAAATATATACCTGCTTGTGCCCATAGTATATAGTATTCTCGCCTTGTTTCCCATAGTGTGGCACCGCATGAGTTGATATGCAGAAAACCGTTCACTCCCCATGTAGAAGGAAATAGCATTGCAAATATCTTCCAAAACTGAGGCATTGAGGCCGTAGGCCAACTGCAACCTGTAAGGAAAAGAAGCGGTATTGAGGTGAAGAGAAACATCACCATTCCCGTCTCGCGCTCGCGAATAAACACACTCAATGTCATGGCAAAAAATATGGTGGCAAGCAAGAAAGGTACTAATAATTTTAGGATATCAATGCTCATACCTATATGAGGCAACCCAAATATTCTGGGCACTACCAATAGTACATAACTGCCGATAGCCATATATAATGTCAAATATGCCATTCCTCTACCCAACACTAATCGGAAAGTAGAACGATCATATTGGCGACCCTCTATGAAATACAACTCGCCATTCTCTTCGCGAGCAATTCCTGCTAACATACATATTCCGAAAAACAGTGTTTGATATACAATAAGCATTAACACTGCCGGAAGCAAGAACGAAGGATAACCTGTGCCGGGGTTATAAAGCATCTGACTCTCATAACGCATTGGTTGTGACAGCAATTCTGCCATTGCTCTGTCGTTTCCGAGCAATTGATATCGGTGAGTTTGTATGCCAACATGCTCGTCAAGCATAACAAAATTGCTCGCTTGCAGAAGGTTTTTATAATAAAGAAACGATGACATGTCACAATATACAGATACCATTGCTTGCTCACCTACGGTACTTATTGCGCGCTCAAAGTCCTTGTCTATCATTACTACTCCATGTATCTTCCGTTGCTCGTAGAGTTGTCGTGCCTCTGACAAATTCATACATTTATATACCACACGCACATCTCTGCATGCGTCCAATTTGCGGATATATTCACGGGAATGTTGACTGTCACACTCGTCAACTACGGCAATGGGCATGTCAACTATCGCTTCGTGTAAATATATCATAGGGTAGAGTAGAGGATAGAACACACCGGCACCAAAGAAAATAAGCATCACACCTCCATCGCGAAATATGCGCCTTAGTTCCATAACAAATACATACCATACATCCTCTATACGATATAATGTTTGTGTCCAAAAAGGGTATCGCTTCTTCATAATTTCTCTACTTTTCTACTCTTCACTTACAATAATTGATTTCAATCTTAGACTCATAACGAGGGCTACTACAACAAAACACATCAAATATGCCGTTTCTAATAGCGAATGACTTATAGGTAGTCCCATAAGCATTTGATCTATAGTAATCAAATAGTAATGTCTCAGAGGGAAGAGGGTGGATAATGCTTGAAAAACACTTAACATCGTTTCTACAGGATAACTGAATCCTGCCATAGTAAATGCCAGTGTGCTGTACAGACCTGAAAGGCTTATTCCTAATCCAGAAGCAGGTACGCAACTTACAATAAAGAGCGACACTCCTTGCATTGCCATCAAGTATAATCCTTCAGCCACGCATAAATACCAAAAACTGCCTGCCATTGGAAAATGAAGTGCTTTGAACATAAGGATATTGATAGCCCATGCCATTATTATAAACAATATCCAATATGGCGACAATTTGCCGATGGCGGCTATAATAATGTTGTTATTACCTGTCCTTAGCCATTCTTTTTCTGTCCCTTTTTTGAATTCATGTAAAAGTGAGAAGGAAGTAAGCATTAGTATCATCATACCCAATGTACCTGGAAGAAGTGTGGTACATAAATACACAGAGTAATTCACCCATGGATTGCCTAAAATATGAGTGTCAACCACAATAGGTTGAATAACAGGCATTATTTGGTCGTCTTTCATACCCCTGCCTCTCATTACTTGTCTCTGTATTGCCCCACTTGCCAAGTTGGCCATCGTGAGCAGTTGCTTATATGCTAATGTTCCCCCTAAGGTATAAGCCGAATTGGCATATAAGGTGATTGTTGGACGCTTAAAGGCTAACAAATCACTATACATATTCGCAGGCAAATAAAGGAAGGCATAAATCTCTGCGTTTTGCAATGCCTCTCTGGCCTCAGTATAGTTGGCATATTCTTTTATTACTTGCACTTGCTGTCCGGCATCCAATTCTCTGCGAACCATACGACTAATTGTCGATTGATCCATATCCACTATACCTACTGGCAAACGTTCAGGCAAGCCTTCGTTCATCAATGTAAGGAAAAAAACGCAACATGCAAGCATCACTCCCACACTGCCAAATACATACAACGGACGCGATAACATCTCTCTGAGTTCGCGAGCAAATACTAATCTATATGATTTCCAAAAATCCATCTTGATAAAATTCGATTTTATGTTTCAAATTTTATGCCATTGCCGTTTTTGTATCATAATATTTTATTATTGTGAGTTTTGGGCATTTTTTATACCTTTGCAGCCGTCTTTAGGAACGCGGTAGGCTTGCCGGTCCTCACCCGCAACCAAAACAAAAACATGTAATAATAGATTTGTTATATAGAAGCCGATTGGTCTATAGCATTTTGCTTTTACTTAATATACCAACTACATTCAGGCAGACTAATTATACCTTAACCCTAAAATAATAGTCAACAGCAAGTTATTTAGAAAGAATGGAAAATAAATAAAACAAAATTATATGAAACTTAAAGTTATAACTCTTATGGCATTAACCATTATGATGGCAGCATGCAACAAACAAAAAACCGGTATCGATATGAAAAATCTTGATACCTCAGTCAATCCGCAAGAAGACTTTTATCAATATGCCTGTGGCGGCTGGATGGAACGCAATCCTTTAACCGCAGAGTATAGTCGCTTCGGCTCGTTTGATAAATTGGCTGAAAACAATCGCAAACAACTCAACGACCTGATAGAAGAAATTGCGAAAAACAAACACCCACAAGGCACTATCGAACAAAAGATTGCAGATATTTACAATTTAGCCTTGGATACTACACGCCGAAACAGAGAAGGCGTTGAACCGATTAAACCTATCATTAGTGAAATCGAAGCAGTCAACGACCGTTCGAGCCTCTCCGCACTCTTAGGCAAAAGTATGGATTATGCGCTATGGGCAATGTATGTTGACGCTGACGAACTAAATTCATCAATGAATATACTTAAAACCTATCAGGCAGGATTCGCATTAGGTGAAAAAGAGTATTATTTCGACAACGATACCAATACTCTTAAAATAAGAAATGCTTATATAGACCATGTAGAGAAGATGTTTCGTCTGTTCGGTTACGAAGATGCTGCTGAACGCTCACAAGTGGTTTTGCGACTTGAGACACGCCTTGCCGGTGCGGCTAAAAGTAATGTAGAACTGCGTGACCCTATGGCCAACTATAACAAAATGTCTATTCAAGACCTGAAAAATCTTGTTCCTCAAGTCGATTGGGATGTGTTCTTATCAGAAATGAATATCCATACCGATTCTGTGTCTGTAGGGCAAATCGCTCACCTGCAAGAAGCGGGCAAATTGCTGAGTGAAGAACCTCTTGAAGATATCAAGACCCTGCTTATATGGCAAACAATTGACGGGGCCGCAAGTTATTTGTCAGACGATATCTACATGCAAAACTTCGAATTCTATGGCAGACAGAAATCAGGCAGACAAGAGCCTTCACCACTTTGGAAAAGAGCCGTATCTACAGTTAATAGCACCCTTGGCGAGGCTGTCGGACAAATGTATGTGCAAAAATACTTCCCGCCTGAGGCCAAAGAGCGTATGCTCCAATTAGTCTATCACCTGCAAGAGGCTTTGGCAGAGCGCATAAGCAATCTGGACTGGATGTCGGATGAAACCAAACAAAAAGCGCAAGAAAAATTGGCTGCATTCTATATTAAAATTGGCTATCCGGATAAGTGGCGCGACTATACAGACCTTGATATAGACCCACAACTCTCATTCTATGAAAACCTCAAAAGGGCGGCTAAATTTGAACAAGAATACTCACTCTCTTTCCTTGACAAGCCGGTTGATCGTGATAAATGGTATATGACACCGCAAACGGTCAATGCTTATTATAACCCTTCAACCAATGAGATTTGTTTCCCTGCAGGAATACTTCAATATCCCTTCTTCTCTATGGAAGCCGACGACGCCTTCAACTATGGTGCAATAGGTGTTGTTATTGGACATGAAATGACTCATGGATTCGACGACCAAGGTGCTCAATTCGACAAAGATGGTAACTTGCAAAATTGGTGGACACAAGAAGACAAAGAAAAATTCCAAGCACGCACTAAAGTGATGGCTGATTTCTTTGATAATATAGAGGTGGCACCGGGGGTTTATGGAAATGGTAAACTCACGCTCGGTGAGAATATCGCTGACCACGGAGGACTCCAAGTTAGTTTCCAAGCATTCAAAAATGCTACTAAAGACAATCCGCTTCCTGTTCGCAATGGTTTTACTCCCGAACAGCGCTTCTTCCTCGCTTATGCTAATGTATGGGCAGGAAATATCCGTGACGAAGAAATACTTAATCGCACTAAATCCGACCCACACTCGCTTGGCAGATGGAGAGTAAATGGTGCTCTGCCACATATCAATGCATGGTACGAGGCTTGGAATATCACTCCGCAAAGTCCTATGTATGTTGAGCCTGAAAAGAGAGTAAGTATTTGGTAAAATGACAAATGGTGCTAAAATAGGTGTTGCTCTACATTCACTCATTCCGGTGCGCTCCGAATTTTCGGAGTGCGCCGAGATGGTGACGCAAATGCTCTTTATGCAAACATGCGATGTGCTCGAAGAATTGCCTCGATGGGTGAAAGTGTGCCTGCATGATGATTCGCAAATGGGATTTGTTGATAAAAAAATGCTAACCATTTTTGATCAAGTGCCATATAACAAAGAGCAGTGGCTACCCAAGGTTGCTTTCCCTATGGCCTATGCACTCTCACTGGGCAATCAGCAAACCATTCCTCTTACCGCCGGCACATGTCTGCCCAATTATCAAAACGGACAATTCTATATAGAAAATGCCCGTTTCCAAATCGATCCGCAGTTCGTCATAACAAAACCACTATGCTTAACTCTCGAAAATCTGCAGCAGACTACACGATTTTTTCTTAACACACCATATCTCTGGGGCGGTAAGTCTGCATTAGGAATCGACTGTTCTGGATTCACACAAATAATTCTTTCACTCTTTGGTATCAAACTTCCAAGGAACGCATCCCAACAAGTGGCTTGCGGAAAACCCGTTGATTTGAAAAATGCTCAAGCAGGTGATCTCGCTTTCTTTGGAGATAGCAAAATAAATCATGTTGGTATTTTACTCTCTTCCAACACTATTATTCATGCCTCGGGCAGAGTAAAAATAGAAAAAATTGATTCCAATGGCATTATCGCCCTTGGAACCAATCAATATACTCATCACTTAAATTGTGTGAAAAGGCTTATTTGAATAGCCGCTCAAAAAAATTCTTTTTGTCGGCAGCACCCGGCTTCATATTGTTGCTTTCTTGCAAATCCTCAAAGAGTTTCTTCTCGTCTTTAGATAATTTCTCAGGTATATAAACACCTATATTTACAAGCAAATCTCCTTGACCATATTGTTTGCCCCATTGGTCTATCATAGGCAACCCTTTACCCCTCAATCTAAGTACTTTTCCGGGTTGAGTACCGGCAGGTATAGGTACTCTCACTTTGCCCTGTAGAGTAGGTATCTCTACCTGACCACCTAATACAGCGGTAGGAACACTCAAAAGTAAATTATATATCAAATCTTGATCATCGCGGATAAGTTCTTTGTGCTGTTCCTCTTCAATCAAAACAAGCAAGTCACCCGGCACTCCACCTCGTATCGCTGCATTACCTTTGCCTTGTACTGTAAGTTGCATGCCATCTGCAACACCCGCAGGGATATGTATCGTTATCACTTCCTCACCGCGTTTTACTCCCTCACCCTGACATTCCTTACATTTATTGTTTATTATCCTTCCATCACCTCCGCATGTCGGACATACTTCCTGCATCTGCACCAATCCTAATAAGCCTCGTTGAGTCTTTAATATTCTTCCTGAACCTTTGCAAGTCGGACATGTAGTGGTGTTACCATCTTCACTACCTGTTCCATGACAATGCTCACACTCAACTAATTTCTTAACCTTGATTTTCTTATCTACACCCGTCGATATCTCCTCTAAAGTAAGCCGTACTTTCACCCTTAAATCACTCCCTCGTCTAACTCTTTGGCGAGCACCGGCACCCGAAGATGAAAAATGGAAACCATTACCTCCAAAATCAAAACCCATACCTTCAAATAAATCTCCAAATCTGGAGAAAATATCTTCCATTGACATTCCACCTGCACCACCAAAACCGCTTGCTCCGCCAACTCCGGCAAAACCATACTGATCATATCGAGCACGCTTATCCTTATCCGACAATACCTCGTATGCCTCTGCTGCCTCCTTAAATTTTTCCTCTGCTTCTTTATCGCCCGGGTTCTTGTCAGGGTGATATTGTATCGCTTTCTTGCGGTATGCCTTCTTTATCTCTTCGGCTGTGGCATTCTTTGCCACACCTAATACCTCATAATAATCTCTTTTCTCTGCCATACTATCTATTTAGTTTTAGCATTGTTTATCATATTTTCAAATCCTAATCATTCTCCTACAACAACTTTTGCGTATCTTATTACTTTTTCTCCCATCTTATAGCCCTTCTGTACGCAATCTATCACCTTCCCTTTTTTGTCCTCGCCCGCTGCAAATAAAGTTACTGCCTCATGCTCAGCCGTGTCAAAATCTTTATCTTCTGTCTCTATTACCTCAACTCCGTGAGACGACAAAAAACTTGTGAACTTCTGATATATCAGTCTCACACCCTCTCTCAACGACTCTATATCCTCGCTCTTGTCAAGAGCCTCCAAACCCCTCTCAAAATCATCAACAAGCGGTAGCATATCACGCATAATGTCTGCATTGGCTGACTCTCTAAGTTCCATCTTTTCGCGTGCTGTCCTACGACGATAATTCTCGTATTCTGCCATCATACGCAGATTCTTCTCCTTCAAGTCTTCTACCTTTTCTTGTAGTTCAACAACTCTCTTGTCTTCTGCGTCTTCCTTTGCTTCCTCACTAATTTCTTCTTCCTTCGTTTCTTCTGTATTTATTTGCTCTGCCGTGAGTTCTTCTTTTGTTTCTTGCTCTGCTTGCTGAGGCATATTTTCCATATCTTTATTCATAACTTATGTATTTTTTTAGTAACGATTTGTTTATATCAAATTTCTTGCCATTAGCCGTTTGCTGCCATTTTGTCATATAGATATTAATAATAAAACGCTATATGCAAATGTATTTATATATTGTTTTTTTATAGCCATAATAATTTTATGTTTGTACCATTCAATTATTTACCATATCTTTGCCTCGAAATGTATTATAAAAAATAAACAATATGAAGAATCGCCTTTATATCATCATGCTCATAACATTTGCCGCTATGCCATGTTTAAGCCAATTAAATGTAGTTTCTATATCTAAAATTGCTGATGCGGGTCATAGTCCCCTTATCTATCCTTCAGGCCAATTTGTGCTCGTTCAAGACGCAGGTGAGCAAGGATTGACTCAAATAAACTTGAGCAATAACCAACAAAAACTTATAGTAAGCGAACATAACATCGAAGGTGATATATACTTATCCGATGGAGGTACAATGGTCGCATATCGCACTGCCTTATACCAAGACCATCTGCGATATCATGTTATACGCTCCGCAGATATAAACAGTGGTATGGTGAAGGACTTAGACACTCCCTCGAGAGAGTTATATGCGTTACGCTTTACCGGTGGTAAAATCAAAATTGCTAAACGCACCACCATGCGATCCGTCAGATTGCTAAATGATATTAGAAAGGTAGAACAAGAATACATTGTCGCTGTTGAAGATGATGACCTTATTCTTTACATAGGAAACAAACGCAAAGTAATAAGTCCAAACGGAAAAGATACTTACCTATGGGAGCGTATTTCTCCAGATGAGAAAAATATAGTTTATGTAGCCGTAAATGATAAATGTCATACTTATGTATATAATATAGACTCCGGGCAACTTACGGATTTGGGATATTATATAGGGGCGCCTACATGGTTGGATAATAATTGGATTATTGGTCAACAAGACGAAGATGATGGTCATCAAATGACTCGTTCAAGGTTAGTTGCGGTTCAAGCAGATGGCTCTAATTTCCAAGTCTTGCCTACTAAAGATTTGATAATGCCAATCAATCCTTCGGCATCTAAGAATGGTAAAATCGCATTCGAAAACGAAGGAAAGATATACATCATGGAAGTAAAATAATATGACTTCTTGAAAAACCTATATCCAACAGTCTAACAATCTAACAATAGTGCTATGAAAAACTTTTTTGTTTGTCTGTGCTTATTTTGTCTCTGTTCTGCGTGTGCTTATGCTGTTGCACCAAAGATATATATCAACCCCGGGCATGGAGGCTATAATTCTAATGACCGAAATATAGTTACTATAAACCATTCTGCTGGCGATCATGATGGTTTTTGGGAATCACAAGCCAATCTAACCAAAGGCTTGTATCTAAGAGATATGTTGCAGACAGCAGGGGCAACAGTCTATATGTCACGCACCGACAATCGCTCTGGGTATAGAGACGATAAGTCTATCAGTAACACTATCGGCGACCGTCCGCTTTCCACTATTGCACGAGAGGCAAGCGGAAAAGCAGATTTCTTTCTCTCTATTCACTCCAATGCAGGAGGCAATACAACTACCACTGCTGTCAACTACCTCCTTCTTATGCTCACAGGCACTGCTGGATCCAGCGATTGGGGTTCTTCATTCAAATATTCCGAAGCAGTAACTGCCGCCAACGCTGCTTGGACACGATTAGCCGACAATCCACTCACTGCTTGGACAAGTACTACTAAAAGAATAATGTCATATACCACATACACCGTCATCTCACCTTCATACCTCACAATACCAGGATACCTCAGCGAAGGAGAATTTCATGATTATAAACCAGAAACACACCGCCTGCTCAACAACGATTATTGCAAACTTGAAGCATATCGCTTCTTACAAGCATTTTGCGACTATTATTCGTCATCTCTCACCAGACCTACCACAGGCGTCATTTGTGGAGATGTAAGAGATGCCACTTCTAAAATGACATCTACTACACTCTATCAGAAAGCCAAAGAAGGTACAAAAGATGAATATACACCACTCAATGGTGCCAAAGTGAAACTCAAAGATAGTGCAGGCAATGTAATTGCTACATATATCTGCGATAATGAATATAACGGATTCTATGCTTTTTGGGACCTTCCGCCTGGAACATATACTGTCCAATGTGCTGCTACAGGACACGCATCAGTTACTAATACAGTAACCGTTTCTGCCGCTACAATCACATATAATAATGTACGACTCGCAAGCGGTTCTGGAGATGGAATGGAAGATATAATACTCGAACCAATAGGAATACTCTATGACACTCTTATCAACTATACTCCAACTCAATGGCTCAATTCGGAAACCATACGCAGAGCCGTAGTAAAAGACGACGATATCTATGTCCTTACCGATGATAGTAAAATACATATTGTTGATGCAACCAATGGTTCAGAGAAAGGACTAATCAATACAACAGGCATAAGCGGAACAGAAAAAAACATAGGTGATATTGTACTTACCGACGACAATACTTTGCTCGCTTGTACACAAGAACATACAGTCAGTGGTGGTACTGTTAATTGGAAAGTATATAAGTGGGCTGATAATAACTCTGCCCCTGTATTGCTTTTTCAAAACGCTAGTTCAGCCTCACTATACGATGCAAGTGTAGGAAGAAGTATTGCGGTAAGGGGGAATCTTTCTAACTTAAAAGCATTTACTATTGCTTATAGTTTGCAGAGTACAGGACTTAGACTACTTCAATACTCATGGAATGGAACTACTGTAACAGCACTAAGAAATAATAATACTTCAGACAATACACTTGGAGATGCCACTGTTTGGGGTAATGTAGAACTGATGAAATCACCATATTCTAATTCGCAATTCTTGATAAATTCTGCTACTATTTACCCCACAATGATTGATGTTGTTCAGACAGATGGTTCTGTATTCTCCAAGAATGAAATCACTACTCTGCAACAAGCAACATACGGGGGTACTTTTGTTACATACAACAATCATATTCTTTATATCACCCCCTATGGAGTGGATAATCTTGGAGTAGGTATTTATGAAGCCACAAACGGATTAGGCTCTGCTTCGTTGATTAAAACTCTTTATCCTGAGGCTGAATTATCACTTGCGTCTGCCGGTTATATGACTGCCGCCGCGCAAACCGATGGAGACGAGTTGGTGGTTACTTTGTTTGTGCAAAATCGTGGAATTGATCGTTGGAGACTCTCGCAAACGGATATGGAAGTGCATGACGAAGTAATAACGCCTATCATTGATATAGTGGAAGGAAAGGCTCCTAAAAGAGAATTTCGCTCAGGCTGGATAAGCACATCATGGGCACTCGACTGGCCTATAACTATGGGTACATCTGCCTCTGTTGTAAGTACTCAAAAAAACAATATGGATGCCCTGCTGGATAAAATGCAGGCTGCGCGTATGAATGCGGTCTTTTTCCAAGTAAGAGGAATGTCAGATGCAATGTACGACTCGCAATATGAGCCGTGGAGCAAAAGTGTAACAGGTACTCGTGGAAGAGCACCATCCTACGACCCGCTCAGTTATGCTATTGATCAAGCGCATAGTAGGGGAATGGAACTACATGCATGGATTAACCCATTAAGATACTCTTCCAGTGCAGGAACATATAGCAATTCTCTTGCTAATGATTTGGCTAAGACGCATAACGATTGGCTACTTTATTATGGTGATGGTACACCCGATACGGTAATACTCAATCCGGGAATACCCGCAGTGAGGCAATATATAGTTAATATCGTTTTAGATATTATCAATCACTATGATGTTGATGGTGTGGTCTTTGATGATTATTTCTATGTCAATGGTAAAACCACAGATGCTATGGATGCTGCGGCATTTGCTGCATATAATCCCGATAATCTATCTCGTGCTGACTGGCGGAGGCAAAATGTAAACAAAATGATAGAGGCGGTGAATACCGCGATAAAGAATGTAAAGCCATGGGTTAGATTTGGTGTTGCGCCTCCAGGAGTGGCGGCTACAGAAACGGCAGTTGCAAATAAATATGGAGTAACAAGAAGTCCTGCACCAAGCGGTTACGATTGGCAATATAACGGGCAGTACTCCGAGCCTGTACAATGGCTTAAAGATCAAAATATCGATTATATATCACCACAAGTATATTGGCGTATAGGTCATTCTACAAACGACTATGAAGCGTTAAGCGCTTGGTGGGTGCAAGTAGCAAATCAATTTTCCCGACATGCTTATATATCGCAGTCATATAGTGCTGTAAATGGTGCGAGCAACTCGTCGGAAATGGCAGATGAAATCAATGCTAATCGTGCAGCGGCAACAGCCAACTCAACATTTACAGGTTCTGCACTTTTCCGTATGGGGCAGGTGAGTGATGCGTTTGTAAGTAAACTGACTGCTGCTTATACAGAGCAAGCGTTACCTCCTGCAATGACATGGTATTCTGCTCCTGATTTGTCTGCGCCTAATGATATTAGTCTTAATGGTAAAATGCTTACTTGGCAACATCCTAATGCTGTTAGATTCTCCGTTTATGCCTACCCTAAAGGAGCAAACAAATCGCAAGCATTGGAGTCATCGGCATATTTGTTGGGAATATCTTATAGCAAGTCGTTTGATTTGAGCGATGTGGTTAATTTAAGTGATAAAACTATAGCGGTATGCGCTCTTGACCGATATGGAAATGAACATGAGGCGGCCTTGTATAATGATGCCACAACGCCTTCACTGAGCGGTATGCAAGGGGCTGATATATATGCTTCTGAACTTACTATGGCTTATTCTAATGGTGTTTATACCTTTTCATATAGACTTAATGAAGACGCCACTGATATAACACTACAACTGCTTTATGAAGGAAGTCTCATACAATCAAAATCGTTTGGGGCACAAGAAAAAGGTGTTAGAAGTATAACACTTGACGAATCAGAAATCATATTCCCTGAGCGCAATACAGACGAATATCTCACATGGGCTATAAAAGCCACTGCTCGTCCGATAAATGCGCTTACTAAATTGTCAGACGATGCAACTGAGTTCCAATTCTATCGTCCGTTTGGTGTGGCTGTGGACAATAATCCTGAAAGTGAGTATTTTGGTCGTATTTATGTAACTAACACTAAAAATGGTACATGTTCTTCCGGACGTACTACTGCCAATGGTTTATTTGCTTTTGATGCCGGTCTGAATGCTTTGAATACAAGTGCTTATACGGGCGGCGTTAGTTGGAACAATTCCAATGCATCGGGTAATAGCCCATTCCGTGTTACTGTCGCTCCTGATGGCAGAGTATTCCTATCTGATTGGTCTGATAGTCACTCAGGTATTTGGATAGCCCCGCAAGGAGGAATTACGGGCGGCTTTACACAACTCTTCGCAGGACTTACCCGTGCTTCTTCAGGATTATGTACAAATGGTAGCAGTGTCGCCGTACATGGTTCTATATCGGGTTGTTGGGTTGAAGGAGTTGAAGAAAACACAAAACTCTACACAATGGACGAGGACTATGTGGTTAATGGAAAAACATATAATCTTTTGAGATATGATATCGGGCAGGCAACATCCTGGTCTGTGGCTCCATCTGCTATAGAATTTAGTAATAGTGCAAACAATTCACCATTAGTCAATAATGTGCTTAATGTAGTTAGCGATTTGCATGGTGGGTGGTGGATTATTCAGCACCGTTTTGCAGAAACATCCTTAGAACCTTCACTTATACATGTGCTCAATGGTACGGTTGATTATAACACAGGTGGTGAACAATTGCTTGAAAATAGTAAGAATGGTGGTTTGGCAGTAAATATTGATGGCAGTCGTATTGCCACAACAAGCCAAAGTCAGATAAATATATGGGATGTTGCCTATGACAATACCGGTCATTTAACCTCGATCACTCCTGCTTTTGAGATAACGGCAGATGATATTAGCGGTTTGGGCGAGTCGTCTAACGATGTGGCGTTTGACCCAGCCGGTAATATATACTATGTGAGCAACTCCACAGAGAGGCTTGTGGTAATAGGCTTACCAAAAACAGACAATAGTTTCACTACCCCTGCCCGCAGTGTTTATACCATTCCATTGCCTTCTGAGCCTCCGACAATAGATGTGCTTGTTACTGAATGGGAACAATCGGGCATGACGGTTGATTTTAGGACTGCACCTTTGGCTACAGATGTAGTGGTTAAAATAGGTTCGTTGGTTACTTCTCCACTTCCACTTGAGTCCTTATCTGCGCATATTGCAACAGGAACTACTACCGCAAATAATACTAAGCATATCACTCTACCTGAAATAGACCTAACTTCTTATGCCGGTCATACAATGATGCTACGCTGGTCAAATGCAGGTGTAGTGCAGAATCAGACAGAAGTGGTGATACCTGCACTTTTGTCTGCCAACACAAATTCCACACCTGCCGATTGGACTGCTCAAACAGATGTTGTAGTATTGCCTAATGCCAATGTATCGTTAGATTTAGTTTCGTTTGGCGGTGCTTTAACAATAAATAGTTTAGAAATATATCCATCTGCAAAGATAAATATAAGTGGTGGCACATTGAGCATGACTGACCTTATTTTGCGTGCAGGATGGACCACAGCGCATAACTCATTTGATATTCCTAAATTATCAATAAGTAGTACAGGTGCAATAAATAAGACCAATGCTTATTTGGATTTTGCAATTGACTATGCTCAATACTATCCTATAGCCGTGCCATTCCCCGTGTCAGTAAGTGGTATTACATACAGAGATTATCCCTCAGCAGCCGTTTCCCAAGGAGTGGTTTTCCGTCAGTATAATGGAGAGCAGCGGGCTTCAGGTCTTAAGGGAGATAATTGGCAAACTATTTCTCCTTCTTTGCTCTCTCCTGCTTGCGGATATGCCATTACTGCACGCCGTCCGGCGAGTGTTAATCATTGTTATATCCGTATGCCTATGAATATGCCGGATGCTTCTCTTTATCATGGTGAGACAGATGATGTTAGTGGAGTTAACAAAAACTCTATTTTGCTTACGGCATACGGAGTAGGTACGGGTATGTGGAATGATGTAGGATGGAATTTCATAGCCAATCCATACATGGTAGCGTTTAATGCGGCAGAAGAAACATCATTTAGTGGTGTTTTGATGATGCAAGGTGATGGTAGCCAAATCAGATATGCCACCATACCTACAGCCGATTTTCAAGATTATTATCAAGTGCCTATAGATGAGGCTGCACTGCAACCGATGTCTCCGTTCTTTGTTCAGGCGTCGAATACATCTGCAGTTAGTTTCTCAAGAAGCCATCAGAATTCGTTGCTTGCTTCGCGACATTCTGATATAACTTCTTCATCAAATAGTGGGACGATTACTACTGATTTACGCCTTCGATTTGCAGGTGAAGGGCGTTTTGACCAAACTTATCTTCTGCTCTCAGACGCATTTACTGATAATCCTGATTTGAATGCCGACCTCCCCAAAGAGGCAGGACGAGCACCTAAAATATGGATTGAAACGAATGAGAGTCAGTATGCTTCTCTTGCCTTGAGTGACACTCTGCAAGAATATCACATACCGCTTTCTGTTAAAACTGCTTCCGAAGGCAATTATGTATTCTCCATAAGCAGCCTTAGTAAAGTGGGTGATTTCGAAGGGATATATCTGACGGATAATGGTCAAGTAGTAGCCAATCTTATTAATGGTCAGTTTAATGTGCAACTACCGGCTGGAGATATTGCTTCAAGATTTGCTTTATGGCTTGTTAGACCTCGACAGATAACAACTGATTCTGAACCTATAGAATATGATTCTGAGGCAGAGCACAAAAGAGCCATAAAACGACTTGTAAATCAGCATATAGAGATAGAGGTTAATTCTCGTGTATATGATGTATTGGGTAATGAGATAATTAAATGAGAAAAATACAACTCATATTCTCTATGGTATTGTTGTTCATTGTTGTAAATATTTATGGACAACCTTTGGTTATGCCTGTATCGTCAGGTGTAAAATCATTTGGAGCACAAGTACCGCAATTTGCTGACAGATCAGCACTCTCTCGTCAATATACCCCTACTTTATCATCAGAATTTACGCTCTCTGCACAAAAATCTGTATTGGGGCAAATAAGAACGCAATCAGGTTTTATAGACGACCCCGACCCCGTTACGCCTGCTGATCCATTGACTGATCCTTTTATTGACGACCCTGATCCACTTACACCTGCTGATCCTTTAGCCAATACTCCTATTGGCGATTTACCTATGCTTGTTATCGTATTCTATATGATTATTTACTATGTAAGTTTAACCTTAAGAGGTAATAAAACTATAAGTAAATAGGATATATGCTTGAACAAATTACTAATATTGGAACCCACTAAGCCATAAAATTTAAGTACTTTTGCGAGTTGAATACTTTTACATATTCAAGAGGCATGTTTGATGTCGTATTGTCCGCATACGGCGTTCAACAATATCTAAGCAATAACATGAACCCGATACAACAAAGAGCCGCACGAGAGTTTGCCGCTAAATGGAAAGGCAAAGGATATGAAAAAGGCGAAAGTCAGAGTTTTGGCTATCGCTTCTCTCCGAAGTGTTTGGCATTGAGCACCCCGACGAGTGGATAACATTCGAAAAACAAGTAACCAATGCCTATATCCACGAGGGCAATGCTCTCAGGATGGATTGGGGAAGTCTGTTTAATTAGCCTGTGCTTAATCAGCCATGTATGGCTGATACATCAATAACAAACGGAATTATCAGCCATGTATGGCTGATGCGTTAATAGCAAACGGAATTATCAGCCATGTATGGCTGATACATTAAAGACTAACAAGCAATGGCTACCGATTGGACGAAATATTGGAAAGAGAGAGGCGGCAGGCGGGAAAGTGCGCATCGCCCTCGCGCACAGTGGAACAACTACCACCGGCGAGGAGTGTATCTTATCACTATTGTCACACACCACCGCAAGCGAGTGTTGGGCGAGTTGAACAACGACCCGCAGAACCCTAAGATAGAACTGACAGATATAGGGAAGGCTGTTGAGCAACAATGGCTATTGACACCAACTCTTCAAGCGAGACATAACAGAAAAGTCCGTTTGCTTGCTCATCAGATTATGCCCGACCATTTTCATGGTGTGATACAGATTGAAAAAGAAATGGACGTATCGATAGGTGAGATTATACGCGGCTTCAAGATGGGTTGCACGAAAGAATGGCGGAGATTATATCAGCCATATATGGCTGATACATTAGAGAGCGTGGAGACAAAGGCGATGTTAGCGAAGATGTCGCGCAAGCAGCGGGAGGCTTTTTATAAAGAGCATGGAGCAGAGCCGCTCTTCGATGACAACTACGACGATACGGTGTGCTTTCGTGACGGACAAACGGATAACGCCATCCGCTATGTACTTGACAACCCTCGCCGTATGGCTTTGAAACGCGCTAACCCGCAACTCTTCCAACTTCATCGGCAGGTGCAGGTTGCAGGCTTTGCATGTACCACACTCGGCAATCAGTTTCTGTTTGATTTTCCTATGAAGGGTGTGATCCAATGCTCTCGCCGGCTGACGCAAGCAGAGATTGACCAAAAGAAAGAACAGTGCTTTGAAGATGCGGAGCGTGGAACCGTGTTTATTAGCGCAGGCATATCCGAGGGCGAGAAACAAATATGCAAGGCACTCCGTGAAGCCGGTTTCCCACTGATTATCCTCTTGAAGGACGGCTTCCCGAAAGAGACAGACCCGCACTACAAGTATTTCAAGCCACAGGGTGTTTATTTTGACTTAAGTAGCATTTTGCAGGCTAAAAAAAGTTGGTATAGTGTCTAAGTGTCATTTTGCAGGCTGAGATATGGTCTAATCACCGATTATTACTATCTTTATGGCTAATTGAAAAGCAAAAATTAGTCATAATGAACAAGA
>JAFVDX010000045.1 GCA_017478225.1 Paludibacteraceae bacterium | reverse complement strand
TCTTGTTCATTATGACTAATTTTTGCTTTTCAATTAGCCATAAAGATAGTAATAATCGGTGATTAGACCATATCTCAGCCTGCAAAATGACACTTAGACACTATACCAACTTTTTTTAGCCTGCAAAATGCTACTTAAGTCGAAATTTAAGAATAGGTTATGATGAAGAGAGTAAGGTTATTGATATTGAGTTGGTTGGTGGTTGGCGCTATGTATGGTGCCGGGGGTAGTTATGGTGTGGGAGATAGGAATGGTGCGGGGGATAGTAATGGTGTTGGGGATAGTGTGAAGGTGGTGAAGCCTAAGTTTTTGTATGATGTAGATTTTCTGACATATTTTGATAATAGGGAGTACAAGAAGGTATATCAGGAGCCTCAGACGATATTTGGTTTTAGGTTGTCGCCAGAGATAGGTTTAGGGATAGTGGAAAGGAATGGTGTTAGTCATAAGTTGATGGCCGGTGTGAGTTATTTGCAGCCGTTGGGTGGTAATTGGAAGGATGTGAAGTTGTCGGCGACGGCATATTATCAGTTGCGTTATAAGGGTATAACGATGAATTTGGGTGCGGTTCCATATAAGTATTTTATTCGTCAGTTGCCTGATTTTATGCGTTATGATTCAGTTGCTTATTATCATCCGAATATTCAGGGTGCGTTGATGCAGTATGAGTCGAAGTGGGGTTTTGTGGAGTTTATGTGTGATTGGTGGGGTATGCAGCGTGTGGATCAGCGTGAGATGTTTCGTTTGACGATGGATGGTGAGTTCAGGTATACGGGTTTGTTCAGGTATATGATAGGTGGTGTGGCTCAGATGGGTCATAAGGCGAACAAGAAGTCTCCTTCGCCTCGTGAGGGAGTGGCAGATGATATATATGTGTCGCCGAATATAGGTCTAGATTTTGCGCCTGCGATACCGTTGGATACCTTGTGTTTGAGGGCGAGTTATATATATGGATTGCAGCAGTTTAGGCATCATGAAAAACATCAACCTCAGGGGTTGATGTTGGAGTTTATGATAAGGTGGAAGATGTTAGGTGCGAAGAATACTTTTTATTATGGAGATAATCTGATGCCGTTGTATGGACTGTTTGGTTGTGATTTGAATCAAGGTGATCCTTTTTATCAGGCGAAGTTATATAACAGGACAGATATATATGTATATTTATATAACAATAGTTTTATCAACTGTTATTTTTCGTGGAATATGCATTATATAAGGGAGAGTGGTTTGCAGCATCAGCAGCAGTTGATATTATTGTTTTCGTTGGATGGTTTGAAGAAGGCGGAGCGGTTGAGAGGTCTGTTTGAGAAGTGATGTGGGGCTAGAGGCACTAGATGTACTAGATGTACTAGACGCACTAGAGGCACTAGATGTACTAGATGTACTAGATGCACTAGATGTACTAGATGTACTAGAGGTTATAGAGGCTTTAGATGTTTTAGAGATTTTTGAGGGCGATGGTGTAGGCTTTTTCGTAGAATTGGAAGAAGTGTTTCCAGAGTGCTTTTTCGGCGAGTTTAGCGGCTGCTTTTCTTATTTTTTCGATTTCTTTAGTTTCGAGAGTAGTGAATTGTGCGATAGTGTGTGCGATTTGCTCTGTCATTTGTTGCCAGTTGGAGTCGGTTCGTTGGATGACGGTAGTGGATTTATGAGTTAGGTTTTGTTCTTGAATTTGAGCCCATTGTCCGAATCCGGCGAGGTTGGTAGTGATAGTAGGTATATGGAAGGCGACTGATTCGAGTGGTGTATATCCCCATGGTTCGTAGTATGAGGGGAAGATAGTTAGGTCCATACCGATGAGCAGGTCGTAGTAGTTGAGGTTGAAGATGCCGTCGTCGCCTTTGAGGTATGATGGTACGAAGATGATTTTGACGGGGTCTTGTTGTAGGTTATAGAGTGAGAGTTGTTGCATGGTATTGAGTATGGGGTCGTTGTATGGTTGGCAGAGTTGGTGTGTGGTGATATGGTCAACGACTCCTAATTTAGTATGTGGTCCGTTTTGCCATGCAGGCACCATGATGAAGCAGACGATAGGTTTTTGTGGTTTGAGTTGGTTGGTTTTGGCGAGTGCGTGTATCAGAGCGTCGATGCCTTTGTTTTTGAATTCGTATCTGCCGCTGGTGCAGCAGAAGATGGTGTCGGGTGGAAGGTTGTAGTTGAGGACTTTTTCTGCGACTTTTCTGAGTATTTTTTTAGCGTGTGTTCTTTTTTTGTTGAAGGTGTCGTTGTCTTGTGGTACGAATTGGTTTTCGAATCCGTTAGGTGTGACGATATCGACCGATTTGTCGAGCAGTTGTTGACATTCTTTGGCTGTGATTTGGCTGACGGTAGTGAAGCAGTGAGCGGCGTGTGCGGCTTGTTTTTCGGCAGAGTGTTTGCTGACCATATTGAGTTCTTGTGCCATTTGGTCGCCGTTGTAGTGGTAGAAATAGTCGTATAGAGGTTTTAGGTTTCCAGCGATGCTTCGTCCGATGCCTGTAGCGTGTGTGGTGAAGAGAGTGGCGACTTGTGGTAGGTTTTGTTTGATATAGAAGAGTCCGAATGCGGTTTGCCATTCGTTGAAGTGTGCCACAGCGGGTGGTGTGAAGAGTGGAGATGAGGCTGTGAGGTGTAGGTATAGTTGTTGTATGGTCATTCCGACGGCATATCCGAAGAGTGAGGATTCGTCGTAGTCGCCGTAGGCTTCAAGGGATGAGACATGGAATTGTTGCCATATTTGGGAGTATATTTGGTTTTTCTTTTGCCAGAGCGAGGAGAAGTTGATAAGTATGGCGATAGGTTGTCCCGGAATGAGCCATCTGCCAATTCGCAGTTGTAGTCCTGTTAGTTTTTCGGCGTTGTTTTTCCATGTTTTGAGTAGAGATTTTTGTTCATGGAAGTATTGGTCGCTTATGTTTCCGAGGTCCGGTCCGAAGAAGAATACTTTGTCTTTATGTTTTTCTTGCATTGTAGCGGCTTTAGTGGAGAGAACTGCGTATATGCCGCCTACTTTATTGCATACTTCCCAACTTGTTTCAAAAATAAATTCCGGTTGCATTGTTTTATCGTTTGATTTGGTCAATGGCGATAGCCACGATGTTATTAAGAGAATTGACTGGTTGAGTGTATAGTTGAAGGTTGTTGGTTAGTAGGTGTGGTAGTGTGGTTTGCAGGATTCCGTTTTCGGAGGAGAAGAAGAGGAGGTTGAGTTGGTTATTGATAGTGAAAGCGGGGTGTGATGTGTTAGTGATTTTTTGGAGGTTAGATCCGTTGAGTTGGCAGATATAGAGTTGTGATGCTGTTTTTTCGAAGAAATAGATAAGTCCTTGGATTTTATCGATTTGGATGTTGGTTATGAGTGGTTGGTTGAGGTCTTGGAAGAGTGGTGTGGTGTTGGGTGTGGAGCCTGAGTTGATATCTGAGGGTGTGAATCGAATGATTTTGTTTTGGCATGCGGCGAAGAAGATGTTGTTGCAGAAGTCGATGCCGAGTAGTCCTTGTGAGATATCGAGAGAGGGTAGAGATTTGTTGTCGGCGAAGATGAGTTGGTCTTCGGAGTCAAGTGTTTGTGAGCGTAGTGTTTTGTCGATACGGTGTATGCCTTTGGGTCCTGTGAAGTAGAGGAATTGGTTTTGTATAGTGATGTCGGTAAAGAGAGGCAGTGTGTTGTTGAGTGAGGGTGATTTTTTGATGATTGTTTCTAAGGTGTTGTTTTGTATGTTGTAAGCATAGATGGTGTTGTTGAGTGTGGCGATATAGCATATATCGTCTTGTGTGAGCATGGCTGATGTTTGTGTGAAGAGTGTGTTTAGTGGTGTGATGTCTTGTGGTGTTTCTTGGATATAGTTGCCGTTAGAGAGTTGTGGTATGTTATAGAGTCGTTGTCGGAGGAGTTGTCCGTTGTTGTTGATGGCGAGTAGTGCGGGAGCGGGTGTGTCGTTGACGGTGAAGGTTTTTTGGATGGTATTAGTTTGTGAGCCGAGAGTGAAGGTAAGGGAGATGGTGAATGTAGTGTCGTGAGCGGTGGGGTAGATAGAGATTGTGTTTTGGTCGAGGTTGGTTGTAGCGATGGCTTTATCGGGTATTTGCCATTGATAGGAGATGGGTGTGTTGTATGGGTTATAGATAAGTGCTTTGAATGTAGCGCTTTGCATGTAGTGTAGTACGGAGTCGGAGAGAAGAGTAAAAGAAGGGATGGTGTCGAGGACGGTGATTTGTTTGGCGACGGAGCGTGATTTTTTGTTGTCGGCGGTGAGTGTTACTGTGTATGTTCCTGCTTTTTTGTATATTTTTTTATAGTTAGCGATGTTGGCGCTTGTTCCGTCTCCGAAGTCCCATTCCCATTCTTCGGCCGAAGTGCCGTAGGGTGTGAAAGAGATGGTGTCGCCTGCTTTGGGTGCGGCGGGTGAATATGTGAAGTCAACATCTTCTTTATTGCAAGCGATAAGAAGGGTTGTGAGCAGGATGATAGAGATGAGGTGTAGTTGTTTCATTGTAAGAGATTTAGAATATCTTGAGTAGTAGTTTGTTCGGCATTGAGCCAATATGTTGGTTGTTGGTTAGAATGGTTTCTGAACCATGTGAGTTGTCTTTTGGCGTAGTGTCGTGTATTTTGTTTGATGAGGTTGATGGCTTCTTGTTTGTTGATTTGTCCGTCGAAGTAGCAGAAGAGTTCTTTGTATCCGACGGTGTTAAGAGGGTTGAGTGAACGAAGGTGGTAGAGGTTGTGTGCTTCTTGTTCGAGTCCGTCGGTAAACATTTGTTCTACTCGGTTGTTGATTCGTTGGTAGAGTATTGTTCTTGGTCGGTTGAGTACGATTTGTATGATTTTGAAGTCTCTTTGTTTTGGTTGGTTGGTTCGTAGAGTGGAGTAAGGTACTCCTGCGGTGATAGATACTTCGAGAGCGTGTATGAGTCGTTGTGTGTTTTGCAGGTCAACTTGTTGGTAGTAGGTGGGGTCTAATTGGAGTAGTTTTTGTTGTAGTTGTGTGATGTTGAGGTTATTGAGTTGTGTTCTTAGTTGTGTGTTGGTTTGAGGCATATAGTCGAGTCCGTGGCAGAGGGCATGGATATACATCATGGCTCCGCCTGTGAGGAGAAGGGTGTTGTGTGTTTGGAAGAGTTGTTGTAGGAGTAGTAGGCAATCGTTTTCATATTGTCCTGCGTTGTAGTTTTCGGTTATGGATTTGGTAGCGACGAAGTAGTGTTTGACGAGTTGTAGTTGCTCGGGTGTGGGTGCTGCGGTTCCGATAGGAATTTCTCGGAATATCTGTCTGGAGTCGGCATTGATGATAGGAGAGTTGATAGCCTTAGCGAGAGATAGTGCGAGGTCGGTTTTTCCTACGGCAGTAGGTCCGGTTAGAACGAGCAGTGTTTTCATTGTCAGAAGAGGCTGCTGTCGTCGA
The DNA here is from genome assembly GCA_017478225.1 of Paludibacteraceae bacterium. Taxonomy (GTDB): domain Bacteria; phylum Bacteroidota; class Bacteroidia; order Bacteroidales; family Paludibacteraceae; genus Colicola. The sequence goes on along the minus strand of JAFVDX010000045.1, from coordinate 64,587 downwards.
AGTTCATATCTCCGAATCCTTCCGGGTCGAGTTCTTCTTGGTCGTATTCGTCGGAGCCGTAGAAGTCGTTGTCGAGGTCGAGGTCGTTTTGTTTGACATTGAGTATGTCTTCGGTTTCGAGTTGTTTAGGTGCTTTGCCTTTAGATTCGGTGCAGTTGACTCCTTGCATGTGTTTGCCGGGTATGATTTGTGAGAGTTCTCCGAAGAAACTGCGTTCGAACATAGGGTCGAAGACATAGAGTAGTCTTTGGTGTTCGTCGGTAAGGAGGTCGCTGAGGTGTGTGTCGGCCATGACCATATTATCGTATTCGTAGGTAGATTCCATTTCGACGAGAGTGATTTCTTGTTCTTTTTCCCATCGTTCGTTGCAGAGGAAGAAAGAAGTCATTTGGTCGTCGGGGAAGTTGACTGATTTGAGCAGTGCTTGATGTAACTGCAGGAAGGTGGCGTCGCTGTCGGCCTCGAATACTCTTTTGAATCCGTCGGATTCGTCGGAGAGGAAAGTAATTTTGTATATCATAGTTTTTTTAGATATTTTAGATGATTTAGATGTCTTAGATGATTTAGATATTTTGAAATGAGGGGCAAAGGTATTCAAAAAAAATGAAAGTGACAAATGTGTGTATAGAGATTATTCGTATTTTTGGAATAAGAAGTCGTTGTATGGGTATCGTTGAATGTGTATTTCTTTGATTTTATCGTACATGACTTGTTTGAGTTGTTCGATTCCGATTTTAGATTTAGCGGAGATAAAGATGCAGTTGTCGTTGAGTCTTGCCATCCATGTTTTTTGCAGGTCTTGGAGTGAGAGGTTTTGTTTGGTGAGAGGTGTGAGGTCGTCTTGTTCTTTAGGTGTGTAGGTGAAGGCATCGATTTTGTTGAATACAACGATTTGTGGTATAGTGTTTTGAGAGCATATTTGTGCTATAGTTTTTTCGACTACTTGGAATTGTTCTTCGAAGTTAGGGTGTGATATATCGACTACATGAATGAGTAGGTCTGCTTCTCGTACTTCGTCTAATGTAGATTTGAAGGATTCGATGAGGTTATGTGGTAGTTTTCGTATGAATCCGACGGTGTCGGAGAGCAGGAATGGAAGGTTGTCGATAGTTACTTTACGAACGGTGGTGTCGAGAGTAGCGAAGAGTTTGTTTTCGGCGAATACATCAGATTTGGAGATGAGGTTCATGAGTGTGGATTTGCCCACATTGGTATATCCGACGAGTGCTACTCTGACCAGTTTGCCTCTGTTTTGTCGTTGAGTAGCCATTTGTCGGTCGATTTTTTTGAGTTCTTCTTTGAGAAGTGCGATTCTTGAGTTGATGATTCGTTTGTCGGCTTCGATTTGTGTTTCTCCCATACCTCTGGATGTATTTCCGCCTCCTCGTTGTCGGTCTAAGTGGGTCCACATGCGGGTGAGTCGTGGGAGCATATATTGTAGGTGTGCCACTTCGACTTGTGTTTTGGCATAACTTGTTTGTGCTCTTTTGAGGAATATCTCAAGGATAAGGATTGTTCGGTCCATGATTTGGATTTGGAGTTCCTTTTCGATATTTCGGAGTTGTCTTGGTGAGAGTTCGTCGTCGAAGATGACGAGGTCGATATGTTTATCGGTGTCTTTATTGAGTTCGATAAATTGTTTTATTTCTTGAATTTTTCCGCTTCCTACATAGGTATTGGTATCAGGTTGGTTGATTCGTTGTATGAATCGTTTGGTAGGTGTTATGTCGTTAGTTTCGGCGAGGAAGGCGAGTTCGTCGAGGTATTCGTTGGTTTTTTCTTCGGGTTGAGATGGTGTGATAAGTCCGATGAGTATTGCTTGTGACATAATTAGTGGTGTGATTTAGAGTGCTAATTTATAATAGTTGTGCGGCTTCTTGTCGGAGTTGTAGTTTGGCTTTTTGTGTAGGTGTTTCTCCGTTTTGGTTGTATGCAGTGATGAGAGTTTGTGCGAATTGTAGTGTAGTGGAGTTTTTAGGCATTTGTAGTGCGATAGAGTTGATGAAGTTAGCCATTTCGTCTCTTGCGAGTATGATGAGTTGCCATGTTTGTTGGCTGACATATATTTGTTGTGAGAGGTTATGGTCGGTTTCGAGTCGAATGGTTTGTAGCAGGTATCTTTGTAAGTCTTGCAAGGTCATGTTGGAGAAATCGACATTAGTGAGCAGGTGTTCAGGTTCGATTCTCTCGAGCATGAGTGCGAGTCGTTCGTATCCGCGGAGTCGTATGGGGTTGGTTATTTCGCGGTCTTTTCGTCGCAGTTCGTATTCTCGTCTTGCTCGTTCTTCTTTGAGCAGTTTGTTGAGTACGATCCAAGCAGTGAGGAGCACAACGAGTGCGGGGATGGTATATTTAAGCAGTTCAATCATAGTTTTGTACCTAAGATGGTGTATTTTTGGTTATTATGTATGATATAGAGGTTTCCGTTTTCGAATGTTTTACGGGCTTTGTGTGTATGTGTTAGTGTGGTGTTGAGGTTGGTAGTTGTGTCCCAGTCGTTGTCCGGGTTGAGGTAAGTGTCTTGTGGGCATGTGCCTGGTTGTACTGCTTCTTGCCATGTAGTAGCGACTCTGATGGCATCGATAGTGATCCAGGGGCTTATGCCGTGGTCGCAGTGTAGTTGTACGGAGGCGGGGAAGATGTCGGGTTGTGCGCTATTGGAAAGGGGTCCGATAGATGGTTGTGGGGGTTCGTTGGCTGTAAATTGGTTGAGGATATAGAGATATGCTTGATCGTTGTTGTTGCCGGGCTCTATATGGTATTTGAGGACGATGAGGTATATTTTGTCTTCTTTGAGTGGTGTGGGATATTGTTTGCAACTCTCTTTTCCTTTGCCGAAGGAGAGTCCTACTTTGCCGTATTCGTCGATATATACTCTTCCGTTCATGTTGAAGGTGTAGTTGTCGGTGATTTTGTCTCTGAGTGCGAGGAAGTAAGCGTTGTTTTCGGCCCATTTGGGTTGTAGAAGGAAACTAACATAGACATCTCCGGATGTGATTTCTTTTGTTAGTGCGCGGTGTAGTGGTTGTGTTGTTTTTTGGTCGAGTAGTGCTGCAGAGCCAATGCCGCAGCCTGCGTAGCCTTCCATACCGAGCGAGGCGGTGGTCATGATTTGTGAGGCTGCTCCCCATTGTGTGAACCAATCGTGGTTAGTAAGCAGTTCGCTGATAGGGTAGTCGAAGTCTTCGACTAAGAGGACTTCTGCTTTGGCTGGTATGAGGGCGAGCAGAAGAAGGGCAAAAATGTATAATTTTTTCATATCGATAAATTTTCGGCAAAGGTACGGAAAATTTTTGTAATTTTGCACGCTGAAAGAATAAAGAACAAAAAAATATGCATAAGAGTGGTTTTGTAAATATAGTAGGTAATCCGAATGTAGGTAAATCGACTTTGATGAATTGTTTGGTAGGTGAGCGTATAAGTATAATAACGAGTAAGGCTCAGACTACTCGTCATAGGATAATGGGTATAGTGAATGGAGATGATTTTCAGATAGTTTATTCAGATACTCCGGGTGTGTTGAAGCCGAATTATAAGTTGCAGGAGCAGATGTTGGAGTTTTCTCGTTCGGCATTGGTGGATGCGGATGTGTTGTTGTATGTGACAGATATACAGGATAATCCGGAGAAGAACAAGGATTTTGTGGATAAGGTGAGGAGTTTGAGTGTGAAGGTGTTGTTAGTGATAAACAAGATAGATTTGAGTACTCAGGAGACCTTGGAGCATTTGGTGGAGTATTGGCATAAGGAGTTGCCAGCAGCGGAGATATATCCGATATCAGCCACTGAGCGTTTTGGTGTGGATGTTTTATTTGCGCGTATAAAGGAGTTGTTGCCTGAGTGCCCGCCATATTTTGACAAGGATCAGTTGACTGACAAGCCTGAGAAGTTTTTTGTAAATGAGATAATCAGGGAGAAGATATTATTGAATTATGACAAGGAGATACCTTATTCGGTGGAGGTAGAGGTGGAGCAGTTTAAGGAGGATGATCGGTTGATAAGGATAAGTGCGGTGGTATATGTGGAGCGTGAGAGTCAGAAAGGTATAATAATAGGTCATAGGGGAAGTGCGTTGAAGAAGGTAGGTATGGAAGCGAGGAGAGAGTTGGAGTTGTTTTTTCAGAAGCAGATATTCTTGCAGTTGTTTGTGAAGGTGGATGCAGATTGGCGTCAGAAGTCTGGCAGGTTGAAGCATTATGGGTATGATTTGAGTTGAGGAAGGGGTTGTATGAGCAGTGTATTATATCTCAGCCATGTATGGCTGAGACGATTATATATCAGCCATATATGGCTGATTCTTTAGTATATGTTAAAACAATTTCTTAAGCGTAGAGCCATTCGATTCAGGCAGTTTCTGAACAAGGGTTATGCTGCATTTTGTTCGATGCACAGAGAGGTGCAGATAGGCAGGGTGTCGGCGTTGATAGCCAATTTGGAATTGCTGAAATCGGGCAGGAGTGTGGCACTGACGATGTTGTTAGTAGCCTGCTGCTGTGTGTTGGCGGACGATGGTGTTCCACCAGATGGCAGCGACATAGCCAATTTGCTCACTGTAGATGAGGTGAGTGTGGTAGCAAGTATGTCGCAGTTTGAGTCGGACAGGTTCCGATTAGTCAGTAATTTATCCTCTTCAGAGATTGAGCAATTGCCTGTTAGGACGGTGGGTGATTTGCTTAGGTACATGCCTGGTGTGGATTTGCGAGAGCGAGGTCCGAGTGGAGTTCAGGCGGACTTGACTATGCGTGGTGGAACGGGTAGGCAGGTGAAGGTGCTTTTGAACGGAGTGGATATAACGGATCCTCAGACGGACCATTACACGATGGATATACCTGTGGATGTGGAGTTGATAGAGCGTGTGGAGTTGTTGCAGGGTACGAATTATCAGTTGGATGCTTTCTCAGGGGCGGTGAATATCATAACCAAGTCAGCATTGGAAAGTGAGAAGAAGGATGAGGGTGACAGAAGATATAAGATAGTTGGTTCGCTTGCCGGAGGTGAGTATGGTTTGGTGAATCCGGTTTTGGCGATGCGTGTGGGTAAGAAAATGTGGTGGGGAAATATGTCGGCATCGTATAACAGGTCAGAGGGTTATCAGACTGATACTGATTATAAGATAAGTAATATATATGTACAGACGGGTTGGAGGGGCTTGAGTGTGCAGGTAGGTGCGCAGATGAAGGATGCGGGTGCCAATTCGTTTTATACAGTGAAGTTCCCAAATCAGTATGACAGGACTCGCACTTTGATTGCTTCGGCCGATTATAAGCATAATTGGAAGAGTGGTTGGAGTGTGAGTGGAAATATATATTACAGGGGTCATTATGATATGTTTGAGACTTTTAGGGATGGAAAGGATGAGAATGGCGATATGGCACCTGATTGGTATAAGGGAGCGAATAAGACATGGACACATACTCAGGGATTGCATATTGAAGGAAGTTGGCATAATGAGTGGTCGAAGACGCTGTTTGGAGTGGATGTGAGGGATGAACTTATCAGGTCAACTTCGCTGGGTGATCATAACCGGTTGAATGTGCGTTATTTTGCTCAAGAGCGGGTTTATTGGCGCAAGTTGTCGGCTTCGTTAGGAGCATGTGGTATATATAATACGGCTTTTGGCTGGGATTGGTCAATGGGTGTGAATATAGGTTATGAGCCGCTGAGGAATTGGCAGTGGTATGTGAATATGAATAGGGCGATAAGGGTGCCTACATATACAGATTTATATTATACTACAGCGACTCAGAAGGCGGACCCAAATACTCGTGCGGAGAAGGCTTGGCAGGTGGAGTTGTCGAGTAAATACAAGTGGGATTTGCCTGCGAGCGGTGAGAAGCGACCGTTTTTATATGCAGATGTGTCGGCTTATTATCGTTGGGGGAGAGATATAATAGATTGGGTAAAGGAAAAGGACGAGAGTGTAGTGGTATGGCAGTCGATGAATCACTCGAGGGTGAATGCTGGTGGTGTGGAGATACAAGCGGGTGTGGCAGGGTACGAGTATATAAAGAGAGTAGGTTTGAGTTATTCGTTTTGTGATGTGAAAGCCGATGCGGGTGAGATGTTGTCGTTGTATGCTTTGGATTATATGCGTCATAAGGCTGTGTTGACGATAGAGCATAAGATATATAAGGGTTTTGGTGCTTCATGGTGTATGAGGGTGGAGGACAGAGCGGGCGAATATACTAATAAAGCGGGTGTGGTTACTCCTTATAAGACATGTTTTTTGTTGGATGGTTATGTGTATTGGGAGAACAAATGGCTAAGGATGTCGGTTGAGTGCAAGAACATGACAAATAGGCGGTATGTAGATATTGGGGGAGTGGAGCAGCCGCCGCATTGGGTGATGGGTAAGATAAGGGTGGTGATTTAGGGACTTTAGAGGATTTAGAGAACTTAGAAACCTTAGAGGACTTAGAAATCTTAGAGGGTTTAGAGAACTTAGGGTGGAGAAAATAATAAGGTGGTCTTGCGGCCACCTTATTATTTTTGTATTTATACTTTTGTATTTATGCTTTTGATTATCTGAGCATGAACTTTTTGCCATTTTGGATAACGATGCCTTTGTAATTAGCGTCAACGGGTTGTCCAAGGATGTTGTACATTGGGGCATTGATATCGAGGCTGATTTCTACATTGTCGAGAGCATCGCTGTCGGGTGTTCCTTCGAGGACGGTTGTCGGTAGGAGTTGAACGGCTTCTTTATAGATGCTTACTATTGCTTCGAAACTCCATGTACCTGCAACAATTGCCTCGTTGAGTTTGAATTGGTCGTAAACCTTAACGGAACCGAATACGAGTGCGTCTTTGTCGATATGTTGTTCTTTGAGGCTAACGAGTTTGCAAACATCGGCTGCGGTAGGTGCGGCAGTGATTTCTTGTGCTGCAACAGCCTTGCCTTCCTCAACAGTAGGAGCGGCAGTAGGAATGATTTCGGGCACGCCGTTGTAACTCTCGAATTTACCTGTGATGCCTTTGAGAATGGATCCGTTCTTTACATTCTTAACGAGTGCGCTGCCTTTGTCGTAAACGCAGATAAAGAGAGTTCCGTTGGTTGCATAACTATTGTCTCCGCTGTTGAATGCGATGGTGAGGTCTTCGGTGATTTTCTTAGGCTCTGATGGTTGTTCAGCCATAAACTGAGCGAGGGTGTAAGAATATGCTTTGAAGGTAACGGTAACGGTTACATCAGCATCCGGCATAGCGAATTTATTGTCTTTGACTTCGATAGCCTTATTGTCGGCGTCTTCAACTTTGACAGCGTCTAATACATAGTCAGCGTCAGGAGTGATGGTGAGTACGATGGTGGTGCCTTTGGTTGCTTCGGCGGGTGTAGCGACTACTTTTCCGTGTTCAACGGCTGCGATGGTGATTTTGTGTTTAGCAGCCTTAACGAATGAAGCGGTAACGGTTACATTGGCTTCCGGCATGAGGAAGGTATTGTCGGTAACGGCAACTTCTGTCTTGTCTTCTTTGGTGACGATATATTTCTCGAGTCCGTATTCGTCAGCGGGAGTTGCGCTGAGAGTTACGGTAGCGCCTGCTGCTACTTTGCCTGATTTGTCGGCACTGATGGTACCACCTTCGGCTGGTTGCTCGATAGTGAGAGTATAATAAACGGGGCGTTTGAATTCTTCGGTGAGGATTTCGTAGTCTTTTTCTGCACCAACACCTTTAAGACCCGGTAGTGAGTTGTAGGCTTCAAGAGAGCCCTTGAGTTTAACTTGAGTGCCTGCAATGTCTGCATTATCAACAGGATTCAATGCGGTGCGTGCTTTAGAGTTGCCTTCGAGTTGAACACCAATCACTTTTGTCATATCTTCTTCGTCTTTTGCATCAGCAACAATTATAGCGGAAGCAACAGTGTTGTCAATGACATAATTATCGCCTGATTTCTTTGCTCCGCCAAGGATATAGGCAACAACCCATTGGTCTTTGTCTTCTTGGTCTTGGGGAATGACGAGTTTGTTATTGAGAGCCAATACATCAGCAGCAGAGAAAGGATTTTCGTATGATCCGTTGCCTTCGGTGATAACTACATTGTAGGTAGCGGAAACGATATCGCTCTCTTCGCCGTCTTTGATAGCGATGGCTTTGATAGTAACTTCTTTGCCTGCATTGATTTTAACAGGTGCTGCGTATTTGGTTGAAGCAGCGGTGGGGTCGGTGCCGTCTAAGGTATAGAATATGTCGGCGCCTTCGGTTGCGGAAGCAATAGTAACATCGATATCTTTGAGGTATGCACCTTCAGCCATATCGAAAGTAGGAGCCTTAGGAGCGTTTTCATTGACTTTGTAGATTTCAATTTTAGACATTTGTGCATTACCATTGGTGCATTTGAGTGTGAATGCAGTGTTTGCCACTTTGAATTTCTCATCAATTACAAACACTTGTTCGCCTTTGCCTTTGGTGATTTTATTACTTGCAGCCTCGTCGCCTACAAAGAATTGTTTGTGCGAGCCATTAGCCTCGCCTTCGGAGCCGGTGATGATAATTTTATCTACCTTAAAATCAAAAGCGGGGAAATTGATTACTGCACCATTGTATGCCATAAAGCAGTAGTAGTCTTGGCCGTTATTGGTTTGGTGGAAAAAGCGGATTGATGACCCTGCTTCTACGGTGTATGAGAGAGTGCCATCGTTATATGTGGTGGCCTCTGTGAGTGTTTCTTTGTCAGCCTTCATACCCCAATTTTGCTCAGAATTGGTGAAGTCGTAAGTGACTTCTGGAGTGGCTGCAAAACTAAAGGATGCAATCAATAGCATTGCCATTAAGAAGAAATTCTTTTTCATAATGTTGAGTTTTAAATGATTTGTATTTAGGGTTAATTATTTTATGTGTTCGAGTGCGTACTATGCCGCATATTCAAGCGCAAAGTTATGATTATTTGTTGATACTTGAAAAATGTTTTGCAGCAGAATTAGGGGAGAGGCTATAGAGGTCTTAGAGACTTTAGACCGCTTCGCTTATTTAGAGGCTTTAGAGACTTTAGAGAAGTATAAAACAAACAGCCGTAGGCGGGCTACGGCTGAATAGTTTTAGTATAGAACTAAATATTTCTTAGAGAATTATTTCAAGAGATATTTATGTCCGTTTTGTATAACAACTCCGTGGTAGTTAGGACCAACTTGTACGCCGAGTACATTATACATAGGAGCGGTTTTGTCTAATGGAACGACAACCTCTTCGAGTGCATCTTCTTCCTCTTCTTCTTGATATTCAATCACTTCGCCGCTATATGTGGCTTTGATGGTTGAGCCATTGTGTGATTTTGCGTCAATAGTGTATTTAGCGCCTCCTTCAACGGCTTCTACCTTTACGGTACCGCTAACGATGAAGTACATGTCGTATGTCATATCTTCCTCAGAGGTTCCTTGGAAGTTATTAGCGAAGTAACAAGGCGTTGGGAAAGCCATGCCCATGAAATCGATTGCACCTATAGAAGCGGTGAATGTGTTTGCTTTTCCTGAGTTGTCAATAGGATATGTGCCTGCGGGGATGATAGTTCCGTTGGTGATGCTGTTGGTAATGAAATCGAGAGTAAGTACAGTTTCTTCGTTCTCGAAGTAGAGTTCAACATAAGGAGTTTCTTCTGCAGGGTCTTCTACGATTGTGTAGTCTGTATAGTCAGCATAATCGTATGTCTCGTTGAAATTGCCTTTTGTGGTAGGTTCTAACGAGAAGTCGGCTTCCATATCGTCGTTTCCGTCGTCATCACCGTCGTCGTTACCATCATCGTCACCGCCATTGTTGAGGTCGTCAGGATTGATGCCTTCGCCTTCTGCATTTACGCCCCAAACGATGAAGCGTGTGACTTTTTTAGTTACATTAGCGTCTTCGATGCTGAAAGTGAGTTTGGTAGCAGAAGCGACGCCTGCTGTCTTTAGTTGTGAAGTCTTGGCAGCGGTAAGGTCGATAACGAAATAGTAGTCTTCGATGTTTCCGACGAGTGTGAATGGTGAGTTCTGAGTGAATCCGTCGTCTGCTTTAAGTTGCAGGGTAAGATTGGCCGGTCCACCTTCTACGCTGAGTTTGCATGCTTTATCTTTCCATGCTGCAGCATGTAAGTGAAGTCGTTCGGTGCCTGCAGGAACGGTTATTTCCCATGTACCTGCTTCGGAGCCGGTACCGCATTTAACTCCGTCGAAGTCATTAACTTTGCATGCCTCGGCTTTGTTGCCATCCACGGGAAGAATGTTGCTTGTACCTACTTTTGCAAAGTCTGAGGTCTGTGGCTCGGGTTGTTCTCCGCCTTCGTTTTCATAAACGGTTACTGTACATTCAGCACCTTGGATGACATGGGTAGGAGATGATTCTTTTTTTACATTGACAGCGATGGTAGCCTGACCTGCTTTAACGCCTGTAACCACTCCGTCTTTAACGGTAGCGATGGCTTCGTCGCTGCTGCTCCATTCAAATTCCAGGCCATCCATACCTGCGTTGGCTGGAGCGCCGGCAGCATCGAAATACTTAACTTGGAGTTTGATGGTCTTGCCTACAGCCACGCGTGAATCGTCCAAGCCGAGGGCCTCAACAAAAATGGGATCCGGAGGAGTTACCTCACCGCCTTCATAAGTAACTTCGATGCTTTCTACATAAAGGACTTTACTTCCGTTTTTTAGGTAGAAATAAGCGGGCTTTTTGCTGCTAAGGTCAAATGTGTATTCTGCGTCAGAAACAACGGGAGTGATTTCTTCGGCGGGTTTCTCAGAATTGCCTGCAAAGAGTTGGAAAGAGCCTTCTTGATAGAGTGATACAACAATAGTAGAGATATTGTTCAAGGCAGTTTTATTATACAATTCTCCGGTGTTTTTCTTAATTTGAATAAAATCTGCTTTGGCTGCATCGGTAGGAGTGTTCTTTTGGTTTTGCATGATGTCAGCGCAACCAAACTCGATGTTGTCAACAGTAAAACTTTTAGTGGTGTAAGCCTCTGGAACATCTACTCCGGCGATGCTCAGTTCAGCGGCAAACATGGCAGCATACATAAAGAGAGTTGCTGCAAGTAAAGTAAATTTTTTCATGATAGATAAATTTTAGTTATTTTATGTTTATTAAAGTTTTTCAATTAGATAATCAACAAATTATGTTTTTTTGATTGTTTACGAATAAAACGAATTAAACAAAAACATCGTTTTTTTAATTTTCAAAAATCATCCAAAATTACCGTAAAATTGAATTTTATTATCTCTTATATGGGAAACTTTAGATGTTTATTTTTTCAAATTCACATTGGACTGCAAAGTTACAACAAAGATTTTGAATGGGCAAATATATGAAAAATAGCAATGTTTTTTTTTGTGCGTATATGTTTTGAAATGTGGTTATTGCTTTTTCGTATTTCATATATTCAAAAAAAACAGTAATTTTGCGCGCTATAATTGTATATTTATATGAAAGCACTTGTTAAACGCTATAGGGAACCTGGTATTTGGATGGAAGAAGTTCCGTTGCCTCAGGTAGGTGTGAATGATGTGTTGATAAAAGTAAGGAAGGCTGCGATATGCGGTACTGATTTGCACATGTATAAATGGGATGAGTGGAGTGAGCAGCATTGTGTGCCTCCATATACTATGGGTCATGAATTTGTGGGTGATGTGGTGGAGATAGGTGCAGGTGTGCGTAGCATAAAAGTGGGTGAGCGAGTGACGGCAGAGGGCCATATAGTATGTGGTCATTGTCGGAATTGCCGAAGAGGGATGGGGCATGTGTGTGAAAATTCTTTGTCGGTAGGTATATTTGGCAAGGATGGTGCTTTTGCGGAATATGTGTCGATACCTGAGAGTAACATAGTGAAACTCAGGCCTGAGATAAGTGATGATTTTGCAGCGATTATGGACCCGTTTGGCAATGCCACTCATACGGCATTGGCTTTTCCTTTGTTGGGTGAGGATGTGTTGATTACGGGTGCGGGTTTGATAGGTACGATGGCGGCGGGTATATGCCGTTATGCCGGTGCTAAAAATGTGGTGGTAACGGATTTGAATCGACTGCGATTGGATATAGCAAAGAAGATGGGTGCGACGATAACTGTGAACGAGCGAGAGGGTGAGACAATAGAGAATGCGATGAAGCAATTAGGAATAAAAGGTTTTGATGTGGGTTTGGAGATGTCGGGTGCTCCGCAGGCATTCAATGAGATGGTGAAGTATATGTATAAAGGCGGGAATATAGCGCAGTTGGGCATATTACCTTCGAACACTCAGGTGAATTGGTCGGATGTGATATTTAATGCTCTTACTATAAAAGGAATAACGGGTCGGCGAATGTGGGAGACATGGTATCAAATGGAGCAGATGTTGCTTGGTGGTTTGGATTTGTCGCCTGTGATAACACATAGATTTAAATTTGCTGATTTTCAGAAGGGTTTTGATGTGATGGTGAGTGGTCAGTGTGGTAAGGTGTTGCTTGAGTGGTAGGTTTTGGCACGGGGATTGTGTTATAATGGTTAATGGTGAATGGTGAATGATGAATGGTGAATGGTTAAAGAAGAATAATCACTAAATAAATTATAGAAATGAAAAAGATTTTGAGTGTAATGCTTATAGCATTGATGTCAGTGGTGAATATAATAGCTGCTGAATTGCCTAAGAACTTCACGATGTACACATTGGACAATGGTTTGACTGTGTATTTGTGGGAAGATAAGACTCAGGCAGATGTAACGGGTTATGTAGCGGTGAGGGCAGGTGCATTAGATGAGCCGGTGGAGTATACCGGTTTGGCTCATTACTTGGAGCATATGCTTTTCAAGGGAACTCAGACAATAGGTTCGCTTGATTGGGAGAAGGAAAAGCCTTTGTATGAGGAAATCATAAAGTTGTATGATGAGTTTTCTGATTCCACCGATCCTGAGCGTCGTCAGGAGTTGACCAAACTTATAAATGAGAAGTCGATGGAGGCTGCTCAATATACTCTGACAGATGATTTCTCTAATTTGATAGAGAGTATGGGTGGTGAGGGATTGAATGCGTTTACGAGTTATGATATGACATGTTATCACAATTCTTTTCCCGGATATGAGATGGAGAAGTGGTTGACGATATATACTGACCGACTGATCAACCCTGTTTTCCGTTCGTTTCAAGCGGAATTGGAGAATGTGTTTGAGGAGTATAATATGTATCAAGATGAGATGCAGGCTCATCAGCAGAATTTTGTGTCAGAGAAATTGTATCAGGGGCATCCTTATGCTCGTGATGTGATAGGTACTCCTGAGCATTTGAAGAATCCTCGTTTGAGTAAGATTATTGAATTTTACAACACTTGGTATGTGCCAAATAATATGGCTTTGATTTTGGTAGGTAATTTTGATGCTGAGAAGACGAAGCCGATGATTGCAAAGACCTTTGGTCGGCTTGAAAGGAAGCCATTGCCGGAGCGTACTGTATGGCCTCAACCTTCGTTTGAGGGCAATCCGAAATATGAGAAGAAATGTGGTTATTATCCTCAAATTATTTGGGCATATAAAGGTGTTCCTGAAAATCACCCGGATGCACTTGCCTTGGAATTTGTTACTTCGCTCTTGAACAACAGTATGAATACCGGTTTGTTTGACAAGTTGAACATGGATGGTGTAGTAAGTTATGTAGGTGCGGGTGTGGATTCTCGTCGTGATATGGGTATGATTGAGATATATGCAGTGCCATATTTCGATGTAAATCAACAATCATACGAATCGAACAAGGCGACAGAGGTGATTGTGCAAAAAGAGATTAACAAATTGCGCACGGGTCAAATAGAGGATTGGATGGTGGATGCATTGAAGAAAGAATATTCCATGACGATGGATATGGCGTTTGAGAGTTCGGATGCTATAATGAGCATGTTGGTAAGTACTTTTATTTATCAGAAGGATCCTAAGGAAATGTTCAGTATAAAAGAGAAAGTGATGGCGTTTACTAAGGAAGATATTGCTCGTGTAGCGAAGAAGTATTTTGATGCTGAGCATGTTACTTTCAATTTTGAGGAGGGTGATCCTAAGAAGCATAAGTTGGCAAAGCCAGAGATTAAGCCATTGGAGTCGCCTAAGGGTGTGGAGACTGAATACTCAAAGAATTTCAAGAAATTGCCTGTAGGAGAAGTAGAAGAGAAATACAATAACTTTGAGGATGTAAAGATAGTTTCTTTGGATGACCATATCAAGTTGTATTATACAGAGAATAACAAGAATGATATCTTCTCATTGACTTTGCGTTATGGTATAGGCACGGAGAAGAAGCCTAAATTGGAATATGCGGTTAACTTGATGAATACTGCAGGTGTGATGCCTAATACAGAGCCACAGCAGTTCCGTCGTCAATTGGCAGAATTAGGTGGTGTGTGTGGATATTCAGTGTCGGATAGTTATTTCTATGCAAGTATTGAGGGTGATGAGAATAATTTAGCAAGTATATGTCAGTTGGTACAGCGCCAGATGCTTATGCCTAAGTTGGATCAGCAGCAGTTGGATAATATCAAAGGTTCTGAATTCTCAGGTCGTATGATGTTGCCAAGACAAAATGGTGCTCAAGCAAGTGCATTACTTTCTTATGTGATTTACGGAAAGAAATCTCCTTATTTGGATGTAGTGCCGTTTATGGATGTATATCAAATGAGTATTCCTCAGTTGCTTGCTGAGTTCCAATCGGCTACCGAATATGATTTGCAGATACATTATTGCGGTGCCAAACCATTGGAAGAGGTGAAAACGACATTGTTGGGTAACTTGCCTTTGAAAGAGGGTATGCGTGCCAGCGAATCGCCGATAGTAAGAGAGCGTCAGACATACGACAAGCAGACGATATATTTCTTGCCGAATAGTGATATCCAACAGGCTCGTATATACTTCTATATAGATGGTGATCCTTATGATATTAGTCAGGATGTAGGTTATGAGGCTTTTGATCAGTATTTCTCCGGAGGTTTTTCAGGTCTTGTTATGAATGAGATTCGCGAGAAGCGTTCGATGGCATATACAGCCTATGGATATATGTCCACACCTCCGGTACCTGAGAAGAAATCATACTTTATTGGTTATGTAGGTGCTCAGAATGACAAGGTGGCTGATGCGATAGATGTATATATGGATTTGTTGAAGAATATGCCATTATATCCTGATCGTATAGATAATATAAAGACTTATCTTCGTCAGACTTCGCTAACTGCCAAACCATCGATGCGTAGTAAGAGTATGGTTTATGAAAGTTGGCAACGATTGGGTTATAAAGAGGATCCAGCAAAGGTTCACATGGCTGATATTAATAACTTGAAGTTTGAGCAGATAGTTGACTTCTACAATGCTCATATCAAGGGTAAGCCTATAACGATAGTTGTGATGGGTGATCCGAAGTTGATTAATCTAAAGCAGATTAAGGCCAACCATGGTAAATATCAGAAACTAAGTAAGGGACGCTTATTTGCTCCACTGGATTTGGACTTCTAATGTATTCCTTAAATAAAAAACATCGGGCAACGAGAAGTTGTCCGATGTTTTTTAGATATATTAGAGGTCTTAGAGGCTTTAGATATCTTAGAAAATTTTGAGAGTAGGTGGGTTACCAGTTTTTCTCTACTCGTTTGCCCCCTTTGACTTGTTGCATTTTTGCCTTTTCTTGTGTCTCTTGCTCGTCTTGTTCAAGTGCTTGCAGGATTTGCTCTGCCGTCTCTTTGTCCATTTGTTGTTGCTCTTGTTGTTGTTGCTCTTGTTGTTGCTCTTGTTGTTGCTGTTCTTGTTGCTGTTGTTCTTGTTGTTGCTGTTCTTGTTTCTGTTGTTTTTGTTGTTGCTGTTGCTGTTGTAGCATTTGCAAGGCTTTGACAAGATTATAGCGGGTATTGTCGTCGGAGGGGTTGTTTTTGAGTGACCGTTTGTAACTTTCGATGGCTTCTTGGTATTTTTGTTGAGCGAATTGTGCATTGCCTATATTATGGTCAATGGCTGCTTGTTTGGTTTTGTCGTCGTTGGTATATCCTTCTGCCAAACGGAACTCGCTGATGGCGTCATCGTATTTCTCTTGGCGAAACAATGCGTCGCCAAGATTGAAGTGTCCTTCAAACGATTTGTTGTTTTTTTCTATTCCACGCCTATAGTCAACTTCTGCTTCTATATAGTTTTCTTTTTTGTAGTTTTTATTACCTTTGCTAATATCGCTGCTTTCCTTCTGGGCATGAAGTTGCATAAGACAAAGAAAAAGTCCTACTGTTATAATTGTGCGTTTCATAATGTTTCTTTTTCGAATAAGTTTATACGGGAGAGTTTCTTATTTTTACGACTAAAGATAAAGAAATCGAATATTAAGACGAGCAACGCCAAGAGTACAAACGATTGATATTGTTCGTTATAATCGGTAAAGACTTTGGCTTCTATGTCAGATTTTGCGAGTGTGTCCACTTCTTTTTGGACTGCTCTCATGGCTGTGTTGGTATTATCGCAGCGGACATAGATTCCGCCTGCCGCAGAAGCGATATCTTTACACATCTCTTCGTTTAACCTACTTACTACAACATTTCCGCTTCTGTCTTTCATGAAGTTGTTGGTGCCTGCTATAGGTATGGGACTGCCTTTGGGTTTGCCTATACCGACAACAATAACTTCTATACCTTTTTGTTTTGCTTCTTGTGCTGCTGTTTTTGCATCGTCTTCATGATTTTCGCCGTCGGTTATAAGAATAATTACTCGACTTGCTTGTGATTGGTTGTCGCCGAATGCTCTAACAGAGGTGTTGATAGCGTCGCCTATTGCAGTACCCTGCGTTTTGATAAGGTCGGGAGAAATGGATTGCAGAAACATCTTTGCTGAGACATAGTCAGCGGTGATGGGGAGTTGAACAAATGCTTGACCAGCAAAGACGATAAGCCCTACTTTGTCGTCCTGCATTTTGTCGATGAGTTTGGACAGCATCTGTTTTGCTCTTTCAAGTCGATTAGGTGCCACATCTTCGGCAAGCATAGAGTTGCTTATGTCAAGAGCGAACATAACTTCAATGCCTTGTCGTTTGATGGTTTGTTCTTTGGTGCCATACTGTGGTCTTGCTAAGGCAAAAACGAGTAGCGTATAGGCAAGTAGTAGAAGCGAGAACTTAACTATTGGTCGAGTTCGAGAAGCGTTAGGCATGAGTAATGCTACTAACTCGGCATCGCCAAATTGAGCCAACTGACGCCGTTTGTGGCGATCGTATAAAATAAATAATACTACTAAAACAGGAATCAAAATGAGTAACCAAAGGTACTCTATGTTTGCGAATCTAAACATACATTTTCTTTTGTTTTCTTATATGTTGCA
Source organism: Paludibacteraceae bacterium (assembly GCA_017478225.1). Lineage (GTDB taxonomy): Bacteria > Bacteroidota > Bacteroidia > Bacteroidales > Paludibacteraceae > Colicola. The sequence goes on along the minus strand of JAFVDX010000045.1, from coordinate 47,328 downwards.
AAAAACATACCATAATTAAGATATATACTGATAAATTGGGTATAGTAGCAGCAAAAGTAGATGTTTTTAATGTGAATTTTAAGTTAAGGTAATTGAAAAATAAATAATAATTTTGTTGTATAGAAAAAAATGAGTAATTTTGCACGCTTTTATGGCGTTATGCCTATTTATAGTAGTAAGAAATAACTAAAACAAAATAAAGAAATGGCTTCATTACAAAGAATTCGCAACCATGGCGCATTACTGCTCATAATAGTGGGTGTGGCTATGCTTGCTTTTATTATGGGTGATTTTATGAACTCAGGTTCATCTTTCTTCAACCGTTCTCGTCAGTATGTAGGTGAGATAGAGGGTGAGGATATTCACATTCAGGATTATGAACTCCAACGCGAGCAGTTGACGGATGTTTATAAGATTGAGAGTGGCAGGCAGGATTTTGATGAGGATATGCAGGCTCAGATCAACAATCAAGTATGGCAGTTGTATGTCTTGCAGCACACTCTTGGCAAGCAGGCTGCAAAGATAGGAATGACTGTAACAAATGAGGAATTGTCAGACTTGTGCCAAGGTCAGCATGTACACCAACTCATCAGTCAGAGAAGACTTTTCCAAGATGAGAATGGTCAGTTTAGTCCTGAGTTGTTCCAAAATTTCTATAATGTAGTTTTCTCGGATGACGAGGATGGGCAGTACAAACAATGGCGTAACTATTGGATGTATTGGGAGAAGGCAGTTCGTTTGACCTATATTCAAGAGAAATATACTGATTTATTGCAGAATCTTGTAGGTGCGAATGCTTTGGATGCCAAATGTAATTTGTTGGCAGAACAGACATCGGTGAATGTGGATTATGTTCAGAAATCGTATTTCTCAGTTGCTGATTCGTTGGTTAATGTAACTAATACTGAGATAAAGAATCTTTACAACAAGCGTAAGGAGCAACTCAAGCAAACTCCAAATCGTTCGTTGAGTTATGTTGCTTTTGATATAGTACCTTCTGAGCAAGACTATCAGGATGTAGAGAAGTGGATAAACAAGTTGAAAGACGAGTTTGCCAATACAGAAGATGTAGCAGGTGTGGTTAATGGCAATTCAGATATTCTTTATAATGGTCAGAACTATTCAGAGGCTACTATTCCTGCCGAATTGAAGGCTTGGGCGTTTGAGAAGGGTAGGAAAGCAGGTGATGTTACAGAGGTACTCTTTGAGAACGACACTTATGAGATGGCTCGCATGATGCAAGTAGGTTATCAGTTGCCGGACTCAGTGGAGTTGCGTGGTGCTGTGGTTGCTGATGAGAAGGAGTTAGATTCTCTGAAAGCAGAATGGGCAAAGGGTAATTATGGCGAAGTAGAGGCCATGTGGGTAACTGAGGCTCAGGTAAGCAAAGATATAGCGGAAAAGGCTTTCTCGGCAAAGAAGAATGAGTGGGTAACAGTGGAGTATGGTTCTGCTTTGCAGGCAATACAAGTGGTTGATAAGTCGGTTGCTACTCCAAAGGTAAAGGTGGCTATATTGGCACGCACTGTTATTCCTTCGAGCAAGACATACGCCAATATCTATAATCAAGCAAAGCAATTTGCAGTAAGCAATAACACAGAAACCAAATTCAACGATGCTGCAGCAGAGCAAAATCTGACAGTGCAACCTGCATTTAATTTGCAGGAAAATGCAAATAAGGTAGGTGAGTTGAAGCAAAGTCGTGCAATTGTTCGTTGGGCATTTGGAGCAAAGGAAGGTGATGTGAGTGATGTGTTTGAGTGTGGAGAGCAGTTTATTGTAGCCACTTTGACTGATGTAAAAGATGGAAAATATCGTTCTTTGTCGGATGCATCGGCTGAGTTGCGTAGAGAGATAATGCAAGAAAAGAAGGCTGCATTGATAATAAATGACTTTAAAGGAATAAGCACTTTGGATGAGGCCGCTCAGAAACTCAGTGTAGGTGTTCAGTCAGCCGAAGGCATCACACTGAATAGTTATCGTTTTGGCAATGCAGGTCAAGAACCGGCAGTTGTTGGTGCTTCAGTTGCTCTTGAGCAAGGTGCATTATCGGCTCCTATAGAGGGTAATAACGGAGTATATGTAGTGCTTTGTAAAGCAAAGACAGCCAATGATGCAGAGCCTGCAGAAGATGCTATCAAACAGCAAATCCAGCAATTAGGCATGCGTTATCAGTACAGTTTGCCATATCAAGCAATCAACTTGATTGAGGAAAAGGCTGAGATAGAAGACAATAGAGCAAATTTCTATTGATATAAAAGGTTTAACAAGAAAGCGTGAGGGCAATGCTCTCACGCTTTTTCTTATATATATCGGTATTTATAGCGAGTTTTGCATTCGTGCCATGTCTGCGGCTTCGATTTTTTGTTTAGCGAAATCGAGAGTGACTATGTATTCGTCTTTATGTTGGTCGGGCAAAGAATACATAATAGGCATCATGATGGTTTCAGTTAGAGATCGAAGTCCGCGTGCTCCGAGTTTATATTCCACTGCTTTGTCCACAATATAATCAAGTACTTGAGGCTCGAATTGGAGTTTTACATTGTCCATTTCAAGTAGTTTGATGTATTGTTTGATAATAGCGTTTTTTGGTTCAGTAAGAATACTTCTAAGTGCCTCGCGTGAGAGTGGCTCAAGATAGGTGAGAATAGGTAATCGTCCGACTATCTCAGGTATTAGTCCGAATGCTTTGAGGTCTTGCGGTGCGATGTACTGCAAGAGGTTGTTTTTGTCGATTTGTTTGCGTTTGCCCACGCTGTCGAAGCCTACTACTTGAGTGTTGAGCCGTTGTGCTATTTTGCGTTCAATGCCGTCGAATGCTCCGCCACAGATGAATAGGATATTGTGTGTGTCCACATGTGCAAACTCTTGTTCGGGGTGTTTCCTGCCGCCGAGTGGTGGTACATTGACGATGGAGCCTTCTAATAGTTTTAGCAGGCCTTGCTGTACTCCTTCGCCGCTGACATCGCGAGTTATGGACGGGTTGTCTTGTTTGCGTGCTATTTTGTCGATTTCGTCAATAAAGACGATACCTTTCTGTGCTTTTTCTATATCTCCGTTACATTCCTGCAGCAGTCTGGCAAGCAATGATTCAACATCTTCTCCTACATAACCTGCTTCTGTAAGAACGGTGGCATCGACAATGGCAAAGGGGACTTTGAGTAATTTGGCGATAGTTTTGGCAAGTAAGGTTTTGCCTGTTCCTGTAGAGCCTACTAAAATGATGTTAGACTTCTCGATTTCTACATCATCGTCGGTCTTGGGTTGCAGTATTCGCTTGTAGTGGTTATATACAGCCACAGAGAGGTATTTTTTAGCCTCGTCTTGTCCGATTACATATTGGTCGAGATATTGTTTGATTTGTGCGGGTTTGGGCAGTTGGCTCAAGGAGAGAGAGTTGATGTCGTTTTTGTTGGAATGTGTTTTGTTGTTGTTGAGCGGAATGCCCATACTTTTGTATATAGTCATTGCTTGTGCAACGCAATCGGGGCAGATATACCCATCAATTCCTGAGAGTAGCCCTTCTTTTGCTTGTCCGCAAAAAGAACAATGTGGTGTGTTATTATCTTTTTTTGCCATTATTTTTTTCTAAATACATTATCAATCATACCATATTTGAGTGCTTCTTCTGCTGTCATCCAATAGTCGCGGTCGGCGTCTGCAATTATTTTTTCCATTGATTGTCCGGAGTGGTCAGATATGATTTGGTATAGTTCTGTTTTGAGTTTAAGAATTTCTCGTGCAGTGATTTCAATATCGCTTGCTTGTCCTTGAATGCCTCCCATAGGTTGGTGAATCATTACTCTTGAATGAGGCAGTGCGGCTCTCATGCCTTTTTCTCCTGCAACTAAAAGTACAGCGCCCATTGAGGCAGCCATACCGGTGCATATAGTGCCGACTTTGGCAGTAATAAACTGCATGGTATCGTAAATACCTAAACCTGCATATACACTGCCTCCGGGGGTGTTGAGATAGAGAGATATGTCTCTGTCGGAATCCACGGAGTCTAAATATAGTAATTGTGCCTGAATGACATTGGCGGTATAGTCGTTTACTTCTGTACCGAGAAAAATAATACGGTCCATCATAAGGCGTGAGAAGACATCCATCTGAGTTACATTAAGTTGTCTTTCTTCCAAGATAGACGGAGAGATATAATTGTCGCTGACTTGCATGGTTTTTTCTACATGCATAGTATTAAGACCTTTGCTTTTTGCAAATTTCAGAAAATCGTTCATATAGTTGTTGTTTAATAAGTTGTTTATATACTTTTTGGGGCGAGGAAAGTTTAGTTGTTTAGTTCCATTAGGTATTTTCCGTATTCGGTTTTTTCGAGTTCTTTGCCGAGTGCGTATAGTTGCTCGGTGGTTATCCAGCCGTTTCGCCATGCTATTTCTTCTATGCAACTGACATAAAATCCTTGTCTTTTTTGGATGGTTGCTATGAAATTAGATGCATCGAGTAGGCTATCTGGATTGCCTGTATCGAGCCATGCAAAGCCTCTTCCGAAGAGTTCTACTTGCAGAGAGCCTTCTTCTAAATAGAGTTTATTGAGGTCTGTGATTTCGTATTCACCTCTTGCTGATGGTTGTAGAGATGCTGCTTTTTGGCAGACAGAGGAGTCGTAGAAATAGAGTCCCGGGACGGCGTAGTTGCTTTTTGGAGTGCTTGGCTTCTCTTCAAGAGAGAGTACTTTGCCATTATTATCAAATTCTACCACTCCGTATGCTCGTGGGTCCTTGACATAATAGCCAAATATGCAAGCACCTTTGTTAATTGATGCGGCGCGGCGAAGCATAGCGCTGAAACTCCTACCGTAGAAGAGATTATCACCTAAGATAAGGCATCCGGGTTCGCCGTTGAGAAATTCTTTTCCCAATACAAAGGCTTGTGCAAGACCATTAGGAACTTCCTGCACTTTGTATTCTATAGACATGCCTATTCTCTTGCCGTCTGAGAGCAGTTCTTTGAACATAGGTAAGTCGCGTGGGGTAGATATGATAAGTACTTGGCGAATGCCTGCAAGCATAAGAGTGGAAAGCGGATAGTAAATCATAGGCTTGTCATATACAGGCATGATTTGCTTAGATATGGCTTTAGAAAGCGGATAGAGGCGGGTTGCACTACCACCAGCAAGAATAATTCCTTTCATAGTATGAATAGTTTTGAATATAATGCAAAAGTACAACAATTATTTTAATTGGGCAAAAGGCGATAAGAATAGTTTAGTTCACTAATTAGATATCTGCTGTTTATTGTTTTTACTGAACATTATAGATTATTGGTTATATATGTCAAAATATTAGTAGTGTATAAAAAAACCACACTTGTTCTTGCGCGAGAAAACTCCTAATGAATAGGATTTGAGATTTGCTTGCTTTCTGTAATCTGCCCAATCCTAAAGGATAGCAGCACGCCATTGAACAAGTATTTATCTCTGAAAAAAATGTTTGTTGAGTTTTCCGGTCTCTGACAAGTGTGGTTGTTATTGCTGTTTTATAGTTGTTTATAAAAAAACTATGTTAGGTGGTTTAGAAGTTTATTCTTTTTTTGATAAGTATATTGAATTAGGTTGAATGTATATTCCAACTCTGTCTCCATCATCCCATACATCTTTTGTATAGACAAACAAGTCGTCTCCGTCGTCGGTTCTAATGGTTAGGTTATAGTGGTTGCCTTTGAAGAGTATGAAGTGTACTTCGCCTGAGAGTGTTCCTTCGTCTTCGTGGTCATGAAGGTCGATTTCTTTGAATGGTACTCGTACTTGTACTTGTTCTCCCGGGGCAAATTCGGCTATTTGTTCTTGACTAACTTCCCATTCAGCACCGAGAAAATGTACTTTACCATTTTTGAGTACTTCTCCATCAAAATAGTTGAATTGGTATCTTTCTTTACGCATTACTTGAATGTCCTCCGGCTTAACGAGCATACCCACCGTGGTGCCTGGTTTGAACTCGTGATAGTCTTGTACCATAAATTCGTATCCGTCGTCGGTAAGAACAGTCATTTCGTAGTGTACACCTTTGAATATGCTACTTTGAACTTGTCCGTACCACTTAGTGAATTTCCCTTTAGGAATCCGGTCGTCGGGGTCGTAATCTTCTTGTTGTGCCTCAATGGTAGCCTGTGAGTCGCGTTTGGATTTAGATTCCCATATATATATATCTTCCGGTCGGATGACAACATCTACGGGGGTATTTTCTCCGAATCCTTCGTCGATACAATCAAATTCTTTATCGCAGAATTTGACTTTGCGGTCGCGTATCATAGTGGCGCTCAGGATATTGCTTTCTCCTATAAAGTCAGCCACGAAGCAGTTTTGCGGCTCGTTGTATATGTCAGTAGGAGTACCTATTTGTTGAATGCGTCCTTCGTTCATTACTACCACTCGGTCGGATAGTGTAAGGGCTTCTTCTTGGTCGTGTGTTACATAAATAAAGGTGATGCCAAGTTTTTTGTGCATCTCTTTGAGTTCGAGTTGCATATCTTTTCGCATCTTAAGGTCGAGTGCAGCCAGAGGTTCGTCAAGGAGCAATACTTCAGGTTGATTGACTATTGCTCTTGCAATTGCCACGCGCTGCTGCTGTCCGCCGGACAGAGAATCAACATCACGATATTCATAGTCGGTCATGCCAACGGTTTTAAGGGCTTGTTTGACCTTGGTGATGATAACTCCTTTGTTGAGTTTCTTGAGTTTAAGCCCGAAGGCTACATTGTCGAATACATTAAGATGCGGGAAAAGTGCATATTTTTGGAATACAGTATTAACCGGTCGTTTGTGTGGCGGAGTTTGGGTGATGTCTTCTCCTTTGAGCAAGATATCGCCTGATGATGCTACTTGAAAGCCTGCGATGCAGCGCAGCAAAGTGGTTTTACCGCATCCCGAAGGACCGAGAATCGTTACGAACTCGCCTTTTTCTACTTGCAAACTGACATCTTTCAAAGCATACTTTCCGTCTTCGAATTGCTTTGAGACATTGTTGACTTCAATAATGTATTTATTATCTTGCATCCTATGAACTATATGTTATATTATGATTAACTCCATTAGTGCCTCAAGTGCGCTGCAAAGGTACAAATAAATTTAATATCTACCAACAACTTTGTGGAATGGAAAATTGTGTGTAAATTTGCGGCGTTGAAAAGCCTTAGTATGTAATGACTGACGATGAGCGTTATATGGCAATGGCAATAGGAGAGGCTCGGAAGGCTTTTGAAAGCGACGAGGTCCCTGTTGGCTGTGTGATAGTGTGTGAAAACAGAGTGGTGGGCAGAGGGTATAATTTGACAGAGACATTGTCGGATGTTACTGCTCATGCTGAGATTCAGGCGATAACTGCTGCTGCACAGACTTTAGGTGGTAAGTACTTGCAGGGGTGTACTATGTATGTTACTATGGAGCCTTGTGTTATGTGTGCTGGGGCAATAGGTTGGGCGCAGGTAAGTAGGTTGGTTTATGGGGCCTCAGATGAGAAAAAAGGCTATTCGATATTGTCAAGCGGAGCGTTGCATCCGAAATGTCAAGTGGAAAAAGGAATACTTGAAAATGAGTGTAAAGAATTGATAAAGAGTTTTTTTGAGAGGAAAAGGAAAAGGGCGGAGTAAATGGCTAATTTGCCTTTAGAATAATAGTTTGAAAGACTTATAAATAAAGTAAGTAGGCTTATGAATAGAGTATTAGATTATATAGTAAAGATATCGGCTGCACTATCAATAGTGGTGGTGAGTTTGTTGTTGTTTCCTCGTCATACGAGTAATTTCAAGTATTATTTTGAGATAGGTAAGCCTTGGGGGTATAGTCTTCTGACAGCCGAGCAAGACTATCCGATATATAAAACTGATGATCAGTTGCTTTTGGAACAAGAGCAGGTGCTTCGTGATTTTGCACCGTACTACAATATAAACAATGAGATTGCTCGTCAGCAAGTGGATTTGCTAATGCAGTCGGATGGTGTGAAGAAATTAAACAACCGAACATCAGATTTTCTTTTGCGTCAGGTTAAGCGTGCATATCAATTAGGAATAATAGATCCTCAAGAGCAAGAGAATTTGAATAATGATAAGATAAAGAAAATCACTTTGATAAGCGACAAACATGTGTCCAAGACTGCGAGGGTGAATGTGCTTTATACGCCTCGTAGTGCTTATACAATGATAATGAACAACGCTACTCGTTCGCAGCAGAATCAACTTAAGAGATTGCAGTTGGAGACATATATCGTGCCTAATTTAGCATACGATAGTACAACCACTGAGATAGTAAAGGAGAGTTTGATTGCGGATATTTCGTTAACTCAAGGTGTTATTCAGAAGGGTGAGAAGATAATAGATAAAGGGGAGATAGTTGATGACCGAACATATCAGATACTGACATCTATTCAGCGAACGATGGACGAGAAAGAGAAAGATCGTAGGAGCGAGATGGTGTCATTGGCTGCTAATGTATTGCTGCTTTGTATGTTGGTAGGTATGTTGATATTGTATCTTGCTATCTTTAGGCGACATATTATCAGTGATAACAAGAGTTTGTGGCTTATTGCATCAACTATGCTTCTAACAATAATTATAGCAAGTTTGACGCTTCGCTACACTCGTCTGAGCATATATATAGTGCCAATAGTTTGGACAACAATATTGATCAGGTTGTTTTTGGATTCTCGCACAGCCTTTTTTGCTCATCTGATAACAACGCTCATACTTGCCTTGTATGTAAATTCACCATTAGAATTCATAATAGTGCAGACTACGGTAGGTTTGGTAGCGGTAAGTAGTTTGCGAGATATAACCGAGCGCTCGCAGTTGGCAAGTACAGTGGCGTATGTGTTGCTTGCGTATATATTGTCATATACAATATTCACTTTATTTTCGGCAGGTGATTATAAATTATTGCAAATACCTGTATATGTATGTATTGCTGTGAATGCATTGTTGCTGATATGTTCTTATGGTCTGATATATATATTAGAGCGTGTATTCAGGTTAGTGAGTTCAATAACGCTTGTTGAGTTGACGAATGTTAACAATGATTTGTTGCGTGAGTTTGCGGAGCGTGCTCCTGGGTCGTTTCAGCATAGTATGCAGGTGAGCACATTGGCTTTTGAAGCCGCTAAGCATATAGGTGCTAATGCTTTGTTGGTAAGGGCGGGGGCTTTGTATCATGATATAGGTAAGATGAATAATCCTCATTTGTTTACTGAAAATCAGACTGATAATGTGAATCCGCTCAATCAACTGACGCCGCAGGAGGCTGCACAGAAAATAATCGCTCATGTATCAGATGGTTTGACTATCGCCAAGAAACAGAAGTTGCCTGCGATTATACAAAATTTCATAGCCACTCATCATGGAACGAGTAAAGTGAAGTATTTTTACAACACATATTTGAATGAGCATCCTGGTGAGGAGATAGATGCAAGTTTGTTTACCTACCCCGGTCCTATGCCTAATTCGAAGGAAACGGCTATTCTTATGATGGCAGATGCTGTGGAGGCGCGTTCAAGAAGTTTGGCGGAATATACAGAGGAGTCGATAGAGCAGATGGTAGAGCAGATGGTGGGGGCACAGATAGCCGACGGACAATTTAGTTTGACGCCGCTTAGTTTTGCCGATGTGGAGGAAATAAAAAAAGTGTTTGTGGCAAGGATAGTGTCGATAAATCATCACCGAATAGCCTATCCAGAAGTGAATAAATAAAGGGCACTTCTAAAAATTCATCGTTATTAGTTTGTTCTCTAAAAAAGAATAGATGTAAACTTTTACTTGTTTTCGGTTTTTTTCTTGTATCTTACTGACTTTCACTTGGTCACAATGCCCGCATTGCTCCCTCGTTCAAGCCGGCAATCTACCTAAGAAAAACCTCGAAAACAATATAAATCAATTCTTAGAAGTACTCTAAAGGATATAAAAGCAGCACTGATATGTAGATTGTCAGTGCTGCTTTTATATTTATAAAGTGTGTTTAGTATGCAATGGCAAATACAACTCTTTGTTTTGAGGGTTTACCTGTAACCATACATTTGCCTTCTTGGAAGATAGTATTATTGCCGTTGAAGAGTATATTCTCTTTAGATGGTATGCAGCGGATGGTTGCTTTAGTGTCGTTTTTGATTTTCTCTTCGGTCTGAGGTGTTCCGTCCCAATGGCATAGTAAGAATCCGCCTTTCTTGATCTCTTCTTTGAACTCGTCATACGAATTTACTTCTCGTGTGTTGGCGAGACGGAAATCGAGTGCTTTTTTGTACATGTTTTGCTGAATCTGTTCAAGCAGGTTGATGATATGTTCCTCGATACCATCAAGAGAAAGCGTCTCTTTGGTCATAGTGTCTCTGCGCGCAATTTCTATAGTATTGTTTTCTAAGTCTCTGCCTCCCATAGCCAAGCGTACAGGAACGCCTTTGAGTTCGTAGTCTGCAAATTTGAATCCCGGAGTTTGTTTGTCTGAGGTATCTACTTTTACTCTTATCCCTTTTGCTTTGAGGTGGTCGGCAAGAGGTTGCAGTTTGGTCATGAGTTGAGCTAAATCTTCTTCTTTCTTGAAGATAGGTACTATTACTACTTGTATAGGTGCCAGATGTGGAGGCAAGACGAGTCCGTTGTCGTCGGAGTGTGTCATGATAAGTGCTCCCATTAATCTTGTGGAAACACCCCAAGAGGTTGCCCATACATATTCATATTGATTCTCTTTGGAGAGGAATTGTACATCGAACGATTTGGCAAAATTTTGTCCGAGGAAATGGCTTGTGCCTGCTTGTAGCGCTTTGCCGTCTTGCATCATAGCCTCGATACAATATGTGTCGAGTGCTCCTGCAAATCGTTCGTTAGGTGATTTGACTCCTTTGATAACAGGAATAGCCATTATGTTCTCTGCAAATTCGGCATATACACCCAGCATTTTTTCCGCTTCAGCGATGGCTTCTTCTTTGGTGGCATGCGCGGTATGACCTTCTTGCCAGAGAAATTCTGCAGTGCGAAGAAAGAGTCTTGTACGCATTTCCCAACGCATCACATTTGCCCATTGGTTGCAAAGTATAGGCAGGTCGCGATAAGAAGAAATCCAGTTTTTATAAGTACTCCAAATAATAGTCTCACTTGTAGGACGGATGATGAGTTCTTCTTCCAATTTAGCATCAGGATCTACAATGACACCTTTACCATTAGGGTCGTTTTTGAGACGATGATGAGTAACCACTGCGCACTCTTTGGCAAATCCTTCTACATGCTCTGCTTCGCGGCTGAGAAACGACTTGGGAATAAGAAGCGGAAAATAGGCATTAACATGCCCTGTTTCCTTAAAGCGTCGGTCTAACTCTGCTTGAATTTTTTCCCAGATTGCGTAGCCGTAAGGCTTGATTACCATGCATCCACGCACGGCTGACTGCTCTGCTAAGTCGGCTTTGACTACTAATTCATTGTACCATTTGCTATAGTCCTCTGAACGAGAGGTTAATTTGGAAAATTTTGCCATATTATTTTATTTTTTTAGATGTCTTAGAGAATTTAGATGATTTAGATTATATATTGTTGAGCACTCTGTTGGTTGATTTAATGGCGTTGTATTGCTTGAGGTAATTGGGTTCGGCATAGGCAATATCCTGAAATTGTTTTGCCAGGTAGGCTTCGTAGGATAAAGGAGCCATATAATCAGCCAAAAGAGGTATGTCGTTTATAAATATCGCATTAGGATGCTTGATAGTGGTCTGACACTTGACGGCACCATTCCCGAAAAAGAGAATATGATGGTTCTCAAGTGATTGCGTGAAACTATCGCTGTCAATGATTTTGGCTTCGGTTGGTGTAAGGGGATGTAGTTGATTGTCGTATAGTGCTGTATATACCTCCATTCGTCGAGCATCTATCATAGGACAAAGTATGGTGTCTTCTGTTAGTAGTTGTTTGTGTCTGTCTATAAGTGCTTGACAAAGAATGGATAGGGTGGGGATAAAGATAAGCGGGATATTAGATGCGTAGCAAAGTCCTTTGGCTGTGGCAGTGGCGATGCGAAGACCTGTATAACTTCCCGGTCCTGCAGAGACGGCAACTGCGCCTATCTTTAGGCCTTTAGATTGCGCTATTTGTACAGCCTTTTGGATAAAAAGTGGCAGAGTGCGAGCATGATTACCCTCACTGCTGCAATCAGAAAAAAGGATTTCTTTATCTTTAGCAAGCGACAAAGAACAAATATCTGTAGCGGTTTCTATGTTAAGACTAATCATTTCTTTTAGTCAGTTTGAATGCGATATCTCGCAGGGGTTGCTTTAGGTTGTCTGAAACTTGAATATTATCAAGACACTGCAGTGCTTTGTTGGTGAAGTTAACTATTTCTTTTTCTGTGGTTTGTCTTACATCCAACTGATTATACACTTGTGTGACAGCATGTATTTTGTCTTTTTCTTTTAGTGCTTTCTCAAGCAAGTTGTTATTTTGGGCTTGTGCTGTCAGATAAAGAAAAGTTTTTTTGCCTTCCATGATGTCGCCTCCTATTTTTTTGCCGAAGGTATCAGGATTGCCATAGACATCGAGCAGGTCGTCTTGCAACTGAAAGGCTATACCTATATTGATGCCAAATTCATAAAGCAGGTTTTGTTGTTGTGTAGTGGCATTGGCAAGGTATGCGCCGGTTCGAAGTGCATTTGCAAGAAGAACTGATGTTTTTAGGCGAATCATGTATAGGTAGTCGTCAATAGTAACATCTGTCTTTTGCTCGAAATCTACATCCAATTGTTGCCCCTCACAAATCTGTGTTGCCATCTGTGAGAACCAATGTATCACTTGTGGCAATTTGTCCGTTTCTATTGCTTCGAGTTGAGCATAGGCTTCGATAAGCATTTGGTCGCCGGAAAGGATGGCAGCGTTGGTCCCAAATTGTTTATGAACGGTTGGCCTACCCCGTCGAGTTGCGGCATGGTCCATCACATCGTCATGGAGAAGTGTGAAATTATGGAAGATCTCTAATGCGAGCGCAGCGGGCAGGGCTTTTTCTCTGTTGCCGCCGAACATATCGGATGCCATAATAACCAAGGCAGGTCTGAGTCGCTTGCCACCCGAAGAAAGGGCATAATCAATTGGCTCGTAAAGCCCTTGGGGCGTCTTGTCCCAGTTGAGAGATTGAACGGCTGATTGTATGGTTTCAAATGGTGTCATGCGAATTGGTCCTCAATAATATCGGTGAGCACTTGTTTTATATCCAGTCCTGCAGCACGCACTTGTTGCGGAATAAAACTTGTTGCGGTCATGCCTGGGGTGGTGTTGATATCCATTACATTCACTGTCCCGTCTTCCAAGATGATATAGTCGGTGCGAATTATTCCTTTGCAGCCTATCAGGTCGTAGATTCTCAGAGTAAGGTCTTGTATTTTTTTGCTTACTTGGTCAGGAATTCTAGCAGGTGTGATTTCGTCTGACTCGCCTTTGTATTTGGCGTCGTAGTCGAAATACTCGTTGTGAGCCACCACTTCGGTAAGCGGGAAAGCAACTGATTTGGTCTTGGTCTTATACACTCCGCATGTTACCTCCGTGCCTTTCATAAAAGCCTCTACTATAACCTCTTGTCCCTCGGCAAAGGCTTTGTTGATGGCAGGTAGGATTTGCTCTGTGGTTTTTACTTTGGTGCAACCATAACTACTACCGCCTGTGTTTGATTTGATAAAACATGGTAGTCCCACCTCGTTGATTACTCGCTTCTCTATCAGAGCAGAGTCGCTTAGGTCGGAGTGTCGCAAGAGTATAGATTTCGCGATAGAAACACCAAAAGCATTGAGATAGTGGTTGCATGTGTATTTGTTGCATGTAAGGGCTGCTGCCAGCACAGAGCAACATGAGTAAGGGATATGTAACATGTCGAAGTACCCTTGTAATTGTCCGCTTTCTCCCGGAATGCCGTGTATGGTGATGTAAGCAAAGTCGAAATTATGCTTCTCGCCGTTGTAGGAATATGAGAAATCGTTTTTGTCGATTGCTACTGTTGTTTCATCTGAGATACATACCTGCCAATCGGAACCGCTTAAAACTACTATCTTGAGGTCATAGCGGTCTTTGTCTAAAAACGAATACAAACCTTTTGCTGAGCGTATGGACACATCATGCTCTGACGAGTCGCCACCGCAAACTATTGCTACTTTCCTTTTCATAATTTTCAGAAATCGGGCTGAAGCAGTATATGCTCCAGCCCTTGTTTGGTGTAAGCACCAAGTGCTTTTATGTTAATAGTGTTTATTTATATTTTTCAAAAGTAAATGTACCTACTTCTTCACCATAAATGGCTGTTCCACCCTTATTATTCATGAAATAGAGTGTGATAGTTTCCTTTTTGTTTTTGCCGTATTTGATTTGGGCAATGTTGGTTTCTTTGTGGTAGTATTCTGCCAAGACATTATCACCATTGAGGGTGTTTTTGTAGTCAGTATCCACTGAGTATTGACCTGCAAAATAAATCTCTAAATCCTGTGTGTCGGTGTCGATAGAGAAATGGTGATGGCGGATATTGTTATTATCGGGAGCATAGTCTGTGCCGGTTGGAACAGAAGGTTCCAAACCGCTATTGCCTCCGTTGTCGGAATTGCTTCCGCCTAATACTTCCTGAACGGCTTTCTCTATGTCAGAACTATTTACCTTTACGAATTTTTTGTTTACTCCGTTCATATCAATATGCATCACATCTCTGCTCAGTGTTTGCACATTGAGTTCTTCAATGCTTAAACCATAATTGATAGTAAGGAAACCTATTGCTTCACTGAAACTATATGAGAACTGCTTGCGTGAATCTTCTATCCACTTGGTGTTGTAGTGGTAGGTGGAGATATTGCCTTTTTGGGAGTCAGAATTGAAGATAAACAAAGTGGCTTGAGTGTTTTGTTGCTCCAAGCAGAGCCATTTTCCGTCAAGCATACTGCCTTCGTAGAGTTTGCACGAAGGCATAACGAGTGCAATTGCCATAACAGACAACATACACATAACTTTTGAAAGTCTTTTCATAGGAAAAAATATGATTGGTTGTTAATTGCTATTTTTTTCTTTTGAGCGTGCAAAATTACAGTAAAAAAATGAATTATACAACACGAATCAAAGTTTGCCTGAGTGTTGTTTTAGATAGACCTCATACATGCGTACATCAATGGCAGCATCGATTTTCTCGGAATATGCTTTGAGCCATGCTGTTTGTGCTCCTAAGAGTTCTGTGGAGGTGAGCATACCTTCGTCGAATGCTGCTTGCGCCATCCTGAGGTTTTCTTCGGCATTTTCTATGTTGGAAGTGGCCATCACAAGTTTGCGATTGGCTTCGGTGAGTTGTTGTGAGGTTTGGGTGATCTGCAGTTCGATTTTCTCTTTTGCTTCTTCCAACTGTAATTCCACCACTTTGGCTTTGTGCTTGGCTGCTTTGAGTTGAAGTATGTCGTCAGCATGAGCAATAGGTACATTTACCACTACCCCCGCCATAAATGTGCCACCAAAAGAGTTGTTGTTGAAAAAGCCATTGAAGAAATTAGGATTAGATGTTACATAACTTGCATTGGCAACGATGTTGGGCATCAGTCCCGACGCTGTTATTTTTACTCCCGCTTTGGCAATTTTGTCGGCTTGCTCTAAGAGTTGCAGTTCTTTTCTTTGTCCCCATACCTCGTCCATATTTGGGTCGGAGATAGTCTCGAGCGACACACTGTTGAGTTGACTGTCGTCTAACTTGATTTCACTGTCAAGAGGCATGCCGATGATTTGGCAAAGAGCCATTTTTGAGAGCCTTAGGCCGTCTTCTGCTTTCTGGCGACTTACTTGCGCTTCGTTGAGTTTGACCTTTACTTTGAGCAGATCACCTTTTGTCATAGTGCCCTCTGCCTCTGCTGTGGTTATGTCTTCTACTACTTTCTCAAGCATAGAGCAGTATTTCTCGGCGAGTTGCAGTTTCTGCTCTACAGAAATCACTCGCCAATATGCCTCATCCACATTTACTAATATATCTGCCGTGCTTTTGCCCGATTTGATACCTTCAATCTGCTCATAGGCTTTGGCAATCTTGTACATCTGAACGATTTTTCCGCCAAGGAAAACAGGCTGTGTAACACCCACTTGACCTACCAGCACATGATTGATATCTATCTTCGTCTCCTCTCTGTAGTGCATATATTCGTCAGCCACCCACTGACTTACCGACGCATCTAATCCGGGAAAATAAGTGTTGAAAATATTAGGGTTGAAGGTGAAGGTGCCATCGTTATTCATCTTGCCAAACGAGAATTCGTGCTCGTCTGACATCATATATAAGTTGTTTTGCACCCAGACATACGCTCCGTTGGCTGTTACCTTCGGGAAAAATTTGGCCAAAGCGGCTTTCCGCATGTATTTTGCTGCTTCTTGGTTCTCTTTGTCTATTTGTGCTTGTTTGTTGCCTTCCAATGCTTTCTGGTGGCAGTAATCAAGGCTGAGTAGTATAGTGTCGTTGGCAAATGAATATGTAAACGATAATAGAGATACTATGATTGTAAATGCAATTTTTTTCATAAGTAATTTATTTAATTCTCTTAAATCTCTTAATTCTCGTGTTTACCGCAATTTTAGTGCCATTCTGGAATTTTATAAATAAAATATTCTCTAAACTTTCCCACATCTAAGAGAATAAAATTTAATTTTGAGTAATTTTGGATAATTTTTGACAACCTAAAAATATAGAAAAACGAAGTTTTTTGTCTAATTCGTTAAATTTGTAGATAAAGAAAAACATAATTCGCTAATTATATGATGTGGAAAACTTTAGTTATTCTCATATTGCTGAAAGATATATGCTTGCATAGCACAAAAAATCGAGTTTGTAGGTATTAAATAAAAGTAGTAATTTTGCGAGGTGCATGGTGCACTGATTTTTGTGTTAGACAATAAAAGGATTGTATTATAAAGAAGATGAAAAAGATTCCTTTGAAAATTCATAGAGAAGGGCGCAATTTTATAATTGTTTTTGTGCTGTTATTATTTCTTATAAATGTCCCCTTGTATTTATATTCACCTCACTGGGTATTTGCTACGGGACTTATAATAACTGCGATTTTACTATGTTTTGTTACTTATTTTTTCCGCAATCCGACCCGTGTCTTAGAGGTGGATAATCCTAATTATATTATAGCCCCTGCCGACGGGAATGTGGTAGTGGTGGAGGAGACTGATGAGCAGGAGATATTGCATGAGCGTCGCTTGCAGGTGAGCATCTTCATGTCGCCTTTTAATGTACATGCCAATTGGTATCCTATCGAGGGCAAGGTGCTTTTGTCAGAGCATCAAAGCGGAAGGCATCGTGGCGCATGGTTGCCCAAATCGAGCACAGAGAACGAGCGTTCTGCCGTTTTGATAGAGACTGCCTCGGGGCAAAAGGTGCTTGTGCGACAAATAGCGGGGGCAATGGCAAGAAGAATAGTTACATACGCCCGCAAAGACGGCGAGGCTAAACGCAACAAACACTTAGGATTTATTAAGTTTGGCTCGCGTGTGGATATGTATCTGCCGCTTGACACAGAGATGTTAGTAGAGATAGGTGATACCGTTAGAGGCAATATGACAATAATTGCCAAGATGAACGAAGTAAATAAATGATCATGGGGCTTTTGGAAGCAAAAATATAGATAATTATTAACCTTAAAAATATTACCATTATGAACAAGTTTGAACAACTCTTTGCGCAGTATGATTTAGCGCTCACCGATGAGCAAGTAAAGCAGCAGGTGGCTGATATTCTTGCCAAACATTTCGATGAGAACAACACCCCTGAAGTGTGGAAGCAATGCTTGCACCAGATTGACTTGACCACTCTCAATGGCAATGATACCAGTGCCAAAGTGCGTGGAATGGCAAAGAAAGTAAATGAATTTCATGAGCATTATCCTCAGATACCTAATGTGGCTGCCATTTGTGTTTATCCTGCAATGGTGGCGGATGTAAGAGCCGAGTTGAAAGAGAATATAGGTATTGCAGCCGTAAGTGCCGGTTTCCCTGCTTCGCAGACTTTTATAGAAGTTAAAGTGGCAGAAACGGCTTTGGCTATCAAAGCAGGTGCAACAGAGATAGATGTAGTGATTTCTATCGGCAAATTCCTTGAGGGCAAATATGAGGAGGTGTATGACGAATTGTGCGAGTTGCGTGCCGTATGCAAAGAACCTACTCACCTGAAGGTGATTCTTGAAACAGGCGATTTGAAGACAGCCGATAATATCTATAAGGCCTCGCTTCTTGCTATGCAGGCAGGTTGTGATTTCATTAAGACTTCCACCGGTAAGATTGCTGTTAATGCCACTCCTGAGGCTACTTATGTTATGTGCCGTGCTATCAAAGACTGGTATGAGAAAACAGGTGTAAAAGTAAGTTATAAGCCTGCCGGTGGAGTTTCTACAACCGAAGAGGCTGTGCAGCACTATACTATCGTTAAAGAAGTGTTGGGCGAGGCATGGCTCAATAATCAGAATTTCCGTTTCGGTGCAAGCCGTCTTGCTAATAACCTGCTCACAAGCATCTGCGGTACAGAAACCAAGTACTTCTAAAATCGAGAATTAGATACTTTAGATACCTTAGTATTATACATAAACAAATCAGCGGTTCCAAAGGAGCCGCTGATTTGTTTTTATGTGTTAGTGGTTATTTGATAATCACTCTTTGTGTGTTGCTGCCGATGCGAACCATATATACCCCTGCTGCGGGAGCGGTGATGTAGTCGCCTGCGCTAACCTGACGACGAGTAACCAACTTGCCGGTAGCGTCGAACATTTCCATAAGACTTGTGTTCTCAATGCCACTTAAGATCAGTTTGCCGTCAGCGTATGTTACCTTGAAGTCTGCCTGAGCATCGTCAAGCGAGGTGGTTTGACCTTGATTCTCATCCTCGTCCTTAGGCTCGCTCACTTGCAAGTGCAACTCAAAACGATCGGCGTATTTGCCTTTCTCAAGTGCAACCGTGTAGTTCTCACTGTTGAGAGGTGTGCGTTTGTCAAGCACTTTGTCCACAAGCACTACATCCACGCCATTGAGGCTGTTAGCATTGTTGATAGTGAGTTGGTATTCGCTCCGGCTCTTAATATCCAAAACCAAAGGCACGATAGCATCTTCTACAGGTAAGTTGTTGGCTGCATATTCCATCTCACGCTCGTCTTGTGTGGAGCCTTTGTGAGAATAGGTGTAGAGGTTGTCGGTAGAGTTCATCACCTTCATCATATCCATCGACATATCATAATCGTTGGTCGCGTTCTCTGTCAGGTTGATGTATGTGCGGTCAGTCCAAGCGGTGTAGGCGTCTGCTTCTGCCTGATCATTGTTGTCGGCTTGAGGTATGAGTTGCAACTCGATCATACGATTGGCTTTGACTTCCGACCTTCTTGCAGCAACCGATCTTGAGGCAGCCGATGAACCTGTCCATGTCAAGGTGCCGGCAAACTGCATCATATATCCGTAGGTGGGTAAGAAATTGTAGCCTGAGGCGGAGGTGATAGAGTATCTTGCCGAAGCCGATGAACCTGCTGAATTTACAGAACCCTTGGTGAAGTCGTAGTCGTAGAAGAACATGGTGTTGGTGCTGGGGTGGTCGGTGTAATCGTTCAGACCTGTGCCTGCGGCTGTAACGGTCATTTGCTTATAACCCGGCACTCCAAAGCAACGCCAGTTAGAGTCTTTCTTCGTCCTGTCTTCCGTTTGGGCGTGTTGAGTCTTGTCGTATATCATCGGAGCATAGGTATTTGTTACTGTCTCTTTCTCAATATTGAAATACTCTTCGGTCTCGTTTCTTGACGGGAAGAAGAAGCGCAAGCGGTTTACACCACCGATTTCGGGGAAGTCAGTGTCGGTGAGTTGTACCATCAAGCAGAAGCCTTCGTTAGCAGGGATGATGTCGTCCGACAATTCGCCGTTTGGAAGAGTATAATTCTGCCATTGCGACTCCCAGAAACTGGATATGTCTTTCCACCAACCTATCTGGGCACGCAGGTCGCCGCGATAGCGTGTTACAAACCATTTCTTGCTCGAACCATTCAAGTAGCCGTCGTTGGAATAACCATCAAGTCCAAATATATCGTTCACATGGCAGTCGTACGGCAGTGAAAGCCAGAACACACCGTATGGATTACTGTTTCTCCAACTGTTCTTGGTGAGTTCCAAAACGGTATATATATTCTTCACTTTCTGTACTTGTCCGTTATCGCCCATGGTGAGTTGTGCAATATCTGCTTTGGCGTTCCAGTCAGAGGAACTACCTTTTTCCACGCGCTCAATCATCATATTACCATCCAAGATAATCACATCGTCAATCTCATCGTCAGCCACGAGCCAGCCTACTACAATCTTGTTGGTCTTGTAGTCGTAGATAAGTCGAGTTTTCCAGCGTTTGCCTGAGGTGGATTCGTCGGAGAGCACGCGCACCGATTTAGGCATGTCTTCGTCGGTAATACCCAGCGGGTAATTTTCGCCATATTTCTTAGAGATGTCGTTTTTGTAGATTCCTGATACGATAGTTATCTCAGACAACTTATCCACATACACATCCGACTGATATACCCAGTTGCTGGCATCGATAAAGAAGGCAGGAGAACCATCCAAGTATTTGTCGGCATCTGTTGTACCTGTGGCTTTGTTGTATATCGGCGCTGACGAAGGCGAATACATAGTCAGGTACAACTCTGCTGTGGAGTTGGTGGAGCCTTCCATCACATTACGCTCGAACACATTGGAGTAGTTGTCATATATAAAGCGCACATTGTATCCGTGTTGGTCTGCTGTTCCAGGCATATCGTTAGGTATCACGCCCGCTTCTGTGGTAAACTTATCTGCTCCCAGATATACCGACAAGTTGCTATTGTACTGATTACCCACTGTGGCTCGTATGTCTTGCCCGGGTACAAGCCACTCAACCCAGTAGTGGTTGTAGTACTCATTCTCTCTTGTGCGGTCGGGGTTGAAGGCAATAAACTTAGAGCGTTCGCGGTCGGCGGCTGAGGTGTTGGCGTATGAGGTGTGAATCGACGAGTGGTGAATAGTGGTTACACCATCTTCGGTTTCGTTGGCTCGCTCACACTGTGCATACAGATAGAAATCGCCATCATACACTGCCACATCTTTTATAGTATTGCCGTCGGGTTTGGCTACATATACATTACCTGCATCTGAGCCAAAACTGATTTTACTCTTTACATCAAACGGACTGCCTGTTACCTCCTCGCCTGCCTCGAACTTATGCAACTTAACAGTGCCTGTAGAGGACGCATAGAACGACATAATCTCTGTTGGACTGCTTACTACATTGCTCAAGAAATGTCTTGTTTCCTTGGTGGTCTCTACATAATAGTAAGTAGGGCCGGTTGTACATTCTGTCTCGTAAACCGTTTGGTTTTGACTATTGGTCGTAGTGGTTGACTTGATGTTGAAGAAATCACAGTTTTCAATAAACATATCTGCTGACTGCTTATTGGATTCATCTGAAGAAACAGCGAAGTACGGATAGTCAGATGGTATGTCGCAGTAGAACCAGTCGGTGCCGCTTAGGTTGGTCATTGTCAGACCGCGCCATGCAATGTATTCGGTTGCTGATTCGGAGCATACATTCATATACCAGCAGTAGCAGTACAAGTCGCCTTCCCAGTCTTGTGAGTTCTTCACCCAAACACGGCTTGTGCCTGTACTAAGAGTGATAGAACGCGTAGCCTGAGCGGTACCCTTCACATTGGTGGCGGTTACTTTGAGAGTATGTGTTGTGCCTGCTGTCAGACCGGTGATTTCTGCAAAGAACTCACCATTGTTTGCTATGCGACAAACCGTTTGCTCTACATCGTCCAAATATATCTTCGGTACTACACAGTCTCCACCATAATTGTCTATCTTTCCTATAACACCTATCGAGGTGTTTCTTACTTGTGTGGATGCTGATATTGATACTGTTGGCGCTACAACTGCTGCAGTGCTGAGGTAGAAATCACTATTCCCGCTACCTGCAAACATATACCAATAGGTGTTTTCGCCATATACCGTTATGTCGGTCTGTAGGTTAGTGGTTTTGCGTTCTGCATCGCCCGACTCGCCATTATTTATTAAGAATCCGCTTACGCTCGAATCGCCGCTGTAGCGACCATCTATTGTTGCTGTGTACCAATCGCATGTATCGGAAGCACTTTCATATTTCTTTACGCATGCCACGCCCGGATAGTCGGCATTCTTCTGGTCTCCTGCAGCCCAAGCATAGTATTTCATTGTACCCCATTCTCTACCATTCTGAACATAAATGTCCCATTTGCGATAGACATAACTTGTGTAGGTGATTTGCTTTTCTGCAAAGGTGATTCTGACAGTGTATTGCTTGCTTATCTCGCTCGCTCCAAACGATGGGGTAACTGTGAAAGTGGTCTGATCTGTTACGGCAGATGTGGTAACATTCTTTGTTTGCAGAGCAGTACCTGTAGCAGTGGCTCCTTCAAACAACTCATATTTGAGCGACTGACCGGATGTCAGATTCCATGCACTTACATTGATGGTGGCTGCATCGCCGGAATAAACTGACGCTGCCGACCATTCTACATCAGGCGGATAAACTACAGTCAGTTTATTAGTAGAGGTATTGTAATTAAAGATATAGTCTGCCGCTGTGCTTGTAGTTATATGGCAATCATTTTCACTTGAAGACATAGTCCAATCAGTATGATCTTTTGTCCTCATTGTGCCATTGTTGCCATAGAAAACATTGTCATAGACTATCTTGAACTTATAAGTAGTGTTTGCGTTGAGTGATACTGTAGTGGATGCCACATTCGACACAGGTGCCGACAAATCCCAATTGCCTAATGCTGCAGCGTGAGCAGGGTCAGCGGTGTATATCTGCAGTTGTTTGAGTATAGGGAAGGTGATAGTCAGTTTAGGACTTGAAGGCGTTGTGTAGTCAACTTTGAAGGTGTAAGTGCCGGGATAATCAACCTTAATACTCATATTTCCATCACTTGTTGACATCGTCCATGCAGTATTATGGTTTGAGGCATAGGTATAGGTTCCGTTGTTGCCATACCAATTGTCTCCATTTACCAGTTTTACTGACAGCACATAATCCGTATCGGCATAATCTGCGGGTGCAATAGTCTTGGTTATATAACCTATCGACCCTGCAGAGTATCCCGACTGCTTGGTGAATTCTACCTTGCCATCACCCCATCCAGGGTCGCTATCACCTTGAGCATTCAGTGTGCCTGCCAAATACCATCCTGTAGCAAGATATTCCTCGTATGTGGCTTGAAGGGTTACCGCTCCTGTCACCTTAATATATGTAGTGGCTTTGTTGGCTCCGTCGGCATCAGTTGAGCCTGCTGTGCCGGCTGCAGTCCAGTAACTGACTGTACCAGTGCCTGCGGTCTTTACCCACGCTTTGAACTTATACCCCGTATTGGCTGTGGCTTTGATCTGCACCGCTTCCGCCTGACCTACCGTAACGGGCGAAGTGGTGTTCACAGTACCATAAGTGCTGCTCTCGTTGGTCAGAGTAACCGAATAGGTGTTCTGCGTATAGCGAGCATAACGAGTAGTGTTAGCACTGATAGTCTCTGAATAACTCAAGGCAGACGACTTCTGCGTGCCACCTGTGGTTGCGGTGTACCAACCATTGAAGGTATAGCCTGAATTGGCTGCTGCTGCAGTGAAGGTAACGCTTGTTGCTGAAGGCACATAGTCGCCACTCGTAACCGACACTGCACCAGAGTTGTATGTTGCTGTTGGTGCTGCCGACTGACCATTAGTTCCTGAAACAGTCGTTGCGCTGTAGGTAACCGTGTAAGAGGTAGGATAAGTAACCGTTACTTCCTTGTTGGTTATGTCCCAAATGAAGCGATAAGTACCTGCAGAGGCGGTACGGATAGTTTGGTTGCTACCCGAAGTGCTGTTCATCGTTTGAGCAGTGGCTTTGTTGCTGTAAGTTATCTGAGTAACAGTCGTTGCGCCATACCAATTACTGCCATTCTCGACGAACTTAAACTCATAGTCTTGATTGGCAGCAAGTGCAACTTCTGCATAACCCGATGTGGCACTTGTGCAGGTGAGAGCCGAAGCGGCTGCCCAATCGTCCCAAGAACCATGAAGTGCCCAAGGGTTAGTCGGCTCTGCCACCCAAGCATCGTTTATATAATACTGATTGGCATTGGCACTTGTGAAGGTGATATCACTTGTCTTATTGCTACCACCATCATTGAAGATAATGCGGTTCCAGTTGTGCGAGTCCATATAGAACTCATAGTAATAATAGGTCTCGCAGTTGTATAAGAATGTGTTGCTTGTTATGTCTGTTCCGTGCCAATCGGCATTATGGTCAGAGGTGTTGCTATCATCCCACAGATAAGCATATACATTGCTCCAGCCATTGGTGTTCTTGTAGTATAGTTTCACTTTCTGTGCAGCTACGTATGTAGCAGTTACCGTACCTGCTGCGGTGGCGGTAAGAGTAGTGGTTTTAGAAGTACTGCTTGCCACATGCGCTCCTCCTGTTGTGGTCCAACTGACGAACTTATACCCTTCTGCCGGTGTGGCGGTTATCGTTATACCCGATGCACCTACGGTCTTTGAGCCGTTGGGCGAAACGGTACCATTGGTGCCATTGTTGATAGTAACACTATATCCCGGCTCTGTTATCCATGCTTCCTTGTTCTGATAATCAAACCAGATACGGATGGAACTGCTTGTTGGTCCTGTGAATTTGATTGACGATTTATTATCCCAACCTTGCACTTCGGTATCGCAAGCAACCTTATCACCATTGGCAACGGCTTCTACTACATCAGGATACCCGCCACTGCCCCAACCGTTGTATGACCATTGCTTACTGCCGGTTGAGTGCAGGAAACGGAAATAATAAGGCGAGGCGTTAGTGGTAACATCCTTATAATATGCGCCTGTTGCTATATCATACGACATCACAGCGCTTGAAGGCGAGTTAAGTGGTGTTGATACACCATAATATAGTGTACACGGCACAAGAGTGAAGTTAGCCGTCAGCGTACCTGTACCTGCAGAGCCATTGCCTTTCAGCGTATAAGTATTGGTAGAGTTAGTTCCTGTGGCATTGTCTGTGACACTCCATGATGAGAAGGTATAGTCACTGATAGGAGTTGCCACAACCGTACGACTTGTAGCCACACCTGCTGTGGTGGTACTGTCTTCAGTGAAAGCGCTTCCGCCAACGGTGAAAGTACCTGCTCCTGTAGGTGAAGCGTTGATAGTAACGGTCGTCATTTTCTCCGTCCACTGAGCATAGAGGGTAAGAGTTGTAGCGTCGCTCTTCCATTTCCTTGATGCATCAGCATAGTCGGTGCTTGCAACTAAATTACCATTATCCTCGATGATTTTTGTGCCTCCGCTTTCGGCTGTGTAATAGCCGTTGAGCGTGTAGCCTGTGCGTGTATGAGCAGTGAATGAAGGCAGAGTACTACCATAGGTGGCAGTTACTGACTCCGTGCCTGCTGTACCACCATTGCGGTTGAGAGTGATGGCAGTGGTGTTATACTCCACTTTGGCATACAAAGTGGTGTTTCCGCTGATAGAGAAAGTATATGGGTTGTTGGTTGAAACCTGAGTTGTGCAAGCGGCATTGCTATACCAACCAACAAACTTATAGTGTGTTGCAGGTGTGGCGGTTATGGTTACGCCTGTGCCTGACAACAATGAAGCACCTGAAGAGATGGCATCACTTGTTGATGAGTTCTTTGCAGCCACTGTAACATTACCTGACATACCTGTACCTGCACTGAAACTAAGGGTATAATACACAGCATTCTCTGTCCATTGAGCATAGAGCGTGCTGTTTGCGGCTTTTTTCCAATAACCGCCACTTACCCAATCAGACACATTATTCAGCGAACCGTCGGCATTGATGACCTTGTTTCCACCGCTTGAGGCTGTATAGTAGCCGTTAAGCGAATAACCTGCACGGCTGGCGTGGGTGATACTTTTGAGCGTACTTGCATCGTATGTAGCAGTTGCCGTACCACCGGTGCCACCATTACCATCGAGAGTAACAATATAGTCGTTTGGTGTGAAGGTGGCTTTGAGTGAAGTGTTTTTTGTAGGACGGAATTTAGTGCTTGCTGTTGAACTTGTAGTAGCAGTACCCGAAGCACCAAAATATCCGCCACCGCCAGAGAGTATCGACCAACCGGAGAAAGTATAACCGGTGTTTGGCGTTGCAGTGATATCACCACCTGCCACCTGACTCATATAAGTCCAACTTGTCGGCGTTGCCGTACCACCTGCCGAAGGGGTGATTGTCGCAACCTTAACTTCATAGCGTTTTTCTTTGAAACGAGCCTTGACCGTTGTGGCACCAGTGGCAGTATATGTATATGTTGTAGAAGTAGATTTTTGTGCTGTACCAACATACCATCCAACAAACTCATAACCATTTGTAACATCTGATACGGTGCATGTAACAGTTGCAGACTGTGCCGCAGTACAACTACCAGTTCCATTATCTGCCGTTGAAGCAGTAAATGATGTTAATTTATACGATGATATATTCAATGTAGCAAGACTTGCTGTAGAAGATGAATAAGTAGAACCACCATCCGTTGAGAGTTCTTTTGATAATGTCTGCGTGAAGTTTAGCGAAGAATATGCTGATATAGTTGTAGCGGTAACACTTGCGCCATTTGCTGTTCCGGAAGAAACAAATTTATATTTATTTGAACCTACATTGGTTGTCATCTTACCAGAATACCCACTTACATAATCTTTCCTATGTGTAGGGCTGTTGTCTTCATCCCCCCAACTGGATGCACCTGTAACAAAATAAAACTCTGTATATCCTCCCCAAGAGTAATTTGTGAGGTAGTAAAGTTTAGTGTTGGGTATATTAGTCATTTTTGCTACGCTTGACCATGTGCTATGTCCTATAAGAAGTTGGACATCACTCCAGTTAGATTTAGTGTTGTCATAAATGAAAGTGGCACCTGAAGCATCCGAAGCCCACATCTCTCCTACGCCGACAGTCATTAGTAGCACCACGATGGCAGCGGTGCGCATAAGGCGGCTTACGAGCGACTTACAGGACACATACGGGACAGATACGGCAGATACTACAGACGATGCAGCGCCCTCTTTGACACCATATAATATACTGTTGTTTCTCACTTTAGATTCAGACGAGTTAAGTAAATTAGTTTTCATATATTTGTTGTGTTTAGTCAATTAAAGTATATATATCTTCTTAAATGCTATTTCTTGGTGTTTCTAAGCCTATTCCTAAACGCTTTATAACCACCAAAAAACATCGCTATCATCATCATAAATCCCATGCCGCTGCCAATAGGCGATTCGTTGCCTTGCTGACCCGGGTCGCCCGGGGTGACACCACCGCCGCCGATGCCATTGCCTCGGCGCATACTCACCTGGTTGTAGTCTCCTGATGCCGACTGAGCACCGATAGCATAAATCTGCGATGAATACGACGAACCACTGCTAATCATTGTAGCCGGCTGCTTTAGTGCAGGCTCCGGCGTACTTACAGAGGGCGCAACCAAACTGCTGGTAACTCCCGAACTCTTCACATTGTCTTTACTAACTTGGTAAATAGCCTGTCCACTCATTGATAATACACCTGCGAACAAGCATACTGATATTAGAATCTTGCTTTTCATGGTCTTAAATGTATTTGTTTTTCGCTGCCGAAAGCGGCTCGCACGCCGCTCGGCAACGAGGCGTCTTCACACACATAACGCCACCTGCACACATTTTCAGGCGCGCAAAGTTAATTCTAAATTCCGAACTGCAAAAATACCCCCCCCCGAACAGTTTATTCCGCTTGACGAACGGCAATATAAAATTTACCAACGCTATTAGTTTCTGTTTCCTGCAAGGCTGCTACTAATAGATATTTGGCAATACTTAGAGGCAATGACTACAAATTGATGAGTGTTTTTTTGTCCGCAGATTAAACAGATTGAGCAGAGAGAAAAAGAATTTTTTTCGCAAAGTAAAGAATAACTAAAGTCTTCCGCATCAGATAATCAGCGAATTATATTTTCTTAATCTACTAATTTA
Source organism: Paludibacteraceae bacterium (assembly GCA_017478225.1). GTDB lineage: Bacteria > Bacteroidota > Bacteroidia > Bacteroidales > Paludibacteraceae > Colicola. The sequence continues at coordinate 19,317 of JAFVDX010000045.1, read as the reverse complement.
ACAAATTAAACAAACTTCGTTTTTCATTGATTCTATCTACGAATTATACTAATTAAACAAAAACTTCGTTTTTCTTTTTCATTGATATTATCTACTAATTATACTAATTAAATGAAAAACTTCGTTTTTCATCTTTTTGTTTGGTCAAAAATTACCCAAAATTACTCAAAATTAATCAAAATTTCTCGCAATTATCCAATAGTGGCTCAAAATTGAATCTTGTTATCTCTTTGATGGTAAAGTTTGTGAATTATCTTTGCTAAGGTGCATACATGATTTGTGTTGTGTATGTTAATGTTTCGCCGTACCTTTGCTCACCTTTTGTGAGCATAAAAGTTTCATAGCCCAATCAATTGATATGTCAGGATTAGTGATTAAATCGACAGGCAGTATGTACCATGTTCTAACTGACGATGGTGCTGAGTTGGTGTGTCATGTAAAAGGTAATTTTCGTATTCGTGGTATTCGCTCTACCAATCCTGTTGCAGTAGGCGATAGGGTTGAGGTGCAGCAACTTACCGACGGCACCAATTGGATAACCGATATCTCAGACCGCAAAAACTATATCATCCGCCGCGCTACTAATCTAAGCAAGCAAAGTCATATCATTGCCGCCAACTTAGATTTGGTTTGTCTTGTTGTAACGCTGCGCCACCCACAGACCTCTCTTACTTTTATTGACCGGTTTCTTGCTACTGCCCAAGCCTATCAAGTTCCTGTATGTATAGTGTTTAATAAAGTAGATCTGCTTTCAGAGGATGAGCAGGCAGAGTTGCACCAAATCAGCCACTTATATGCGTCATTGGGTTATCAGACGCTCGCGATTTCCGCAACCAACCTTGATACTTCGGTCTTTGATTTTTTGAAAGGTAAGATAACTCTTTTTTCCGGCAATAGCGGCGTAGGTAAATCCACGCTGCTCAATGCCTTACTTGGAAAGCAGGTGGCACGCACTGCGGCGATATCCTCTGTTCACGACAAAGGTATGCACACAACCACTTTCTCTGAGATGTATCCGCTCTGTGAAGAACAAAAAAGAAGCAACCAAGAATTGTCTTCTGTTGCTTCTTCTAAAGGTTGGATAATCGACACTCCGGGAATCAAAGGTTTCGGAACATTCGATATGGATAAATATGAGGTAGGGCATTATTTCCGCGAGATATTCAGTCTGAGCAAAGACTGCCGTTTTTCTAACTGTACTCATACCGGCGAGACGGGTTGCGCTGTATTGCCGGCGGTAGAGAACGGTACTATTGCCGCCTCGCGCTTCAACTCCTACCTCTCCTTGCTTGGAGATATAGAGGAGAGTAAATATCGTTAGAGAGTTTTTGCAAGGGGATTCTGATTATTCTGATTATTCTGATTATTCCGAGGTATCAGGTGGGGCAGGGCTTTTGGGGCAAGTTATCTGTGGCTGTACATCTTCTCGTAGTATTCAAGATAATCCCCGGAAGTAACATTATCGAGCCATTCCTGATTATCTAAATACCATCTCACAGTTTTTTCTATACCTTCTTCGAATTGTAGCGAGGGTTCCCAGCCCAATTCTTTTTGTAGTTTTCTGGAGTCGATAGCATAGCGCATGTCATGTCCTGCACGGTCGGTAACGAAAGTGATTAAATCCATATCCTCACCTTCTTTTCTGCCGAGCAGACGGTCAACGGTTTGTATCACTACCTTGATGATATCTATGTTTTTCCACTCGTTGAATCCGCCGATATTATATGTCTGAGCCACCTTGCCTTGGTGGAAAATCAGGTCGATAGCGCGTGCATGGTCCTCAACATAAAGCCAGTCTCTTACATTCTCACCTTTGCCATACACAGGTAGAGGTTTCCTATGGCGGATGTTATTGATAAACAGCGGAATCAACTTCTCAGGGAACTGATATGGTCCGTAGTTGTTGGAGCAGTTGGTAACTATGGTTGGCATACCATAGGTGTCGTGAAATGCTCTGACGAAATGGTCCGACGAGGCTTTAGAGGCGGAGTAAGGTGAGTGAGGATTATATTTGGTGGTCTCCTCAAAAAACTCTCTGCCGTATGCCAAGTGATGCTTGCCGGACGATGCCTTTGTTGTAAAAGGCGGCTCTATGCCTTCGGGAACGGTCATCTCAAGTGCACCATATACTTCGTCGGTTGATATATGATAAAATCGCTTGCCTTCGTACTTCTCCTCAAGCGACTCCCAGTAGAGTCTTGCCGCCTGAAGCAACGATAGCGTGCCCAACACATTGGTGCGGGCAAAAGTAAACGGGTCTTTTATCGACCTATCCACATGGCTCTCGGCTGCAAGGTGAATAATGCCCGTTACATGCTCATCTTGAATAAGCCTACTCATAAAATCAAAATCGCATATATCTCCTTTGACAAACTTATAATTAGGCTTGTTCTCGATGTCTTTCAAGTTGGCAAGGTTGCCTGCATAGGTCAGTTTGTCTAAGTTGATAATCTTATAGTCAGGGTATTTATTCACAAAAAGCCTGACAACATGCGAGCCTATAAATCCCGCTCCACCGGTGATAAGTATTGTTTGCATCTTATTAGTTCTTATTATATTATAATGCATCGATTGATTTCTTTTTTACTTTGAAGAAATTGGTCTCTTTGTTCTGACCATCTCCGTTTTCAGCCCCCGAAAGCAGACGATAATTCCCGTACCATCCCCAATATCCCGGTACATCTTCTATATAATGTGTGGTCATATAATCGTCTGTGCGAGTGTCGTTGGCTATATAAGGCGAAATCATAGCGTGCCATTTTTTGATTCGCGCTATTGCACCATCAGGGCTCATCAACTCGTCGTCAGACACAATCTCTTTTAGATAGGCTTTATATCTGTCTTCATATTCTTTTATCGATAGCACTTTCTTTATCAGCATGCGGTCTTCACCGCGGCTTCCCCAATAAAGCGGATTTTGCGTGCCCGGGTTGCCGGACTGATTGCAGGTGCCAAGTGTGTTGTCGTAGTCGAAAGGTATGTAATAGAACTTATGATTAGAGTCGAAATAAAAGAAGTAATTATTACAAAGCACCCAGTACTCGTCCCAACCGCCTACTGCCACATTGACAGCCATCTCTCTAAGTAGCAAATCCACATCCACATTGGTTTCTAACCATTGCTTGAGGTTGTTTGAACCATCAGAGTATTTCTTCAGTCCGTTGATAAAATCGCATAATTCGTTTTGTGCACTTGCAAGTGCGGTCTTGTTGGTCTTCAGTTCGTATGTTATTCCGTCTGTTAGTCCCATCAGACTCTTGTCGGTATTGTTCAACTCGGCGTTAATTGCGCATTTCCACATGTTCCCGTTTGTGTCAGGTATATACCCGTCTTTCTGGCGGTCGTCAAGCCAGCCGTTTCGGGGATTCTCTATCATGGCATATACTCCCAAATATACAGGTTTGCTGTCGCCCTCGACATATATGGAAAACCTGCAATAAGACACATGTGGAGCCGACCATACACCAAATCTGCGGAACAAATCATAGCAGAACACCTCACGGCAAAAAGCATGATCATCCTTGAAAAACTTAAAGATAATCCTGTCCATACCAAAGAAGCGTTCGCCCGATGCATATTCCGTGAACTTCACACCAAAATGAGCAGGCTGCCAACTGCTGTTTTTCTGATGTACATCTGACAACTCAGCACAACGGAACGAAGTGTTGCCGCGAGGACGCAAACCCACACTATCACGATGCCATGTTTCTGTCCCTTTGGTGAAATCAAACTGTGCAGGTACATACGCATCCTTCAATTCCAATACATATATATTCTCCAAAAACTGATTCCAGTCTTTCAGTGTAACAGAAATCTTCACCTCTGCCAATACATCCAAGTCGAACAGATAATCCAAATTACGCATCTGGTCGTCATACTGATTATTATCGCCAAAGGTCATGCTGTCAACCTCTGCTACAGGCTTTTGGTAGATTACCTTACCACCTTTCCACACTTGCAACTGTGCAAAAGCAGATGCAGAGAAAATAATCGCAAAAATTATGTTTAACAATCTTCTCATGGTTCAATTATGTATTTTATTTCCTTGAAATGATATGTTTTCTTTTCGTTGTCTTTTGTTTGTAATTCTATCTCCCCGTTACTCAATACATCAGTTATTTTTGCCTCAAAACCGCCTTCTGCATGACTTAGTATATTTATTGGTGCAATGCCCACCTCTGTCTCTTTGTACCAATGCCATTCGCCATATCTATACAGATGTTTCATATACTCTTCGTGCAGCCTTATCCGTCCCTCTTCTATCTTTGTCAGTTGATAGATGCTTATTAGGTTGCTCATTATCTGTTCAAGCAAATGCTTCACACTATGTTCATTGCCTGTCAGTTGCTTGAGCGACACAGGATTGGGCGCATTGCTCCTGAATTTTTCTTGATTCACATTCAGACCTACGCCTATCACCGCACTACAAATTCCACTGCTGTTAATCTCATTCTCCACCAATATCCCTGCCAACTTCCTGTTGCCTGCATATATATCATTTGGCCATTTAATCCTTACTTCTTTCGTAAGCATGTTTTCTCCTGCTATTTCTCTTAGCGTCTTTGTTAGAGCCACAGTGATAACCTCAGTCAGCACGAATTGTTCTGTTGCTTTTAGATGTGTAGGCTTGAGCAAAACGGAAAAGGTCAGGTTCTTGCCTGCTTCGCTCTCCCAACCATTACCTTGTTGCCCTCTGCCTGCTGTCTGATAACCGGCATACACACAATAACCCTCATCCACCTCTTTACTCTCACTCAACATCCGCTTTATCAAGTTATTGGTACTATCCGTGCTTTCGATATAATGTATCATCTAAGTTCGCTAATTTTTTTCTAGTCTCTCTAGTCTCTCTAGATTTTTTAGGTTCTCTATTTCACCCTCTTGCTTGCAACTATGAAATAAGTAATCAGCACTGCATACATCACCACTCCCAGTATTTGGTCGCCATGTATGAGCCATCCTCCTGCATATATGCCTTTAGTCCAGCCGGTCATCCACCAGTCGGCGCCTGCGAACTTCAATGCTGCGCTAACCACTCCCATCAATGCACCACCGGCAATAAATCCGCTTGCAATCAGAGTACCTTTATCCTGGCGCTTTTGAGCCAACTCTTTGTCTTTCGACTTGTTCATCAACCATGATATTGCACCGCCTACAACCAACGGAGTATTCAGTTGCAATGGTATAAACATACCTAAGGCAAAAGCCAATACCGGCACGCCTAATATATTGAGAATCAGAGCCAATACGGCGCCTACACCATATAGCAACCATGGTGCTCCCTGACCCATCATCAGCGGCTCAATCACTGCAGCCATCGCATTAGCCTGAGGAGCCACAAGAGCATCGTCACCTGAAAAACCGTATGTCTTATTTAGGATGATTATCACCCCGCCCACTGTGGCTGCAGAAACCAATGTGCCAAGGAATTTCCATGTCTCTTGTTTCTCTGGTGTGGTACCTATCCAATAACCTATCTTCAAGTCGGTGATAAATCCGCCTGCCATGCTCAGTGCCGTACATACCACACCGCCAATCACCATCGAGGCCACCATTCCGCTCGTACCTTTTAGTCCAACTGCCACCAAAATCACCGAGGCAATAATCAAGGTCATAAGGGTCATACCCGACACAGGGTTGCTGCCCACTATCGCTATCGCGTTGGCTGCTACTGTGGTGAACAAAAAGGCTATCACCGTCACAACCAACCACGCAATCAGTGCCTGCCAGAAATTATGAACTACACCCAACCAAAAGAAAACCAATACTATTGTCAATGCCACTACAATAGCAATCAACAAAAACTTCATCGACAAATCTCTGTCAGTACGAAGCGTACTTTCCGCTACTTGTTTTCCTTTCCCCTTCAGTTCTCTTCCCGCCAAACCAACAGCGCCTTCTATCACTCCCCAACTCTTTACAATTCCTATCACCCCTGCCATCGCAATGGCACCTATACCTATATAGCGGGCATAATTGGAGAAGATATATTGTGGGTCCATCTCAGAGAGCATAACCGAATCCACAGTTGTCATGCCCAGCAACGGAATCAGTATCCACCACACAAACAACGAGCCGCAGCAGATAATCGCTGCGTATTTCAAACCTACTATATAGCCCAAACCCAATACAGCAGCCGAGGTGTTTATAGAAAACACTAATTTCCACTTTGCTGCCAACGCTTCGCCCCATGTGGTCATACGAGTGCTTAACTCTTCTGTCCACAAACCAAATGTAGATACTATGAAATCGTATAATCCGCCTATCGCTGCAGCCCAAATAAGAGGCTTGGCCTGACTGCCACCCTGCTCGCCGCTAACCAATACCTGTGTAGTGGCTGTGGCCTCCGGGAAAGGATATTTTCCGTGCATATCCTTTACGAAATATCTGCGGAACGGAATCAAAAATAATATACCCAAACATCCGCCCAACAACGATGCCATAAATACCTGCATAAAACTAACAGTTATATCAGGATATTTGGCTTGCAGTATATACAAGGCAGGCAAAGTGAATATCGCACCGGCGACAATCACGCCCGACGATGCTCCTATCGATTGTATAATTACATTCTCACCTAATGCATTCTTTCGGCGTGTGGCTGAACTCAGACCTACTGCTATAATGGCAATTGGTATTGCAGCCTCAAACACCTGACCGACCTTCAAACCTAAATAAGCAGCCGCTGCCGAGAATATAACTGCCATTATCAGACCTGTGATTACCGAATACGGAGTTACCTCTGCAAATTGCTTGTCAGAAGGAAGTATCGGTTTGTATTCTTCGCCTTCTTTTAGCGGACGAGACGCGTTTTCCGGAAGTTGTACCTTTGACATAATAAAACACTACTTTTGTCGTTGAACACGGCAAAAGTAGTGCAAAAATCTGATATACACAAACAAAAACCTTGCTTGTGAAGAATCAAAGCACATTCATCTCTTTCAGAACAGCGGTCGTCTTTGCTACGGCTGCTTCTGAAGCGGCAAACAAGGCCTTCTCCTCTTCGTTGAGTGGCAACTCAACGATCTTCTCGATACCATTCTTACCCAATATTACAGGTACACCTATTGTGATATCATTGTAGCCATATTCACCTTCCAATGCTACTGAGCAAGGAATCATCTTCTTCTGGTCTTTGATGATAGACTCTACTACCGACGATGCTGCTGCACCCGGAGCCATCCATGCCGAAGTTCCTAATAAACCGGTCAGTGTGGCACCACCTACCATAGTTGATTTAACCACCTCATCCAACTCCTCTTTCGAGAGCAACTCACTTACAGGAATTCCTTTGTATGTGGCAAAACGAGCCATAGGTATCATTGTTGTATCACCATGACCACCGATAACAAAGCCCTCAACCTCGTTTTGGTTGCAACCTAATTTCTGTGACAAGAAATATTTGAAACGAGAAGAGTCTAATGCACCACCCATACCTATCACTCTGTTCTTGGGCAAACCAAGTGAATGAAGTGCTAAATATGCCATTGTGTCCATCGGGTTGCTCACTACTATTAAGATAGCATTAGGAGAATACTCAAGTATGCTTTTGGCAACGCTCTTTACTATACCGGCATTTACACCTATCAACTCCTCACGAGTCATACCGGGCTTGCGAGGCAGACCACTCGTGATTACTACTACATCCGAATTGGCTGTCTTCGAATAGTCGTTAGTCACGCCTGTTACTACAGTGTCAAAACCCATCAATTGGGCTGTCTGCATAATATCCATTGCCTTACCCTCGGCAAGACCTTCCTTGATGTCGATTAGACATACCTCGCTGGCAACTTCATTTACTGCCAACACATTCGCGCATGTGGCACCTACATTGCCCGCGCCTACTACTGTTACTTTTGACATAATGTTAGTTTTTTTTATTTTTGTTATTTGTTTTTCAATTTCATCTTAATAAAAGTTGCTTGAACCTAACTCCTATCCTCAAAACAACGACAACTGATCATCTTTTACTATGTCGTCTTGCTTTGGCGGAGTTATGGTGAAGGCAACATCATCTACCTTCTCACTTCCTTCCACTTCTTTGATTTTTTTTTCCTCCTCTACATTCTCTATTTCCTCTACATTCTTTGTCTCCTCTACTTCCTCTAAGTTTTCTTCCTCTGCCGCCTCTTTAGCCTCAGGGGTGATGTCTTCTATTCCGCTTACCTCGTAGGTGGTCAAGCGCTTGCCTTTTGCAGTAGCACCTTTCACGGAAATAAATTCAGACATCAATATCGTCATATCTTCGCGCCAATCGTCTTTCAGATGCACAACAAAAGTGGCATCATCTTTGTCGGAGAGCAATATCAAACGCGAATCTTTGTTCTCACCAAGAAAATTCTGAGGCTTTTGCGTTGCCTGAAGCATAAAGCGCTTTGCATAATAATAACCCTGCTCCGCATCCCATAACGCAAGCGACCAAGTCTTTTCAGAGTTGTATTTCTCTATCTTGTAAATATTATCCTCAAAATGGGCTGTCAACTCAAAGGTCGTAGTGTAGTAATCGCCCGTATTGGTAATCACTAACACTCTGTCTTCCGACTGGAACTCGCCTAAATACTTGCCCTGACCGTCGTAGTTGATACGGAGCACATCAGGGTCGAACCATACTTTCCTGCCACCAAGAGTAGAACCGCCTTTTTGCTTCAAAGTGATATTTTTTATCTTGAATTTAGTCAGTAGGTTGCCTCTCGACGCACGACCCTTTACCGCCAATTCCGACAAGTCTTTCAGTACCTCCAAACGCTTCAGATGCAATGCCGGCTCTAAAGTTACTTTTATCACCTCAGCCTCACCATTTGCATTGGCAGTAAAATACATCACCTTACTGCCTGCTTTGCCCATCGTCAAGTCGTACTCTTTGTCGCGAGTCAAACCCGTTGCGGCAAAACGCTTCATATAATACGGACCCTGCTTGCCGTCCCTATATACTACATTATATATAGTGCGCTCATCGTTCTTCTTGAATACAGCAATATGCAAAGTATTCGTACCGATAAACACCTTCTCCGCTACTTTTATTATCTTATATTTGCCGTCTTTGAAGAAGATAATTATATCATCAATATCTGAGCAATCAAACAAATACTCGTTCTTCTTCAGTCCCGTACCTATAAAACCTTCCTCTTTGTTCCAATATAATTTCTGGTTAGCCTCTACTACCGTCTTTACATTTATTGCCGCAAAATTCCTAACTTCCGTTTTTCTCATGTATTTGCTGCCATAACGCTCCTTCAAACCGCTAAACCAATCTATAGTATATTCCGTCAGGTGCGACAAATGATACTCTGTCTCTTTAATCTTTTCCCCAAGTGCTTTGAGTTGCTCATCTGCTTTCTTTGAGTCAAATTTGGTAATCCTTACCATCTTTATGTCAAGCAACTTCTTTATATCATCATCCGTTACAGCCCTAAGTAACTTAGGCTTAAACGGCTCCAAAGCCTTATCTATAAATCTAATGGCCTTTTCGGGGGAAGTGGAGTCCTCGAATTGCTTCTCTTTATAAATTCTGTTCTCTATAAATATCTTCTCCAGCGAGGTGTAAAAATACTGCTCTTCCAACTCACCCTTCTTTATTTCCAATTCCCATTTGAGCAGTTCTCTCGTGTGGTCAGCAGACATCCTCAACAACTCGCTCACATTCGTAAAGACAGGCTTTTTGTCTTTGATTACGCAGCAGTTAGGGGATATGCTCACCTCGCAATCTGTAAAGGCATATAATGCATCTATCGTCTTGTCCGACGATGCTCCTGGAGCCAACTGAACCACTATCTCTGCTTCTGCCGCCGTTGCATCATCCACTTTCTTTATCTTAATCTTACCTTTCTGATTGGCACGAAGAATCGACTCTATTATGCTCGCCGAGGTGGTACCAAAAGGTATCTCTGTTATGGTCAGCGTCTTGTTGTCTGCCGATTTGCTTATCTTCGAACGAATCTTAACCACTCCGCCGCGCTCTCCATCATTATAGCGACTCACATCTATCGAACCGCCTGTCGGAAAATCAGGATACAACGAAAACGGCTCACCACGCAAGTAAGCCAATGAAGCATCACATAGTTCGTTGAAATTATGGGGAAGAATCTTAGAATTTAATCCCACTGCTATTCCCTCTACTCCTTGTGCCAATAGCAATGGAAACTTCACAGGCAGGTTTATAGGCTCTTTGTTCCTGCCGTCATAAGACAACATCCAATGAGTCGTCTTGGCATTAAACACTGTCTCAAGGGCAAATTTAGTCAGTCGAGCCTCTATATATCGTGGAGCAGCAGCACCATCACCTGTCAGTATGTTTCCCCAGTTACCCTGACAGTCAATCAACAAATCTTTCTGACCTAAAGCTACTAACGCATCACCTATCGACGCATCACCATGAGGATGATACTGCATCGTCTGACCAATGATATTGGCCACTTTAGTATATCTGCCATCGTCCATGTTCTTCATCGCATGCAATATGCGACGCTGAACAGGCTTCAAACCATCGTATATATCAGGCACAGCACGCTCCAATATCACATACGACGCATAGTCCAAGAACCAGTCTTGATACATACCCGTCAAGTGATACTTCACAGAGTCGGAAAATACACCTTTTGGCTTTGGAGATCCCGAATTTGTTGAATTAAAGGACTCTTCACTTGTTTCCTCTGCAACGCCTGCATCCACATCTGTAGTAGATTCTACACCTTCGGCATCAACTAAATCAGAATCTTTTGAAACTCCTAACTCCGAATTTATCTGCTCCTGAGCATCCTGCATCACTCAATATAACGATTCACTACAATATAACCCAGAATACCAACTACCTCTAACACTAATGCAGTTACCAACAAAGCGTTACTTGGTACAGCAAAAGCATAAATCAACAGGAAAATTACACCGAGCAATACAACTATTGCACCCGAGTATTGAAGAAGTGTTTTCATAGATTTTTTATTTATATCTGATATAAAAAATTGCAAGTTATAACCTTTGGAATTACTCCCTCGATTACAACTTGCAAAATTACTATAATTTTTTGAATGTGAAAAATTATTTTTTCTCTACTTTACAACACCATTCTTTCATATCCCACAAATCTCCTCTCCCTAATCTTTCTAAATTCTCTAAGTCGTCTAACTTTTCTAAAACGGCGAATATGTCTAATTTTTCCTTATGGTTTATCTCTCTATAGTTTTTCTCCGAATGCTAAATCTCCTGCATCTCCAAGCCCCGGAACTATATATTTATGAGCATTTAATACGGGGTCTATCGCAGCCGTAAACAAAACTATATCCTTCGGCATTACACTCTCCAGATACTCAATAGCCTGAGGTGTAGCAAGCAAACTTGCCAAAAATACCTTCTTAGGGCTACCTTTTTGCAACAAGGCTTCGTATGCCACATGCATTGAACTGCCTGTTGCTAACATAGGGTCTGTAATAACCAATGTCTTACCGCTTAAATCAGGCGATGCTATATATTCTGTATGTATAACAAAATCATTTTCTGAGGTATATTGTCTATATGCACTCACAAAAGCATTCTCTGCGTGGTCAAAATAATTCAAAAAACCTTGATGATAAGGCAAACCGGCACGAAGAATAGTGGCTAACACTATTGGGTCCTCTGGCAAACTTATCTCCATATTCTCCAATGGAGTCTTTATCTCGTGCTCTGAGTAGTCCAGCAACTTCGACATCTCGTATGCTACAATCTCTCCCACTCGCTCTATATTCCTGCGAAAACGCATTGAGTCTTTTTGTATTACTTCATCGCGCAACTCACGCATAAAACTATTGAGCACAGAATTCTGCTCCGATAAATTTATTATTCTCATCATATAATTATTTTTTTCTTTTGTTTCTAACTATAATTCTTCAATTCGCTTTTCCCAACTAATTCTTCAGATCCTCCGTAAATCTCAATAACAATTGTTTGCTATATGTCTTAGACACAGGAATCGTTTGTACCTTTTCTTCACCAAAATCTAATATAAGTCCTCCGTCGGTCTTCTGTAGCAGTTGTATCTTGTTGAAGTTCACAATATATGATCTGTGACACCTAATCAAGTCTCTCTCCATAAATTCCCCCTCAATCCGTTTCAATGAGTTACGCAATAAATATCGCTGCATCTTGTTGGCATTTTTGAAATGTAAAGTAACATAATTATCAGCAGCCTCAATATAATAAAGCGAGTTGGCCCTAATTGACAATTTTAGTTCTCCCTTCTCGTCTCTGAAGTTCAGCAACTCATCTCCGCTTATTTTTTGTGTACCTATACTCTCTTCGTTTGCCTGCTCAAGCAAATGCAATCGCTCCGACTTCTCCCTGAGCATAAAACCTAAAGTGAAAATAGTATAAGGAATAAGTAATATGAGGGTAGAATATATAATTGCTCTCCCAAAAATACTCTCAAAATCTTGCCATGTATTTTGTTTGCCGAATATGATTGCAAGAATCGTCAGAAAAAACACCATAAAAGTAAGTTCTGACACCAACCATATTGAATAATCCAAAGGACCAATATCCTTCTTTTTATTGTAAAAATGCATCACGGTGCGGCTTACCGCTATCACAAACATGCCCGTCAATACCGCCAAAAGGCTATATATTGTGAAAAGCCAAAAATTTCCATCCACCCAATCGTATGAGTCAAAAGGCTTGAAGATAATGATAAATAACAATGCAAACAAAGCCGTACCGCAAACAAGCCATGCCGTATTCTTCCCTGATGTCAAGTATTTAGGTATGATAGTCTTCATATACTTATTGCCTGCAAAATTACGCCATTTTTTTTAATTGCACAAACCAAATAAAAACCATAATTTTGCAATCTCAAAAAGCGCGAGTGTCACTGCTCGCGAAAAAGAGATATTATCAATTGAAATTAAACAACAAATATGAAGAAGTATATCCTTACGACATTAAGTCTTTTCTTTTTAATAGGTTCTGTTTCGGCTCAGCAAATCGAAAAACGCCTACTTGCCCTCAATGAACGCAATGAAACACTTGTTGCACCGTTTACCGAAGTTAAGGTTATGCCCAAACTGAAAAAAGAAATCAGAAAAGAAGGCAACTTATACTTTCAGTATCCTAATGCTCTGTCAATGCGTTATACCAATCCTGAAGGCGATTATTCGGTTATAAAAGACGGGGGTAAATTCTACACTAAACGCGGGCAGAAAAAAATGAAACTCAACCTAAAAGACTCTGACTCGCAATTTTCGCACCTCAGAAATACACTTATATTCTCTCTTTCCGGTGATGTTGAGGCTGTTGCTAAAGAAAATGATGCTAAAATTAAAGCACAAGAAAGTGCTACACGATTCTTGTTTACTATTGAGAAAAAACATACACCTAAAGTGGGCGTTTGTCGATTACAACTCGTATATGATAAAGTTACAGGAGCATTGCTTCTGCTTAAAATGGAAGAAGTAAATGGCAATTACACCTCTTACGAAACTATAGATCCCGTAACTAAAAAACTTATTCCTCAAGAAGTGTGGGAGGTTGAATGATGAATGTTATTGTTCGTCGTTGGTTGCCATATATAGCAATAATTGTTGCTATGATAATTTGGGCAACTGCAGGAATTGCTACCAAAATTGCACTTACCGGTTTCCTGCCTATTTCGCTCGTTACATGTCGTTTTGCTCTCGCTGTCTTGCTTATGCTTATAATAGGCTTGGCAACATCTTCTCTTGTCAAACCTCAAAAAAAAGACCTGCCGCTCTTTCTGCTCGCAGGCTTCTTTCAGCCGTTTTGCTATTTCTTATTCGAAACATTCGGAATGAAACTTATAGCATCACCCACTATAGCAGAAGTGTTGCTTTGTACAAGCCCGTTGTTTGCCCCGATTTTTGCGTGGATTTTTCTTAAAGAAAATATCTCCAAATATAATATCATTGGTATAGTGTTATCTTCTTTGGGAGTGTTTTATATAATAGCCTTCCGAAGCCAATCTTTTGCATTGGGAAATCCGTGGGCAGTACCACTATTGTTACTCGCCGTATTCTCTGCCGTATCCTATACAATCTTGCTGAGAAAAATTCCACTTAGATATAACAATCTGAGCACAATCCTATACATACAGTCTTCCTCGCTCTTATTCTTTATTCCTTTGTGGCTGATAACCGACTTCAAGCAGTTCGTACAACTATCTGCTATTTTTAATCTAAATGCACTATATGCAGTAATCTATTTAGCATTGTTCTCATCTGTTATAGCCTTTGTTTTGTTTAGTTATGTGGTCAGACAAATTGGAGTTACCAGAGCCAATGCTTTTAATAATATAAGACCCGTATTTACAGCAATCATCATGTTAATCGCTTTTAATGAGCAACTTCCATGGCAAAAGTGGGTGGCTATGATTGTTGTTATCATTGGACTCTTTATCTGCCAAAAACAAGAAAAAACAGAGAAAATTACAAAAAAATAAAAAAAGATTTGGTGGTATAAAAAATTTGCCGTACTTTTGCACCCGCTTTAGGGAAATCCTGAGGCTACGCTTCCTTAGCTCAGTCGGTTAGAGCATCTGACTGTTAATCAGGGGGTCCAAGGTTCAAGTCCTTGAGGGAGCGCAAAATCACAAAAACAGGTGTTTATCTCAGATAAATGCCTGTTCTTTTTATGCTTTTAAGCATAGTAGTTTCCTATCTCATTTTTTTTCCTTACCTTTGCACACTTTATAATTAATATATATCAAATGAGGCGTTTTCTGCAAACGATAGGTGAATATACCCTCCTGATGGGAAGAGTCTTTCGCGCACCTGACAGACAAAGAATGTTTTGGCGACAACTCTCGCGCGAATTGGAAAAACAAGGCACTATGTCCGTTCCTATCGACTTGATTATATCTGTCTTTATCGGAGCCATCATGACTATGCAAATAAAACTCGATATGGCAAACCCGCTCTTGCCATATTACACTGTTGGCGTGGTTACTCGCGATACAATGCTCCTTGAGTTCTCTTCTACTATCTTGTGTCTTATACTTGCCGGAAAAGTTGGGTCAAATATAGCATCCGAAATAGGAACCATGCGAATCACCGAACAAATCGACGCTATGGAAATTATGGGCGTCAATAGTGCCAATTATCTTATTTTGCCAAAAATAGTCGCATTCATGACTATGATGCCTATCCTCGTCATATTCTCTGTCGCTTCCGCATTGATTGGTGGCTATGTTATGGCAATGACTACTGACATACTAACCGTCGATGAGTATATATATGGCATCACCTATGCTTTTATAGAATTCCATGTGCCCTATGCAATCATTAAATCGGTGATTTATGCTTTTGTTATAACATCCGTATCTTCATATTATGGCTACTTCACCAAGGGCGGGGCTTTAGAAGTCGGTAAGGCAAGTACCAATGCTGTGGTTAAATCAAGTGTTATCATACTCTTCCTTGATATTTTCCTAACTAAACTTATGCTTAGTTGATATCCTCAATTGCTCAAAAATGATAGATGTAAAAAACATAATTAAAAGTTTCGATGGGAATGTCGTCCTCAACGATGTCAGCACCTCTTTTCAAGACGGAAAGGTAAATATGATTATCGGTCAGTCGGGGAGCGGTAAGACCGTTCTTATGAAATCCGTCATCGGACTACACACTATCGACAGTGGCAGAATCGAATACGATGGCAGGAATCTGCCTGATATGAAACAAAAAGAAATTCGCCTCCTCAGACGAGAAGTAGGTATGCTCTTTCAAGGTGCTGCCCTTTTTGACTCTCAATCGGTAATAGAAAATGTTATGTATCCACTCGAGATGTGGGCTTCTATGACCCGATTAGAAATGGAAAAAAGAGCAAAATTCTGCCTCTCAAGGGTTAATATCCAAGAAACAGCATGGCAACTGCCGCCGTCTGAAATCTCCGGTGGTATGCAAAAACGAGTTGCCATAGCAAGAGCCATTGCTATGAACCCTAAGTACTTGTTCTGCGACGAACCTAACTCAGGACTCGACCCAAGAACAAGTCTTGTCATCGACCGTTTGATACAGGATATCACCCAAGAATACAATATCTGCACCATCATCAACTCTCACGATATGAACTCCATTATGGAGATTGGCGATAACATAGTCTTTCTGCTCAAAGGCAAAAAAGAATGGCAAGGAAGCCGATTTGAAATATATGATGCTCCAAGCGAGGCATTGCAAGATTTCGTCTTCGCCAGCGACCTGTTCAAAAAAGTAAAACAAGCACATAATAAACAATAAAATGAAAAAATTACTTATCTTATTAGCCATTGTGGCATTCGCTTTCACCACACAGGCGCAAACAGCACAAAAAAGAGGCGTTCCTGCTACGCCATATCCCATCGAGGTTATTCAACCTAATGGCGACACACTCACTATTCGACTGCATGGCGACGAACACTATCATTTCCGTACAACACTCGACAATTATGCTATCATGCAAAACAAAAAAGGGTACTATTGCTACGCATACTATTCGCACAAAGGAGAACTGATAGTAAGTAGTAAAAAAGCACATAACGAGGAAAAACGAACTAAAAAAGAAATTCAATTCCTCTTAAAAGAAGTACCACAAATGGGAAAAGTATTTGAAGTGGAGGAAAATAAAAATACAGAGACCAAGAAAACCGAATAAACTAATTTAATTATATATATCATGAAAAAACATCTAACCTTACTTGTTGCCTTGTCTATGGCAACAATGTTGTTTGCCGAGAGAATTACGCAAGAAGATGCGGCTCTTGTGGCAAATAACTTTATGAATGTGACAGTATCGCAGCCGGGAATGAAAACTGCTACCGCACGGAAAATGGTACTCAAAAAGGCTGCTACACAAAGCCAAAATGAGTATTTTGTGTATGAAGGACAAAATGGTAACGGATGGGTAATGGTTGCTGCCAATGATGTGGCTAGACCTATCATTGCCTACTCTCCAACAGGTCAGTTCCAAACCGAAAACCAACCCTCTAACCTCAAAAAATGGCTTGGTAAGTACGACGAACAAATCCGACTCGCTGAAGCCAAATCTCTTGAGGCATCAGAGGAAGTAAAAACAGAATGGAAAGCATTGCGTGCCGGACAGCGAACCGCTACCGCTGCTGTAGTCGTTGCCCCTTTAATCAAAACTACTTGGGATCAAGATGCTCCTTATTGGAACAACTGCCCTAAAAATTGCTATGTAGGTTGTGTGGCTACTGCTATGGCGCAGGTGATGAACTATTGGCAATGGCCCAAACAAGGAACAGGCTCACATTCTATTAAGTATAATGGCACAACATATACCGCAAATTTCGGTGCTACTACCTATGATTGGGATAATATGGTTGACCATTACACTTCCTATTATAACGCAAGTGGCACCTCTGTTTCAGTATCAAGCACCACAACCGCTCAAAAGAATGCCGTCGCTACACTCATGTACCACTGTGGCGTGGCTGTAGATATGGAGTATTCAACCGAGGGTAGTGGAGCCATGACTATCGACTACAACGGATATTTCTCCGGACAAGGTGAAATGTGCGCTGAAACTGCTCTTACACAATTCTTCGGATATAAATCATCTACCGTCAAAGGCTATTATCGTGACGGATCGTCCGAGGACGGAATGAAAAGTTGGACAGAAGCAGAATGGTTGGCTATGCTCAAGGAAGAGTTAGACAACGCAAGACCCATTATGTATGCCGGTGGTGATCAGGCCGGCGAGTCAGGACATAGTTTCGTTTGCGATGGTTACGACTCGTCTAATAAATTCCACTTCAATTGGGGATGGTCAGGCTGGTGCGATGGCTATTATGATGTAAATAATCTCGTTACTGCAGATGCTTCAGGCTCAGGAGCCGGCAACGGTGACTATAGTTATATGCAAGATGTTATTGTTGGAATTATACCTGACAAACCGGAAACGCCCGTTACAAGCATAACTCTTGCACCTACCACGCTTACTCTTAAAATCAATGAGAAGCAAACACTTACTCCTACTGTGCTGCCATCTACTGCCGAGCAGACTGTTGCATGGACATCAAGCAATACAGCAGTGGCTACCGTAACCAACGGAGTGGTAAAAGGTATTGCCAAAGGTAATGCTACAATCACCGCTGCCGCTACCGATGAAAGTGGTATCACCGCAACATGCTCAATAACTGTTACTGACGAAGTACTTGCAGTGGCTGAAGATGTGATTGATTATGCGTTCGTCGGCATCTCAGGTTCATCTTATGGCGACTGGAGCGAAAAGACTGGTGAGTCTGGTGCCGTTTATGCAGGTAACTCCGCAGGCGGAAACACATCAATACAATTACGCTCCACCAATAGTAATTCAGGTATTGTTACAACTACTTCCGCAGGAAAAGTAAGTAGCATTAAAGTTACATTCAATTCTAATACAGCAAGTGCTCGTATTTTGAGTATCTATGGTAGTAACACCGCTTACACCGCCGCTTCTAATCTTTATTCATCCTCCACTCAAGGTACTCTTATCGCAAGCGTTGCCTTTGCTGACGGAGCAGAGCAAACTATTGATGTGGCAGCAAAAGGTGAATATGCTTATTTCGGTGTCCGTTCAAGTAGTGGCGCAATGTATTTAGACCAACTGCTCATAGAATGGGATACAACAGACAGCGAAGGTGGTGAAGGTGGCGGCGAAGAAACACCTGAATATTACCTCGTAGGATATTGGGATTCAGCGGACCAATCTGCAAGCGATGCAAATAAATTTACCGAAGGCAAGTTGGACTATACCTTCACTACTGATGCATATATCTTTATAACTACAGCAGATAATAAGAATTATAATACTGCAACATATATTTCGTCAGGTACGACTGCAACATTTGCGCAAGGAAATTCTGAAAAGATGTATGTACCGGCTGGCACATATACCTTCACATTGGTAGAGAATACTGATGGTTCTCTTACTTTATCTTATGTCGTCAAATCTGATGAAGGAGGCGAAGGAGGAAGTACAAGTGATTCGGATATAATCAATAATGCGAACACAGTAAATGCGACAACGACACAGTATGCCGAATGGACATATACTGGTGCTTCAGGTGCGGAGTATGCAGGTAATAGTGCCGGTGGCAATGGTTCTGTTCAGTTGCGCTCAAACAACAGCAATTCGGGTATAGTAGTAACCAAGTCAGCAGGCAATGTAAGTAGTATAAAGGTTACTTTCAACAGCAATACCACTGCCGGTCGCGTATTGTCGATATATGGTAGCAACACCGCCTATACAGCAGCGAGTGAGTTATATAATTCTTCTACTCAAGGTACATTGATACAAGAAGTAGCCTTTGATGATGGTTCTGTTCAGATAGTAACTGTAGATGATGAATATGCTTAT
>JAFVDX010000044.1 GCA_017478225.1 Paludibacteraceae bacterium | reverse complement strand
CGGCGACCGTCAGATTGCTGCCAACGCTACAGGTTGTACCTCTATCTACTCAGGTTCAGTGCCTTCCACACCTTACACCATCAACGAGAAAGGTCACGGTCCGGCTTGGTCGAACTCCCTGTTTGAGGACTTCTGCGAGTACGGTCTCGGTATGCAGATTGCTCACCGCAAAATCAAAGAGCGTCTCGTTCGCCTCATGACCGAAGCACAGGCTTGCGAGTGCTGCTCAGACGAGCTGAAGGCTATGTTCCAAGAGTGGATTGCTAACAAGAACGACGCAGAGGTTACAAACCGTCTGTATGAACCGATTGTGGCTGCTTGCGAGGCTTGCGGCTGCGAGAAATGTCAAGAGATTTTGAAATACAAAGACCATATCGTTAAACGCTCACAATGGATTATCGGTGGCGACGGTGCTTCGTATGACATCGGTTACGGCGGACTCGACCACGTGATTGCATCGGGTGAGGATGTGAACATCCTTGTGCTTGATACTGAGGTTTACTCGAACACTGGCGGTCAGGCATCAAAGGCTACTCCTATCGGTGCTATCGCTAAGTTCGCTGCCGCAGGTAAGCGCGTGCGCAAGAAAGACCTCGGTATGATTGCCACGACCTACGGTTATGTCTATGTTGCTCAGATAGCAATGGGTGCTGACCAAGCGCAGACGCTGAAGGCTATCCGTGAGGCAGAGGCTTATCCAGGACCGTCGCTCATCATCGCTTACGCTCCGTGTATCAACCACGGTCTGAAAGCCGGTATGGGCAAGAGCCAAGCCGAAGAAGCAAAGGCTGTTGAGTGCGGTTACTGGCACTTGTGGCGTTACAACCCGCAGCTTGAGGCAGAAGGCAAGAACCCGTTTGCGCTTGACTCGAAAGA
This sequence comes from Paludibacteraceae bacterium, assembly GCA_017478225.1. Classification (GTDB taxonomy): domain Bacteria; phylum Bacteroidota; class Bacteroidia; order Bacteroidales; family Paludibacteraceae; genus Colicola. The sequence continues at coordinate 6,642 of JAFVDX010000044.1, read as the reverse complement.
GCCGCAGTGGGAGAAGTTTGCCGACTACCTGAAGGGTGAGGTTCGTTTTGCATCAGTGATGAAGCAGTTCCCTGCCGAAGCTGCCGACCTCTTCAAAGCCGCCGAAGACAACGCCAAATGGCGCTACCGCAGCTACCAGAGGATGCTCTCAACCGACTGGAGCAAACCTGAGGCTGAATAATCCTTTCGGCAGAGCCAATGTCCGAATCAAATTCGGACGCAATGAACAAAGAAAGCAAAAGGCTATCCGTGTGGGTAGCCTTTTGTCTGTTTGTGCGTAGGATTAGTTACAAAGCAGGACATTCTTCCTGCTGCTTGCCTACTCATTTATGATGGTAGTTTCAACCGGTTGTGACCATATATCAGATTCAAGGTCAGCGGCATTTTCTACCTGAATGCAACTATACGAATATTTACCACTCGGATAATCAGAAGATATAAAATCTGTATGGGTATGTTCGTAAACGCCTGCGGATATTTCTGTAAAATCCGCCCCGCTACCACCACCATAGACATTACCATTAGGCGAATCAAGGCAAATCGTCAGCCAATTAACAGGGGCATTGGATGTGGCAACGACCTTAACAATAAGATTTGTACCGCCTGTCACCTGTTGTTTGGTAAGAGTTACACTATTTATAACCGGTTTTGTTATGCCCTCTTTGTGTCCTGTAATTGTGGCTTTTACTTCACCACTCCAAATATCAGACTCCAAATTTGCAGTATTTTCAACAGATATCTTGGAATAAGTGTACTCTCCGTTAGGCATCCATTCTGAAATAAAGTCCACTTGCGTATATTCATACACTCCTTCAGATATTTCAGTGAAATGCACTCCGCTACCACCCCCATAAATGCTGCCGTTGGGTCCGTCAAGTGATGCCGAGAAGAAATCAACAGGAGCATTAGATGTCGCCACGACGGTAAGCTTGAGATTAGTACCGTCAGCAACTTTCTCTGATGTCAGTGTGACATTCGCAATGACAGGTTTTATAGCAGCATTATTATGGGTTGTAATTGTAAGTGTCGGTTCTGAAAACCAATATTCAGATTGATACGAACCAGAATTTTCCACTTGGATACAGCTATAACGATATTCTCCATTAGGCATCCATTCTGAAATAAAATCTGTGCGTATATGTTCCCATACGCCATCAGCTATTTTAGTAAATTCTGCTCCACTGCCACCTCCATAGATATTTCCGTTTGGACTCTCCAAACACAGCGTAAGCCAATTGACTTGCATTTGGGATTCGACAATTATCCTAAATGTAAAGTTTGTTCCACCTTCAACTTCCTCTTGTGAAACCTGCACATTGGTAATGCGCGGACAATTAGAATCTTGGTCAACAGAATAGGTTATACTGTCTATAGTATTTAGCGGTATATACAAGACAGTACCATCTGTACGATGGATATTCATTGTTGTAATCAAATCTGCAAAAGAAGGTAGAACTGCAAATATGAGCAGTGTGATGAACATTTGTTTTTTCATGGCTTTACTGTTTTATGAGGGTTTTAGTTATTGAGAAGCGGTCGCCCTTTATTTGTAACAAGTGCGTACCATTAGACAGGTTGGAAATATCAAAGACATTTGAGTTAATACCTGCCATCTGCCAACTGTTGTATAATGTCTTCACTCTTTGTCCTGACATATTATAAACTATGATTTGTACATTGTCGTTTGCTGGCAGATTATATTCCACTTGCAATCTATCCGTTGCTGGATTTGGGAAAATCCGTATTTCCAGTGCGTTAATGCTGTCTATAACTTTATCCTGTGTGGTATTGTCACTATTGTTGCTGATTGAGAGTGAGGCGACATCCGCACTATAGATAGTGTTGTCTTTCAAATAGACATATAATATGTTACCTTCGTAAGTCATCTTTCGGATGTCACCAATAGCATATGTCACACTATTGTTTGTTTCTACGAAAGTTATCGCATCGTTTTCCTGCACCACTTTATGCAATACATGATGCTGTGCAGTAACTGGCAATGCTACGCATAGCCAAAGACAGAAAATTGTTACTTTTGTTTTCATACATTGAGGTATCAGATTGTTAGTGTATTCCTATCAGCGGTTTGTGCTTCTCGGCAAGGGCGGTCTCAAAGATTTCCATCACCCACGGCCGTTGCAGGCAGTCGGGTTGTAAGACCGTAACATGCAGCACGAAACGGAGGCGCAACGGTTTCGCCCAGTCACTGAGTTGTAAACCGTGGCGGGCCTGATTACGGTGGTAGCCAAGATGCTCAATTATTCTTCCGTAGATGCAGCCCTCGGACTTGCCTACATAAAGCGTGTCATCGTCGGTAACGGCGTTTTTGACCACATGCGGGGTGTGCTTGGGCAGGTTCTCCACCGCCTGCTTGATGTCATCGGCGTTGTAAGGCGAGACTATCTCCCAGCGATAGAGACAGGGCGAGCCGTCCCACTCCATAAGCTGAGCGAACATATCCTTGAACGGCTCTGCATAACGCACATCCTCCCGGTCGCGGTACTTGGGGTCAAAGTCCTTGCTGTCAATGGGAAACGACATTTGTTTGACAATGCCTAATGAGGCAAGATGGTGGAACAGCGCACAATAACTGTCGGCTGTCCATTTGAATAATTCCTGATCCATTTGTTTGTTATTTTTGGGTTGATATTTGCTTTGAACGGTATGCTTCTGATTCCGCTTTTTACAGTTTTATCTTGCGGACAAGATAACAAAGAAAGCGCGAACTTTCTCGTTGTTTCTTCGGCTCCTTAGGATTTAACTGGACCACCTTTGCTGACCGAATATATCTACGAACAAGCCCGTGCCTTCACACGAGCATTTTGGCTTGTTCTTGGTCAGCGGCTAAAAAGGTCCAGTTTTTAGAAGCCAAGTTGAAGCAAAACGCTATATCTTTGTATATGTATGTGTTGCACTGCCTTTACAGTGCGTGGTTGGTCATAGGCGGAATTGATATGTTATATTAATATATTATATTGTTTTAATTGGTCTTTTAATAATTGCTTTCCCATTATATAGAAAGTAGTCATCATTTGTTTTTGAGAACTCTTTTCTTTTTCAGAAATAGTGGAGAGGCTATCTATTTTAAGTTCGTTTTGTTTTATAATAAATGTAATAGCATTATCTATTTTTCGTTCTTCTATCTGTGCATAGAACCCTAATGCATTTATAAGTAATACATTAAACGATTCTGCGTAGTCGGGGAATGACATATATACTCTCGTTTGTTGAATAAAGTGTCGAGTATTATCATTTGTATTTTTCTCCAAAATATCAAGAAACAAGTTTCCTAATGTAGTTGAATGAGTAATTGGTCTTATTCCTGAATCAACATTCATATCCATATTATTTTATATTTGTATTCATTCAATCTTATCTATATTGTTTGTTCCAATCAAAATGACATGGGTATTTGATTTGCACAAAAATGAAGTTATGCCCTAAAATAAAATCATCTGTATATAATATTGGCTCTTGTTCAGATGGTGTTACTGCAAAATCTAACATCGATTTTATAGCTTTATCTGCATCTGACACATCCTTTTCTTCACGCCAACCAAATAGCCCTATTTTTGAAGTCGTTGTAAGTATTCTAACGTCAAGAATAAATATGTTCAATAAGTTCTCAATGCTGTCTTTAATTTGTTTATATGCTCTTGCTCGCTTTCCTTCGGAATAGTTTCCTTCGTTAGGTTCTACATACTGTGCCTCAGAACAAGTGAGTTCACAAAGTACTAATCTTGATGGATTTTGGAAATCGTCATACAACAAATAATCACATCTATTGCCTTTAATTGCCGCACTCGTTCCATCAAATTGTGTGGCATATTCGTCAAAGCGGAGTGCCTTAACAGGCTGCGCAGTGTCAATGTTTAATACTATCTTGTTACAAGCGTTACATTTAGGTCTAATACTCGTTTGGGAGGCACCACATGATTTTGAATCAGTAAGACTAAATGCTGAAGTATATATCGAAACCGGATATGCTACTTGTTTTGTACTCGGGAAACCGTTCTGCCGTGGATATGATTGAGTTAATATATGCTCTATCAAGTCCATAATTATTGTTTTCTCAATGATTGATATTCAACCATAATATTCTGCATCTGTTCTGTTAAATCAGTTGTATTGACAAGGAATTGTTCTTCGTTTGTCTGTACCAATAAATTTTGCAATCCACCTTTATAAATACGGTATACAGCGACATCTTTTGCTAATAGTTTTGCTCGTTTCTCCTTGTTCTGATGTAATATAATATTTATATAATTGACAATATAAGGACTATGTGTAGCCATCATTATCTCAATCTCTCTATCTGCACTTTTTTCATTGAAAGCAACACGCACAATCTCATCAATCATAGCGCATTGGGCATTGGGAAATAAACTTAATTCAGGTTCCTCTATATGAATATGGATTTTCTTCCCCATATCCATAAGTTCCATTTCAGGACGGTATGATTTTAAGCGTTCTTGTTCATAAAGATAATCCAAAATAGAGCGTCGACCGGCATCTTTGAAAGAAAATTCTTTTGAAAAATAATGAATTAACTCAACCAATGGAGCAGATGTTTGAATTCCGGAAGATGCGTATTTTAATTCAATGGGCTGATAAGAATTATCTGTTGGCGCAACAAAGTACTTCTTTTTACCTCCTTGATATTTAACCTGCATATTCATACCCACATAACTCATCGGAATAGATGTAACAGTATCTGTTGCCTTCTCAAAATCGGAAAGTGTTTCGTAAAAATAGAAACCTAATTCTGCCTTCTTGTTAGAAACAGCCTTAGAAGTCCATAATGGTATAACGTTGCGTGATTCAGACACCCATGATTCTTTGTAAAAATACAACTTATCATTTGGTATTTCTTTTATTTCTTGAGTGTTTAATTTTCCATTGGAATACACTATATTGAAATGCGTTTCATCATCAAATGAAACGGTATATTTTATATAAGGTAATTTATTCGTAGATTTCAGATAAGTAGCAATATCATCGTGAACCAAACTATTAATATTCAACTTAAACGGAGAGCGAGAAACACCTGCATTTTTGAGATAGAAGCGTATATTAAGCATTTTGTATATATAACGCATAAGTACAATGATTTTCATTAAAGTACTCTTACCGCTTGCAGATTCTCCAATAAAAACTGTAAATGGCTTTAATTCGTCTATATAGACATCCCTTAACGGACCAACATTTTTTATTGTGATAGACTCTTTCATGATAAAAAATAATTACATTATTGGCTTGCAAATGTACGACTTTTTTGGCGAATTACCAAATGTTTTTTGCTTTTTGTGAGAATTTTAGGCTTTTCCTATTCGTTTTGCGCTTTTAGGTCTTGATAGATTATGGCGCGGATGAAGGTGTTGAGGGTTTTGTATTGTTTGCGTTTGTGAGTATGTGGGTCTATGGGGGCTTGTGGGTCGGGGCGTTTGATTTGTTTCTTGAAACGAGATTTGTAGTTGTTCGGCTTTTGCTGCTGTCGTGGGGTCTTGGAGGATGGCTTGTCTGGCAGCTTCGGAATTGTCGCCTGCTCGAGCGGCTTTCAGTTCATTGTCAAGGTGGATGAGTTCGGTAGCGAGTCGGTTGGCTTCGCGGAAGATATTGATATTACGAAATTCTTCGCCTTGGGGCGGGTTCTTCTTGTAATCGCGTGGGTGACGGACAGCAAATAAGGAGTTCTATGTTTGAAAAGTGGGTACTTTTCAAACTCGCGCGCCGCACTTACTCCTGCCTCAATTCACCGGATTTCGGCAGGTGAGGCTCAATCGCTTCACTTGCTTGCCTTCGTGGATGATTCTGCCTTTTTCGTCCCGGTACTTCTTCTGGCGGTGGATAATGCCATGCTTGATAAGTGTGCCGTGGACTTCGGCAAACGGAACTTCGAGATTTACTATTGCCATGGTAGTATGAGTTTTGAGAGGTGGTGTCGTGCGGTTATATTCTGCCAGATTATTGTGAGATATGCCATAAATCCCATTCTTTGGGTATTGTGTGCCTATTGTATTCCCTGCTGACTAACGCGGTAACTTCACGCTAATATCCCGCTAATCACCCGCTCTATGTAGCGTATAATATGCTGCAAAGGTACGGCTTTTTTGCGATAGATGCAAGAGGTTTTGCGAAATCTTTTGGTTGATAGAGTGATTTTTGTGATGATTTGTTGCTGATGTGGTGAATTTGTTGTATCTTTGCGGTGTTTTATGGGATGGATTGCACGAGTCGGGAGATAGGTTTTTCTCTGATTCTGCAGGCGTTTCTTAAGACGAGTGGACTTTATTTTATTGAAAAGATGTATTCATACTGAAAAGATGTATTCCTACGTTCCTGCTGAACACCATCTACGAGGGCGAGGAGTTGGTGCGTTTCCTGCCTAACAAGGTGAAGAAATACTTTGCAGACAACGACATCAAAGTTTATTATATCAACGCTACCAAGATTGCGCAGGAGATTGGCTTGGGCAACCGCACCAACACTATTCTGCAATCCGCTTTCTTCCGTATTACCGGCGTTATCCCTGTTGAGAAAGCCGTTGAGGAGATGAAGCACTTCATCGTGAAGTCCTACGGCAAGAAAGGTGAGGATGTGGTTAATAAGAACTATGCAGCCGTTGACCGCGGTGGCGAATAT
>JAFVDX010000043.1 GCA_017478225.1 Paludibacteraceae bacterium | reverse complement strand
TTTGTCTGTTGTTTTATGCCATAGGCAGATTTTTGTTTATATTTTGATTATTGTTGATTTACTATTTATTGCTTTTTCTGCTCCTTTATTTCCAAAGAAGCGATTAAGTATTACTTTTCTCCTTTGCCGAAGCACTCGGCGATTGATTTTCCAAATATTATTATTTCTGTATAACATTACGGCTCCTCAATAGCGTCCAACTCTGATAAGAATTTTGCAAAGCCATAATGAAACTCTGCCGATACTTGGATATCCTTTGCCTTACGCATTTTAGATAAGACTACAGCATATGAATTACGTGCTCTATCCGAATTTTTATCCGTTATTGGGTTTATTCTTAATCTTCTTAACTCACGATTTAAATGGTTAAGGCATTGATTTGTATGGGCTTTGTCTCCGTCACGACTACAACATACAGGCAAAAGCCAGCACTCAATAGTTTCAGTACAAATGGCTACAATGATACGGTTTTTATCAATTGATCCCGGGATGGCACTCATAATACGGTCGTATACACGATGCCATAGTTGCTCTGAACCTATCGCAGTTCCACTCTCCATTCTGCTAACGGAATATGGATCTACTTGGCATTGATCCGTATCTATCTGAATCACAATATAATCATTCAGTTTGAGTATTGCTTGCAAATCCTCTTCACGCTCACAATATTTCAACACTTCATTCCATCCACCGATATTTTGCTGCTTGCCATTCAGTAATTGCGGTTGAATCTGATTTATATCAGGTTCCTCCTGCATATAATGGAGCAAAATATGCTTGATTATCTGGTGTTCAGATGCTCCTTCTGTTATTAATGCAAAAGATTTTCCGCTCATAATTAGAAGTTATCAGGAAGTCCACCAATCATGCCTTTCATCCACACCTCAGACAAATGCATATTCAAATTATCCACAAAAGGAATACGCTTGATTTGGGTGTGACCGTCTCTATTCCTCTTGGCGACAAAAAGCCGTTGCTCTTCATCTGACAAGTCAAGCCCATCTAATACATATGGGCTATGAGTAGTCAAGATTACCTGCTTATTATTTTGCTTTGCCAACTCTACAATTGTTCGTATTAATTTAGTACAAAGTTTGGGATTAAACGAAGATTCTATATTATCTATTGCAAAAAATGTGGGGGTATCAGGAGAGGCAAAAAGTGTCATATAAAATAACAAGAATAAAAATCCCTCATTTGTACTGCGTTGGTCAAAATAATGCAATGATTCTTTGAGATATTTGTCACCAATCTTTAGACGATACTCATTTGACAATAGATTATCAGGAATACTTGCCCCATCAAACCAATCAAAAAGAGACATTTTTTCAATAATAGTATTTACTATATGCTGTTTTTCTCCAACATGTATTTCCTTCAAATATTGAAAAAGTCCTTCTCCGCGACGTCCTAAAGGATATGTATATGCCTCATCTGCGAACAATCGAAGTTTACTTTCTTCCGGAGTATAGATAGCAAACGATTTTAAATCAGGATAATCTAATAGTGCTTTTTTAACCTCTCTGACTATATCCGGAGCCAACTCTTTTACTTTGGGTACGTCATATCTTTCAAGCGCATCTATAAGCGCTTCATTCTTTTGTAATTCAGAAAAATCCTTTAGGACACTCTTGTTCTCTTTATATATCTGCTGAATCGCACTCACAGCAAAATAATCATCTGCTTCTCCATTATAAGTAAACCATTCCCTCTCCTGAGCGTCATATACGGCTTTCATTGCTTTCGGCAATTGATTTTCTCCTTGAATAGTAATAGAAATTGTTTTGTTTTCGATACTATCGTCCTCAATATCCGCAAATGCAGGTGTCATGAATTCTGGGGCAACTAAACGAAGCTGTCTTCCTAAATAATCCGGGCATAAAACATTCTTGCTCGCCGCAGATGCGTATACTATCGCTTCAAGAATATTTGTCTTACCGCAACCATTTTCGCCAATAATAACATTTACTCGTCCCAATTCGAGACGGAGTTCTCTTATTGACTTATAATTTCTTATTTGTACTGATTGAATCATAAAATTCTCACATTAATCATTCCACACAACGTAAACATAGTACTTCTCTGCATCTTGACGCATAGGATCAGAGTGGCTTGCGAAACCATCTTTAATATTATCACATTTGGGATGAAAAATAAACATTCTAATAAGTTCTGCTTCTATATCATCCGCTAAACTAGGAATAGTAGCAGAATATACCTCTTTGATATATTTATATGCATCCTTATAATCTGGTTGATTTTTACGTTCTACTAATGTTTCTCCTGTTTTTCCAATCTTAAAATTTGTACAAGTACTAGCAATATCTCTCACTTTAGATATTGCTATTCCCTTCATCATTCCTTGAATTGCCTTTGCAGCATCATGTAGTATTTCCGAATATGTTTTTTCTGCCATACCAAATCAATTTTGCTTGCAAAATTACTGCTTTTTTATGACATATGCAAGGATTTGGGCTAGAATCGTTTGTGGATGTGTGTTTTTAGCGGATTTGGGCACTAATCTGTCGATTATTGGGCAGTTTGTTGTGCTTTGAGGGATTGATAGACCATGGAGCGAATGAAGTTGTCCAAACGGAAATAACGCTTCGGGGTGTGGGTGATTTTGTCAATCGGGAATCACATACTAATCACCTACTAACCACCTACTAATCACATATTACAAACTGCTGAAAGTGAAAGCGAAGACAGCGGTCTGTTTTGACACAGGCAAGGCAGGGTTAGGGCGGGGTGAAGACACGGATGTGACTCGGTAATCACGCGGCAATCACGCGGTAATCACGCGGAAAAGACAGCTGAAGCACAGCAGAAGCACAGTGGAAGTACAGTGGAAGTACAGCGGAAGTACAGCGGAAGTACAGTGGAAGTACAGCGGAGGCACAGCAGAATTTATACAAACAGCAAGCGACCCGCAAAAGGGGTCGCTCGGAGTATTTGGCAGTTTTGCTTATTGGCAACTGCTTATTGGCAGTTTTGCTTATTTGCAGCTGTGCTTATTAGCGGTGCAGTTTTTTTAACGGATTACTTCTGCGCCGGTGATGGTGTAGGTCTTTCCGTTGCGGAGAATGTAGAGCGAGCCGTTGCGGAGCAGCTTTGTGGTTTGTGCGGCTGCTGCTTGTGTGCCGGCAACGTCTGTCGGAATGTCGATGCCGGTTACGTAGCACTCGATAAAGTCTGCCGGTTCTTTTACAATCAGTTTGTCGCCGGCTTCGCTGCTCATCTCTCCGCTTATTTTGGCAAGTGCGTAAAGCACGGTTGAGCCGCCCGCCTCTTTGGTGCGCAGACCGCCGTTATACGATATAGTGAAGGCGGCATCTTTAATAATGCCATACCATGTATTTTCACCGTCAGAGAATACCATATTGTCGTCAGTAGAGCCGCTTATGACAAGTGAAGTGGGGATGGAGATCTTGGAGCCTTCTGCGGTGAGCGTGAAGATGAACAGCGGGTTTTCAAGAGCGTCAAATTCATATACGGTGAGTCCCCAGACGCTGTGTGTATTGTCCCAGTCCAGATAAGCGATAGTTGGGGTCATCTCTTTTGTCTGCGGAACAGGTTTGGTGGTGAAGTAGCCCGGTTTGCCGTCCTTGCCGTCCGGACGGGCGTAGGTGTTGTCGGTAATATTGTTATCATATTCGGTTCCGTTGCCGCCGACAAGTTTGTCGCAGTCAGAGAACATTCCGGAGGCATCAATATCCGTTCTTCCGCTTAGGTCCACATCCCAATATATGGTGGTAAGTGCTTTGCAAGACCAGAACATAGTATTAACATTCGCCACCTTTTCAGTGCTGAAATTGCTGAGGTCAAGAGAGTTTAATGCGTTGCAATTATGGAACATACATTGCATCGTTGTTACATTGGCAGTGCTGAACGAACTGAAGTCAAGAGCGGTCAATGCATAGCAATTGGAGAACATAAATTCCATACTTGTCACCTTTTCAGTATTGAACTTGCTGATGTCGAGAGAGGTCAATTGTTTGCAGTAGGAGAACATGTAACTCATATCCGTCACATTGGCGGTACTGAACGAAGAACCAAGAGTAAGGGTAGTTAATGCCCGGCAATCATAGAACATCCAGGACATATTCGTCACTTTTTCAGTGTTGAACTTACTGAGGTCAAGAGAGGTTAATGCGTTGCACCATCCGAACATAGCGTACATATCCGTCACCTTTTCAGTGTTGAACTTGCTGAGGTCAAGCGAGGTCAATGCTTGGCAGCCGCTGAACATATAGGACATATCCTCCACATTGGCAGTATTGAAATTGCTGAGGTCAAGAGAGGTTAATGCGTTGCAGTTACTGAACATACTACTCATCGTTGTTACATTGGCAGTACTGAACGAAGAACCAAGAGTAAAGGAAGTTAATGCCTTGCATTCATCGAACATATAGGACATGTCTGTTACCTTTTCCGTATTGAAATTGCTAATGTCAAGAGAGGTCAATGCTTTGCAGCCGCAGAACATATAGGACATATCCGTCACTTCGGAAGTGTTCAGGTAGTCAAGATGCTGAATCGCTGTCAGTTTCTCAAAAGACCGAAACCATTCTTTCGTGCCGGTAGGACGGGCGTTTTGCATGCTTGCGTCAAAGACAACCGTTGTGGCGGTTGCTTTGTACGCAGACCAGTCGGTTACGCCGCCTTGCGCTTCGCGCTCAGCGTCATAGCGGAGGGTGAGGGTGGTGGATGACTCGTCCCATACCGCATAGATTTCGTCTGCGGCTTTTGCGCTGAAGCCTGCCGTGAGCATGGTCAGCATAAAGAAAGATAAAATCTTTTTCATAATTATGTGAATTTTAGTTGTTTGTGTTGTCCGCGAGTGTTATAAGGGTGAAGGCGACTTCCTTTTGAGCTATAAAAGCAAAATAAACCGGCTGCAAAGCTACATGCTTTTCATGTAATATGCAAGAAAAAAAGGATAATAGTGAAAAAAAACGAGGTGGCAGGCAGATAGCGGAAGAAGCGGGCACTGCTGAAGAGGGACGATTTATGGTGAGAAAAGAAGATTTTTGAGAAAAAAACGCGCGCGCACTTGCGTATGAATATGAAAATAAAGCATTATCTTTGCAGGCTTGAATGTTTTGCGCATCTGCTCAAGTATGATGGCAAGCACAAATATCAACCAAGACAGCAAAAACTTACGATTATGGACAGCATCTATCACGCGGTTGGCGCGAAGATGCCGTGTGCCGCTGATTTCGCCCGTCACCAGATTGCGGCCTTGTTCTATCATCCGGCATTGCAGACACTGACAACAGGCGGCAACAAGATTATGCGTTTGTCCTTGGTGGAGCAGTTCATGAACCTGTTGCGGGAACATTATATTACCGAAACGGCTGTAGCCTTCTATAGCGAGCGGCTTCATATCAGCGAGGCGCATCTGTCGCGTATCGTGAAACAGGAAACAGAAATGACGGTGTTACAATGGATTAACAGTTTCCGTATCAAACATGCCAAGCAACTGCTGCGTTATACACGCATGAATATGAGCGAAATA
>JAFVDX010000042.1 GCA_017478225.1 Paludibacteraceae bacterium | reverse complement strand
TGAAATGGACCTTCGACGGCACCACATACCAAAGCCTGCCAACAGGTCTTATCTTCGTACCCACCGGGCAGCAGCAGACAGCCGACTTGTCCTACGTCAACCACGGCTACTACATAGAAGGCCGCTACGACCACACCGTCAACGCCCTTTCCGGCATCAGCAAACTGGTCAGCACCCCACACGCCTCACGCCCAGCCCTCTGGCACGACCTCTGCGGTCGCCCCGTTGCCGTCGGTACCGCTGCCGACCGCCTGCCCAAAGGCATCTATATCAGCAACGGCCGCAAAATAGTAAAGCAATAGCCCGCCCGTTCCTTGTAACCTTGAAATGAGACATCTCCCCCCACTACAGGATACGCTATCATGCGTTTCTCTTTTGCGCGCAAAAAAAAAATAAAAGCACTCGACCTGTACGATTGAAATAACGGTTCAATCCGCCTGATTGCCGTATTCTCCGGGACAGTTTGGACGGTTCTCGCTTCAGTGCCCCTTCCCTCATCATTGCCGTTTGCATCTTAAATGCGGCGGCAAAGATACTACGCGCCCATTGCGGTTCACGAATCCTGCCGCAGGATTCTTTTCATTTTTCAATGTCTTCAATCTTCCAAACTCAACCATGAACCCTTACGCCTCAACCATGAGCCAGCATGTGTCACGAGTGTCATGTGTCACGAGTGTCATTAAGCATTTCGGAGTGCGAAAGTCCGCATAATAATATATAAATTAAAATTTATATTTATTATGAGCCGGAAAACACCCTACCCATTCAAAAATCCTTAATGACACTCATGACACATGACCTTCATGACACACACCTCCATCAATTTTTCAAAAATACGCGCAAGAAGCAATAAAATTACAGATAACCCCCAGTTCGGGATAAGAACTGATAGTAGTGCTTGAAGTTACGAAAAGAGCCGAATTGAAACACTATCAGAATGGTCATAATCTCACTGTCGGAATGGGAGGCTTTACGATAGCGTCGCACCTTGCCATTGGAGGACAAAAGTGACTTTTTGTCTATTTGCCTATCAAATTCTTTGCAAAATTCATCCACGGCACAGAAAATTTCTATAATTTTGTAGTCGGTAATCATGACTATATTCATTCGCCCAGCTTTATAAGTAACTGGTAATCATCTATAAAGGTACCAAAAAATATCTCAGATTACCAACTTTTTACGAGACTTTCTTATCCCGAACTGAGGTAAGGATGATTTTCTCGTTCACAGAGGTTGTTAATCTCAGAGAATCACGGAAAGGTTCTGTGATTACTTTTAATGGATATTCTTTATGAGATGAGATATTCGATGTTTACTGAAATTTCTCATTAAAAAGTTTGGAGTGTTGAGATTTTCTTGCTATCTTTGTACTCGTTCCTACAACGATGCCCTTGCCAAAGCGAGTGAAATCCAATTAATCAGTGAGCGTTATTAGTAAATTTAATATAATTTTAGAATGATGAAATTGAAAAAGATTTTTGCCACATTACCTTTAATGACAATGATGGCGTTGTCTTTGTTTTCTTGTAGCAAAGATAGTAGTTCAGAGGAAAACGGATTATCCGAAGTGTCAGAAAAATATGAGCAAGTTGCAGATCAGCTCTACAACTATCTGTCAACTCATGAAGGAGCTACCATTGAGGATTTATTAAAACAATTGGAATCATACACACAAGAGGTGACTACCGAAATACGAAATAACATTCTGTATGTTAATATTGATGGTTATGAGTACATGTGTGACCCGTATATGGTGACTTGTCCTGTTGGCAATGATGAAGATGGCTTAGACGATAGCGAATTCAATGACTTGATGAACGATATTAATGCCGCCCTTTATCCTGACAAAAAGATTGACAACGCAAGAACAATTGTGGCTGATGTGGCAAGGTCTTCCGCAGTTACAAGGGCTTCGAATGATAATGTGGTTTTCCTAAATAGGAATAAATTCTTTGTTTGGGATCCGTGGAATGTGCTACAAATCAAGCAAGGTGATATTTCACCAATAATACATAAAGGGAATACCTTGGCTTCCTTAAGCCAGTTTTCTACTTGTGACATTGGCTTTCTGATATGTCATGGTACAGATGATGGCCGCATTGGCATACCTGACGAGCCAAGCTACCGTAGCGAATTGGAAACAAACGGACTTGTTAAAGGCAAAGACTTCACCTTTGGCACAATAGGTACAGGCACTTCTGCCATTAATACTTTAAACTTGAAAAAACAGGCATTGGAGAAATTTTTCACGGGTGACTTGTCGAAAACTATTTTATGGACAGCCATGTGTTTTGCAAATGTCAAAGGTTCTGTCTTGAAAGAAGTGGTCAACAGCAGAGGCTTGGCAGCATTTGCTGGCTGCGATAAAACGGTGTATATGGATGGCACGGTTCAAGATTGGGTTTGTCGTTTTACCAATTTGTTCTACATTGGAGGCTATGCCGAAGACCATGTAGTAACCGTCACACATTACCCTGGTGCTGCAACAAGTCCTATTTCAATTACCTATGTTGGCAAAGAAACTGGCACGTACTCTTTTGAGTACAAGAATCATCTAGCCTATCGTCCGTTGGTTAAATCTATGAACGCAGTTGATAACCAGCCTTGTGCCAGCATCACGTTACCCTATAAATTATTCAATCCGGCGAACGCAGCACGAAGTGCGCATGTCATGCGCTCCTCTACAGAAACCGTATCAGTAGGTTTTTTGATTAGGAACAAAGAGACTGGCGAGGAAACAGAGCAGGCTATAGAAGCTTCAACGGTAGCTTCATATAATCGTTTTGACTACAAAGATATTATTTCTCGCTTTGAAGTGCTGGGTATGACAGATAACCTGGACAAGGGCACCTACGAATACCGCACCTACTTAACAATTAATGGCGAAACCACACTTTCTGAAGACACATACGAATTTACAATCAGTGGTAGCGGTCTATGCCCAAATGCCAAGCATCCACACATGATAGATTTGGGGCTCCCCTCAGGTGTTAAATGGGCTTGCTGTAACTTAGATTCACATGAACCTTATGAATATGGTGGCTATTATGGGTGGGGAGAGCTAGAACCGAAGGAAACATTCATGGAAAAAGATTACAAATTCTATATTTCAGAACAGAACTATGAAATAATTGATCGTGAGATAAGTGGAAACAAAAAATATGACGCAGCCGCATTGAAACTGGGTGACAAATGGCGAATGCCGACACTCAAAGAA
Organism: Paludibacteraceae bacterium; assembly: GCA_017478225.1. Classification (GTDB taxonomy): domain Bacteria; phylum Bacteroidota; class Bacteroidia; order Bacteroidales; family Paludibacteraceae; genus Colicola. The sequence goes on along the minus strand of JAFVDX010000042.1, from coordinate 1,062 downwards.
TGTGACGAGCTGATAGACAATTGTACAGGTACTATTTCGTATCTGGGTGAACATAGATGTTTAATCTTGACGGGACCTAACGGAAATTCTATTGTTCTACCAGCTGCCGGGTCAATTTCTCAGCCGAATTCTTATAGCAATCCGACAGGGAGAATTTCTGTTGGATCGGAAACGATTTATTCTTCTGGAACTATGTGTGTGCCTGAGGATGATAATTTTGGCAGCAACTTTTATGCTCCATATTCACGGGCATATTGTATTTTCGGTACAGGAAAATCTCCATATACAAGTACAGGTCCACGGTACTGCGGAGCACCAATTCGACCTGTCTATGCTCCATAAAAACACCATTGAATAATATTCGTGTGGCACGATGATGCAATGACACTTAGAAGTTGCTCAAAAGACGGTTCTCTTGATTATAAATATCTCCGAGACTCACCAATCTCGGAGATATTCTTACTTATCATCTAATTCAGTTTTATAGGATGCAGCGCATGTCCCAGATGGTTACTATCTTAATCTTTTGGCGTTTGTCATCGACCGTATAGATTTCTTTGAAGTTTTTAATCAGCAAATCACGGGGACGGCTCTATGGGTATACATTATTATCCATTCACAATATTCTCAATATCCTCAATAAGTCTTTTGGCAGGCTCAAGTCGCTGCTGCAATTCATCCATTTCAACGTCGTAAGCGCAGTTGTAGTCACTCTCCTCGCGCATAGTCTGAAGCTGGTTATAGAGTTGTCCGTACTCTCTTGGCAGGATTCCGGTCTTTATGTAGTGCTGGCTAAATATTGCGTGTGAGCCTTTATGGGTGTTTACGTGGTGACCATCGTTGATAAGCAAGGCGCAAACGGCATGGAAAACTGCATAGTACATGCGGTTGGCTGCACCATTCAGGCGATTGGCGGCTATGAGGATGCCAATATCCTCGTATGCCTCTCGGGCTTTCTTCAATTCTAAAGCCACGATTGTATTACGCTCTTCACTGCTAAGGCTCATACCAATATGATTTTGTCACGTTCAACATTTTTGTGGTAGGGCAGGAAAGTCCACT
>JAFVDX010000007.1 GCA_017478225.1 Paludibacteraceae bacterium | reverse complement strand
TTTTTGACAGACCGGACGGAAAAGGCCGACCGTCTGAAAGGGTTCGACCTGAAAGGCAATGACTATATTCCAAAGCCGTTCTATCCCGAAGAACTGATTGCCAAGATCCGTGAGCGTTTCGAGCATCGCCAGGCTTCGTTACCATCGCGCATAGTCATCGGCCAGACCATTTTCGACAGTAACCTCTCCACGATTGAATTTGCAGGAACGGTGCAACACCTATCTGCCCGCCAATCGGAGATCCTGGCCATCTTAGCCCAGCATATCGGCCAGACCGTAGAGCGTTCCTTTCTGCTGGAACACGTCTGGGGCAATGATAGTTATGCCAACTCCCTCGCCCTCAACGTCCAGATAACCTACATCCGCAAGATGCTCGAACCAGACACCAGCATTTCCATCGTGTCACTCAAGAAACGAGGGTATAGGTTAGAGGTGATGTAACGAGATGGGCCTGGAAGGCCGCGACGTCCGCCACATTATGGGCATCCCCCAAGAGGCCATCCGCATTCTTGCGTCCCGGTGGTAGCAAACGAACATGTTCGAGCGCCCGGCGTTCGTCACCGACCCGTAGCCTTTCCACAAGATACAGAATTATGCAGAATATGAAGATAGATGATTCAAGAACGCAAAAAGAACAAGCAAAACTCACGCAGCCATTAGTGGTTTTAAATTTCCTCAAAGTGGATAAAAGTGAGGACTGAAACTTTAAAAATAATCATTGTAATAAGAGAGTGTAAAGCCTCAGCCCTCAATTTGAGAAGATTTATTCTTGCTCAATCTTTTCCATCATATGCTGACAGTAATTGCAATAACCTCCATTTTCTAATGCTTCAAGCATTTCGCACCAAGGAATATCAATAGCGCAGCGTTTACATTCTTCAACAGAATTTTCATTTATCATTTTGTCGAAAACGTACTTTTGCTTGTCAGATAAGGCATCATAACCTTTATCTAACATAAGTTTTGCAATTCCTGCCTCTTTACCTTCTATTCGTCCAGTGCTTATCAAGTCCTGTACGAAGCCTTCAAAATCTTCTTCATTATAACGAATAACTTTCATACTACAATATATTTATAATTTCTGCGTTATTTATAAAGCAACTGCCGTGGTGCATACCGACAATCGCTTGATAAGGCTCTTCATCGTGCTGCTACACAATGTGAGCAAAAGTACATTCAAAAAAATTACTTTCCAGTATCGTTTTGATTGTATCTTGGCCTACGACCTCCATGCTGGCTCATATAGTGCTTTATACGCTCTTCTTCCCAATCGCCAGCAGCGTCACGAGTGGTAACATTTCCTATCTTTTGGATAGAAGTGAAGTCCATACCCTCACTGCGATGTTCCTGCTCGCGACGTTCAAGGTCGTTAGTTATGCCGTAATAAACAATCTCGTTACCATCTTTTATTTGGTACTTGACAGTGTCTCTTTCAGCCATAATCTTATTTACCTTTTAATGTATTGAACAAGTTAATTATCTCTTATCTTCAGTTTTTCATGGGGGAAGAATCTATAAAAGCCCAGTCACGCTATTCTGATTAGAAAAATCATAGGCTCGTGAGTGCCTAATGCACCACCACAGCAAACACAAAGAGCGTGCCAGAATTACAGTGTGACAATATGACAGACGAGAATACTAATTATATTAGTGAGTGATTGCATCACAATAATTCTTAAATATAAAAAGCGGTGTTTAACACCGCTCATATATAAGTAAAGGATTTATCTGAGTGTGGGATTCGAACCCACGAGCCCGCAAAACGGACCGCCTGATTAACAGTACCAAACCATAGGATTTTCAAGATGACTTGTGGCAAAATTTGAAATCTTGCGAAAATGTATTTCTCTGATATTCTGTTGTTTGTATAAAATGAAGATGTATAATGAATTGTCGTGAAAACTACTGAAA
>JAFVDX010000041.1 GCA_017478225.1 Paludibacteraceae bacterium | reverse complement strand
GGTTAGACAACAAGAGTTCTGACCATTAAGCGCAATCTTAGATTGCTTGGAGTTCTTACTGAATTGAAAGTTTTGACACTCGAAAGATTATCAATCTTTCTCAGGTTCGATTCCAGGTTAGACAACAAGAGTTCTGACCATCAAGCGCAATCGTAGATTGCTTGGAGTTCTTACTGAATTGAAAGTTTTGACACTCGAAAGATTATCAATCTTTCTCAGGTTCGATTCCAGGTTAGACAACAAAGCCGTAAGGCTTTTTTTATGAATAATAATATGGTGTGATGACAAGTAGGGCAACACACAATAAAAAATGCCCGAATAAAGTAACACAAACAAAATGAAAGAATTTAATCTCACAGGCTCACTTCGCCAAGATTATGGTAAGAAAGCAGCCAAAGCATTGCGCAAACAAGAATTGGTTCCTTGCAACCTTTATGGCGCAGGCGCAAATGTAACTTTTGCAGTTAATGTAAATGATGTTCGCAAATTGATTTACACTCCTGACACTCAGATCGTAAATCTTTCTGTTGACGGCAAAGAATGCAAAGCAGTAGTTAAGGAATTACAGTTCCACCCCGTATCGGAAGCCTTGCTTCATATCGATTTCCTGCAAGTAGTTGCCGACAAGCCTGTTACAGTAGCAATACCTGTTCAGTTGGAAGGTCATGCTGAAGGTGTTAAGGCCGGTGGTAAGTTGCAGTTGGTAACTCGCAAACTTAATGTAAAAGGTCTATATACTAATCTTCCTGATCGTATTGTTGTAGATGTAACTTCTCTTGGTCTTGGTAAGAAAATTCAGGTGGCAGACTTACATTATGACAATTTGGAAATCACCAATGTGAAAACTCAAATTGTTGCTCAAGTTAAGGCTACACGCCAAAGTGCACAAGCAGCACAATAATTGGCAAGGTATTTATAACCAACTCTCATAAGAATCGGTATATCGCAACAACTTAGAGATATATCGATTCTTACTTTTTATAATTAATAAGAATATAGGGTTCAAGAAATCACTTAAAGATATTTTCCTTTTCAAAAATGAAATTTCTGATTGTAGGTCTTGGTAATATAGGCGACGAGTATGCCTCCACTCGTCATAATATAGGGTTTCGTTCAGTAGATATGTTCGCAGCGGAACATAATGCGTTATGGCAGGACTGCAGATATGGTTTTATTGCGCGCTGTCGGGTAAAAAATGCAGAATTGGTATTACTTAAACCATCTACATACATGAATCTGTCAGGTATGGCGGTTAGATATTGGCTTCAAAAAGAGAATATCGAGATAAATAATCTTTTGGTTATAGTAGATGACTTAGCCCTTCCTTTTGGGACATTACGACTGAGAGGCAAAGGCTCCGATGGCGGACATAACGGTTTGAAAAACATACAAGAATGTATTATGACTCAGCAGTATGCTCGTCTGAAATTTGGAATAGGAGCACAATTTGCACATGGAGCACAAATCAACTATGTCTTAGGTGACTTCTCTGAAGAGGAAGAAAAAGAACTCACAGAGCGACTGAAAGTGGTCTGCCAGATAATCCCTTCGTTTTGCCTTCAAGGATTAGAACGAACAATGACCCAATTCAATGGTAAATAATTATCGTTTTATCAGTTGAAATCAATAATATGATGTATTGAGATGATACCTACTATGTCGGTATCATCTTTTTTATCGGCTTTAACGGCAAGGGTCGTAATATTATGCCTATCCATTACAGCCAATGCCTCTGTAAGAAGAGCATCTTGCTCTATACTCTTGAAATGACGAGTCATTATATCCTCAGCCTTGAGCGAGTTGAAACTATCATATTTTTGTATTGCCCGACGAATATCGCCATCGGTAATTATGCCCTCACACTTGCCTGACCTATAAACCAGCGTCATTCCAAGATGACCTTCTGACATTGTTTTCACTAACTGTTTAAACAAAGCATTGGTCTCTACCCTTGGTATATCAGTTGTCATTCTGTTTTTTACCCTTCCGAGAAGTTGCCTGCCAAGTGCCCCACCCGGATGGTAAACGGCAAAGTTTTCAGCGCGGAATTGTCGCTGTTGCATTAGGCACACCATCAGAGCATCTCCCATCATCAAAGTGGCGGTAGTGCTCGTTGTAGGTGCTAATCCAAGTGGACAAGCCTCATGCTCAATATGAGTACTTAGTACTAAATCAGAGTCTTTTGCAAGTGGTGACTGAGGATTACCCGTTAGAGCAATCAGTTGACAACCAATATTGCGTAATGGGGCTATTACATTAAGAATTTCATTAGTTGCTCCACTATTGCTTACCAGCATCACTATATCATCGCTGCCTACCATTCCCAAATCTCCATGCACCGCTTCCGCTGCATTGACAAAGATAGCGGGAGTGCCTGTGCTGGCAAGAGAAGACGCAATCTTATGGGCAATAATTCCTGTCTTACCAATACCCATAAGCACAAGTTTCCCCTTACAACTCAATACTGCCTCCACCACACGATCAAACGAAGAGTCAATTTTGGTTGATAATAAAAGAAGTTCTTTTATTTCGCTTTCAAATATTTGTTTTGCGTTTTCAGAATAACTCATTTTTCACCAAATCATCTATCTTTACCGCCTCATTCAAGATATTATATATATTACTCAGTTTCACTTGATTGGCGGCATCACTTATTGCTTTGTCCGGATTGGGATGCACTTCTAAAAATAATCCGTCTATTCCTACTGCCATTGCCGCTCTCATCAAGTATGGCACCATCTCACGATTGCCACCGGTTACCCCCTGCTGACTGCTCGGCTTTTGCACAGAATGAGTTGCATCAAAAATTATCGGACAAGAAAATCGTCGCATTTCTACAAGAGATGTCATATCTACCACCAAATTGCCATAGCCAAAACTGCTGCCTCGCTCAGTAAGAAGTAATTTGTTGGGCTGAGGGGCAACCTCTCTAATTTTCTCTACAACTCCGTGCATATCCCAAGGAGCCATAAACTGACCTTTTTTCACATTCACTACCTTACCCGTTCGAGCCGCGGCTTGAAGTAAATCAGTTTGACGAGAAAGGAAAGCGGGGATCTGCAATATATCTGCCACTTGAGCCACTTCTTCACATTGACATGACTCATGCACATCAGTAAGAATAGGCAAACCAAAGCGTTCTTTCACTTCACTTAATATCTCAAGGCCTTGTGACATTCCAACACCACGAGGGGAATTGGAAGTACGATTGGCCTTGTCAAATGATGATTTGAATACCAACTCTATTTCAAGCCGCTCACACACTTCCTTGAGCCGTTCGGCAGTTTCATATACCACCTCACGACTCTCAATTGCGCATGGACCTGCTATTAGTACAAAGCGTTTTTTGCCACCAAAACTAATGCCGCCTAACTCAACCATAATTACATATTGGGGTTAGAATAAACCTTTACCCATGCCACATGCATCTGAGCCTCTTGGCCTTTTTGATTTTCACTGATAAAAGATGAAAATGCCATATAAAGTTTCTCTTGAGGTATGTTGTTGGTTGTTCGGAACACCTCTTTGTTATTTACATACCAAATCAACTCATGCTTTGTCCATCGAAGGGTATAAATATAGTAATTTCTCGGTGAAATACCCCTTACGACAGTACCATTAAAGCCTTTCTCCGTATAATTGCCTAATGTAATATGCTTCCCATTATAATGAAAAATACTCAACAAGGGGAGTTTCTTGTCAGAACCCAACCAAAAAGCATGGTGTATGTTTCCTCTAACATGCAATTTTGCCATAAACATACCACCTTGCTGGCGGAATTTCTCTGCTGTTTGCACTATATCAGATGTGTAATCATATTCCTTGCTGATAAAACCTAACTTACTATCCCATGCCGGAGCAATAGCCTTCTCTTCTTTTGTAAATATCTTCATCTTACCGTCTATCGCGCCTACATTTTTTCCGCCATTATTTGCTTGCTTCTCATTTGCAAACGAGTGAATAGCAGGTAGTTTGGGTGATTGATATACGAACCCGGGGCGCCATGCCGAATCTGACAAGCGCAACCAATCAAATTCATCTGAGAAAGTCAGTTTCCACTGCTCTTTCTGCTCTATCTGTTTCACATCTTGTTTTAGATAGAAAATAATGTCCGGCATAACAGCAAGTTGCTTATACCTTACTTCCATCTGATATTCATCGGTTGTCTTCCAGCGATTGGGATTACTCCAAAAAGCGTGCTCTCGCTTAAATTCATCTGTTGATATCTCTTCTAATAATTGACGATACTTATCAGGTGTTTTGGAATCTTTATAGGTCAAATAAGCCTTATACTCTTTTGAGTGTTCAAACTGATACATTTGACGCAGTTCAAGGGAGTTCCGCAACTCACGCTTACTCTGCATACGAATATAATTTTCTGACGAACGAAATTCCAAATAGTCTTTCAGACGCTGACTCTTTTCTACATCCAAATAGATCTGCAACTGCTTATCATGCAGCATCTCTTTATAAACATGCAATTTCTGATAAGTGGCTGTCGATTTATACTTGGTATGAATCAGGTTGTGCTTCTTCTGCTGGAACTCACGACTCTCAATTTTCTTTTTCAAATCGAGATATTCCTGCAACTCAGCCGATTTTTCAATTTGGCGGTAACGCACTATGCGCTCCTCCTCCTCAACAATGCGACGCTCCATCTTCTCAGTAGATTCAAGCGTGCCGATGAGTCTGGCAAAAAATAGATTCATAAAAATCTTTTTATAGGGTTAAACTAATTTGTTAATTCTATCTATCAACTCACCTATGTCATCTACAAATATAGGTTTGTATATTTCTGTCTGCGGTATAAAACTCTTCTCCTTCATAAGGGCTATTTCGTTCAAAAGCGGATCATAGAAGCCCTTATAATTTACAATAAATATCGGCTTTTTATGCTCACCCACAGTGCCCGAGGCTATAACATCAAACATCTCGTCCAATGTACCATAACTTCCTGGCAAACAAACGAAACAATCAGCAGTGTCCTTCATCATTTGCTTACGCTCATTCATGTTCTTCACCCTCACCCTTTCCGTACACCACTCCGAATATCTGCCAGCCCGCTCAATATGCTCCGGAACTATTCCTATCACCTGCCCACCTTCAGCGAATGCACTCCTGCTCACCATCGTCATCAATCCGCCAGACGCACCACCAAACACAAGCACATGACCATTTTGCGCTATCCAACACCCTAATTCAGCACCAAGTTGCTTATAATCATCGCTTATCTGATCTTTTGCACTGCAATATACACAGATATTCATATTAACCAATATTTACTTAACTTAGTGCGCAAAGGTACAACTTTTATTTTAATGCTACAAATATTCATTTAAGATTAATAGAAAACACATTATTCGTTAAGTTTGAGATTTACACTGTTGCGTATATCAAAAAAAAGCAGTAGTTTTGCACACTCAAAAGAATAAAATAAAAACTCAAAGATATGATAACAACATTCAACAAATTGCGTCAGGTAAAGGACAGCCTACCAAGCGGCAGCATGGAAATAATAGCAAACGAGCTGGGCATTGCTGCCGACGAGGTCAGAAACTATTTTGGTGGTAAAGCAGAAAGCGGAAGCGGTCTGCATGTTGAGCCCGGCCCTGACGGAGGTTTAGTCATTTTGGACGATACACGCATCTTAGAAGTTGCGCTTCGTATCGCATGGGAAAACAAATAAAAATGAAAAGATTATTTATTGTTTTGGCAGTTGCACTAACAAGCGTTAGTGCTCTGCGTGCGTATGAGTTCCCCGGCTTTGAATATACAGTCGGGGCAGATTTAACAACTGCCTATCTGTGGCGTGGTATGAACTACGGAGGTCTGAGTCTTCAGCCAGATGTAATGGTCGGATATGGAGGTGCCAAATTAGAAGCATGGGCCAACCTGTCGCCTTCAGATTGGAAATTTACTGAATTTGCGCCGGAACTGGACCTTACCCTCTCCTACTCTATTTCCGGATTCACCGTCGGAGTAACACATCAGTACTATTTTGACAAAACTAAGTACTTTGACTATCGTAAGCCCTCACTGACAGACTATGAGAACGGCGATTATGCCACTAACCAAACTGAAGTGTTTGCTAAGATGGAATTTGGCGAATTGTTCGAATCCTTTCCTTTGACCATCATGTGGGCTACCTTAGTAGGAGGTGACGATTGGAGACCTTTGTACGAAGACGCAAATGACCCCGACAAACTAACAGGCATAAAACAAGCCTACTCCTCATACCTCGAAGTGAGTTACGATTTTGAATTGCCATTAGGCTTCTCACTCACACCTACTGTTGGTATGACGCCATGGAAGAGCCTCTATAGTTACTACGAAAAGAATTTCGCAGTAAACAACATAGCACTAAAACTCAACTGGGAATTAGAAGTAGCAGAGCACTTCGCCATCGATGTATATGGTATCACAAGTCTGAACACTGCAGGTGTCAATAAAAATAATTTATTCGCCACTACTGGTAATGCCTATAGCAACGACATGTCATCACGACACTGGAACTTTGCATTAGGAGTCGGTATTTGGCTCTACTAAAAGTTTATGCAAAAAAGAATAGTAAAAATTGCTTTTGCTCTAACTTTCCTTATTCTTGCTGCTTTCTTTCTATGGGCTTTCCCCGAAGAAGAAAAGCAGCAAGAAATTTGCTACTACCGCAACACAGGATATGTATTTGGTACATACTATAACATCCGTTATCAGAACTCCAAAGACTTGCACGCTCAGATAAAAGAAGTGCTCGAAGAATTCGATAACAGTATGTCGGCATTTAATAAGGAAAGCGTCCTGAGCAATATCAATTATAACAAGAGCAACAAAACCGACCGTTATTTTGAGCAGATGTACGAAACTGCGCACTATGTATCTGAACTTACGAACGGAGCTTTTGATATCACTGTAGCGCCACTTGTTAACGCGTGGGGATTTGGCTTTGAGAACCAAGAACAAATCAACAAAGAAATCATCGACAGCCTCAGACAATTTGTAGGGTATCAGAAAATCAATCTGCAGGGACATAAATTATACAAACAACTACCACAAATCAAAATAGACTGCGGAGCAATTGCCAAAGGACAAGGCTGCGATGTAGTGGCTGAATTATTAGAAAAACATGACTGCAAAAATTATTTGGTTGATATTGGTGGTGAAGTCGTATGCAAAGGCGTCAATGAACAAGATAAACTATGGCGAGTAGGCATAACTCGCCCGACAGACGATCCTGAGGGCACCAACCAAGAACTGCAAACTATCGTTTCATTGAAAGATATGTCAATGGCCACATCGGGCAATTATCGGCAGTTCTATTATGAAAATGGTGTACGACGCTCACATACTATTGACCCGCGTACAGGATATCCTGTCAATCACTCACTGCTTTCAGCCACTGTAGTTGCGCCATCATGTATGCTTGCCGACGCACTCGCTACATCATGTATGGTATTGGGAACCGACTCCGCCTTGCTGCTCATCAATAGTTTGGACAATGCAGAATGTTATCTCATTTATGCAGTGGAAGATACTACTGCAGTCGTCATGACACCAAAATTCAACGAATGGATAGAAAAACAATAGATATTATCACCCTCGGTTGTTCTAAAAATCTTGTCGATTCAGAACGATTGATGAGGCAGTTGGAAGCCATTGGATATCATTGTACTCACGACACGGATAATCCACATGGTCAGATTGCCATTATCAACACATGCGGATTTATAGGCGATGCAAAAGAAGAGAGCATAAATACTATACTTCAATTTATTGAGCGGAAAAACAAGCACCAACTCAGCAAACTATATGTAATGGGCTGCTTAGCTGAACGGTATCTTGCAGATTTAGAAAACGAGTTACCTGAAGTAGATGGGTTCTTCGGGAAATTTGATTTTATGAATCTACTCTCGCAAATTAAAAAACTAAACGAGCCTGTCCAAGTCCCATCCTACGAAAGAAAAGTAACCACTCCGCGCCACTACGCATATTTGAAAATAGCCGAAGGCTGCAACCGCTTTTGTACCTATTGCGCCATCCCCCTGATTACAGGCAGATATAAAAGCAGAACTATTGAGGACATAGAGGCTGAAGTTAATTGGCTCGCAAAACAAGGCGTGAAAGAACTACAAGTAATAGCACAAGACCTTACTTATTATGGCATTGATATCTATCACGAACCTAAAATCGCTGAACTCATCGACCGAATAAGTCAAATAAAGGGTATCGAATGGATTAGACTACATTATGCCTATCCGACCAATTTTCCTCTTGATCTGCTCAAAGTAATGGCTCAAAGAGACAATGTGTGCAAATACTTAGATATTGCCCTTCAGCACTCCACTGACCACATGCTCTCCGTAATGAGAAGACATATCACGCAACAACAACAAACGCAACTTATTGACACCATACGAAAAGAAGTTCCCGGAATACATATACGCACCACTTTGCTCGTAGGACACCCAGGAGAAACCGCCGAAGACTTTGAAAAACTCAAACAATGGACAAAACAAATGCGCTTTGAGCGTATGGGATGCTTTGCATATAGCAATGAAGAGGGAACATTTGCTGCGCAAAATTATAAAGACGATATACCCCAAGGAATTAAGGACCAACGAGTAGAAGAATTGATGAGTATTCAAGAGCAAATAGCAGATGAGATCAACCATTCTAAGGTAGGCACAAAAATGAAGATAATAATCGACCGCACAGAAGGCAACTATTATATCGGCAGAACAGAATTCGACTCCCCTGAAGTTGATGGCGAAGTGTTGATTGACAAAAACGATGGAGAACTAATAATTGGAGAATTTTATAATGCGCTTATAACCAATGCTGACACCTTTGACCTATATGCCAAAATTATATAAATTATGATTACATCAGCACAATTCGTAATATCAAGCCCCGATGTGGCACAATGCCCTAAATCTACATTGCCAGAATATGCTTTCATAGGCAGATCTAATGTAGGTAAATCCTCGCTTATAAATGCCTTATGCAATCAAAAAAATTTGGCAAAAACATCATCTAAACCAGGCAAAACCCTTCTCATAAATCATTTTATAATAAATCAACAATGGCATTTGGTTGACCTCCCCGGATATGGTTATGCCCAGACCGGACTAAAACAAAGAGAACAACTCAAACGCATGATCGAAAGATATTGTTTGCTCAGAGAACAACTCATAAACCTATTTGTTTTGGTTGACTCTCGACTTAAACCTCAAACAATAGATTTAGATTTTATGCAATGGTTGGGAGAAAACGAAATTCCCTTTGCTATCGTTTTTACAAAAGCCGACAAACTGAGTAAATTGCAACTGAAAAATAGCATTGAATCATATCAAACTACTCTCATGGATACTTGGGAACAACTGCCACCAATATTTATCACTTCGGCTGAAAGCAAACAAGGGACAGAAGAGTTGACACAATATATTGAACATATTAATTCTACATTGTAATGTTTCTTTTTATTAAAGACATATCAATACCCCAACATCTGCTTTTTGCACAATACCTGTCAGAAAAGATGAATAAAGAACTTGTTGTAAAAAAAAGCAGTGATTTTACTCATACCAAAAACGACTCCGACTTTGCTGATACCCTTCAGGGTCTTTCTGCTGATCTGATTTTCATCTCTTGCAAGTGTCAAAAGCGAGTTGTACAAAAATGGCTCAACCTCTCCAGACAACTCAGAATCCCCTATATTTTTCTGACCGACATAATGGCGATTCCACAAGAAATAGCCACTATCCTAACTCCCGTCAGCATGTTTGAGGAAGAAGTACATAAAGCACAATTTGCAGCGCATATTTCAAGATACACAAATGCAACTATTATATTACTTACAGCCCACGATTATGGTTCTAAGGCGCAAAACAATACTAATAAAATAACTACATTATTTGACAAAATGAATGTCAAATATGAAAAAATACAAGCACACAAAGATAGTTTCAAACTGCAAAAAGAAATAATCGACCATAAATTCACTTCCGAAAATCCTTACCAAATATCGCTTATTACCGCCTCTCGAGACTACGGACTCGACGACATATTCTTCGGTCCACAAGAGCGGCACACTATTTGCCATAGTTTGGTACCTACGATGTTAATCAATCCAAGAGGAGATTTATATTCGCTCTGCGACTAAATATAAATTCTGTTACCACTAATTATTTAGAAGCACCTAACCTAAAGAAACAAATAAGACATGTCAACTTTTTTAATTAAAGCATTACAATTGATTCTTGCACTATCATTTTTGGTAGTAATACATGAATTAGGTCATTTTACATTTGCCAAAATATTTAAAGTAAGAGTAGAGAAATTCTATATGTTTTTCAACCCTTATTTCTCGCTTTTTAGGATGAAAAAATTTCAAGGCAAATGGCACTTTAAGTTTTTTGCGCCCAATGTAGAGCCGTCTGTTGTTGAGAAAAAAGATAACAATGGGAATGTCCTGAAAGACAAAAACGACAACCCCCTATATCGTCCTATGACAGAAGACGAATTGTCTCAACTGCCTGACGATGATTGGCGTCGTTATCCTGACAATACAGAATGGGGAATAGGTTGGCTACCATTAGGAGGCTATTGCTCAATTGCCGGTATGGTGGACGAAACAACAGGGGCTGACGACCTGCCCACTCAACCACAACCATGGGAATACAGAGCAAAAAAAACATGGCAACGACTACCCATTATCTTAGGTGGTGTACTTGTTAACTTTATTGCCGCAATGGTCATATATAGTGCTATCTTATTCCATTGGGGAGAAGAATATATACCCATTAGCAACGCTGAATATGGATTCAATTATGCACCTGTACTTGTTGAAAACGGATTTCAGCAAGGAGATAAAATCCTCAAAATAGGCAATAAACAACCCGATACAAGAAGCGATGTGGTGGAATGGTTGATAGTAGATGGACAAAAAGAAGTAACTGTGGCACGCAACACGGATACCATTACTTTAACTATGCCGGACGATTTACCCAAACAAGTACTTGCATCGGGTGCAAACGGATTATTTGATTTTAGATATCCATTTGTAATAGAATCTGTTATTGAGAATTCTCCCGCATCATTGGCGGGATTAGAACAAGGAGATAGTATCGTCTCTATAAATGATATTCCTACACCTGCTTTCCAAGATGTACAAGCAGAACTGAAAAATCACCCATGCCAAAATATAACTATCGGATTTTACCGCAACGGAGAACTCCAACAAACGGAAACCTTTATCGGCGACGAAGCAAAATTAGGGGTTTATACATCTCCTCTTAATTACTTACAAACCAAAAAAATAGAGTATGGTTTCTGGGAATCTATTCCTGCTGGCATAAATTACGGATGGAATACACTTGTTTCATATATAAAACAATTCAAACTTGTATTCACCAAAGAAGGGGCACAATCTATCGGAGGTTTCGGCGCTATAGGTAGTCTTTTCCCATCTGCTTGGGATTGGCATTCATGGTGGCTTATGACAGCCTTTCTCAGTATCATACTCGCATTTATGAATATCATTCCTATTCCCGGATTAGATGGCGGACATGTTTTCTTCTTGCTTTGGGAAATGATTACCGGCAAAAAACCAGGAGACAAATTCTTAGAGATTGCCAACAATATAGGATTCTGGCTACTTATGCTGCTACTTATCTACGCTAACATGAACGATATTATCAAACATTTCTTCTGATGAAACTACCTCAACATAGACCTTGGAAAGTACTCAAGTCGGAATATATCGCTCAAAATGGTCCATGGCTTCAGTTAAGACAAGAAACAGTAGAACTGCCAAACGGCAGACAAATACCAACTTGGTATATATATGATTTCCCTGATTGGATCAATGTGATTGCCATCACCAAAGAAGGGCGTTTCCTGATGGAAAGTCAATACCGGCACGGACTTGGTGAGACACATTATGAATTATGTGCCGGAGTAGTCGAGAAAGGAGAATCGCCATTACATGCCGCACAAAGAGAATTGCTCGAAGAAACAGGTTATGCAGGAGGCGAGTGGTCTGAATTTATGGTCTTAAGCCCCAATCCAACTAACCATAGTAATCTATCATACACCTTCTTGGCAATCGGAGTACAAAACACCAATCAGCGCCATTTAGAGCAAACCGAAGATATTGATATTCATCTTCTAACACCTGGCGAGGTAAAAGAATTACTTGATAATAATATGATCATTCAGGCATTACACGCTGCACCACTATGGAAATACTTCGCAACTAATGCTTGTATATAATTCGTTTAATTACCTGATGAGTAAAACTTAAGAAAATCATCTAAGATCTCTAAGTCTTCAGAATCATCTAAATCACCTGAAATAGCATAGCAATCTAAATCATCTATATTCTGAATTATCAGTCACATTTTATCAGTCTGCAATAAAAAACGAGTAACACCAATGTGCTACTCGTTTTTGATGAAAATCTTCATTTGACATTCCGCCACTAAAGGTTCTTTATCAGAGTCTTCTATTTCCACTTTGGCCTGAACAAGCGTCACTCCTGCCGCCTCGCCCAAAACAGTTAGTATGGTCAAAAGATGAGTGCCTACACAAGGCAGAAAGAAAATCTTACATTTTTTTATTTCGCCTATAAAGCCCAATTTCGGAGGTAATTGATTTACATAACTCTTATATCCCTCCATAGCAGCAGCCGACTGGGCTATGTGCTCTATTATTCCTGCTTCCTGCAACTTACCATCTTTAACAAAGATATTATCCTTTTCTATCTGCAGACCAATTTGAGCACAACCTTCACCTACACTCCTTACTTCCGATACCATCACTATCGGTGGCCGTTGCGGAATAAGTTGATATAACTCCTCACCCTTTAGCATTATACACGCTCTGCCAAATAATCATACAATGATTGGAATGTAGGTATCTTCACCAATTCATTTGATGCAATCTTTACACCAAATTCATTCTCAATCAAGGCTACCATATCTACAAGACTCAAACTATCCAATTCAAGTGTTTGCTTGATATTTGCCTCAGGAGTAATCACTGACTCCTCCACCTCAAATTCCTCTGCCAATACAGAGTTTACTTTTGAAATAAGTTCTTGCTTATCCATAATTCAATTATTTAGATGTTAATATTATAAATTCCTAATTATCAAAGTAGCATTCGTACCACCAAAACCAAACGAATTGGATAGGAATGTATCAAAATGCTTCTCAATTCTCTTGGCTGGTATCAGCAATTTAGCACTATCTTCATCAGGATTCTCAAAATTCAAGTTTGCTGCGATAAAATCATTTTTCATCATAAGCATTGAATATATCACCTCACTGGCTCCTGCCATCCACATCTCATGCCCCGTCTGCGATTTGGTTGAAGTAACTTCCGTACGCTGATCTCCAAATACATTATATATAGCCTTTGCCTCATTTGTATCACCTACATGGGTTGATGTAGCATGAGCATTGATATAGCCTATCTCACGAATATCTATTCCCGCCCTCTCTATCGCCATACGAAGCGACTTGGATGGACCTTCTACATTCGGACTACTAATATGATCACCATTTGCAGAAAAACCATAACCTAATACCTCTGCTATAATCGGAGCACCACGCTTCACTGCATGCTCGTATTCCTCTATTATTACTGTGGCAGCACCTCCGCCAGGTACCAAGCCATCCCTATCCCTATCAAACGGACGAGAAGCCTTCTCAGGCGCATCCTCACGAATAGAAAATGCACTTATGCCATCAAAACTGCCTATAGAAAACGGATTCACCTCTTGAGCACCGCCACAAACAATCATATCTTGCAAACCTGTTTGAATAAGCAATGCACCTAATCCTATGGCATGAGCGCCACTCGCACAAGCACCACTCACCGTCAGGTTGATTCCACGCAAACGAAATATCGTTCCTAAATTCATTGTAACAGTAGAATTCATCGACTGAAATATAGCACCACTGCCACACAAAGTAGTATCGTGCTTCTCACGCATCGTATCCACAGCCCTAACCGTCGGGTCGGCGCTTGAATCATTTCCATACATCAAGCCGACATCGTGCTTATCCAAATAATCTTGATCAATTTTTGCGTTCCTTAATGCCTCTACCGTTGCACAATATGCATACTTCGCTTGCTCAGGCATATAGGCGCGCTGACTACGACTCAATTCCTTTTTCAAATCTGGTATCTCAAGTTTGGCGGTCAAACCACTACGAAAGCCCATCTCCTTACGAGACATATCAAGCACTATACCTGACTTGCCATCATAAAGCGACTTACATACTTCATCTAACGACTTACCCAAACATGAGTAAATACCCATTCCTGTAATTACTACTCTTCTCATTATTTTATTATTTTTTTCAATTTATCAAACAAATCTGCTCGCTTACGACTTATCTCGCCCACTTGCTTAGAGCAACATAATAACTTTATATTACGAGCAACACGACATAAATAATCCCAATACTTAATTGCGAACACACTTAATGGATAGAAACTTAGTAGCATCAACACTATAGATTGCCACCACCAACCCCATAAAAGGCCACACAACAACACCGTAAGCATAAACCAAAACGGGACACCTACTACCACTGGTATGATAAAACGCCAACTATTGGTAAACATCTTGTCCGTCTTCATAAATGGCCGGTGAATATTATAATGGACAATATTAGGATACAGAGACACTAACCACAATGGCAATAACAGTATCAGACATATAATCGAAAGCAATATCTGCAACCAACTCATTGGACTATAGTATTCAACTTCGGTCACACCAATCGCCTCTTCTCTTGATTTTATATCCAACATCTCGTCATATAACTCATTGTCCTCCAACTTACTTAATTTCTCTACTAATAACTTATCAACTTTAAGTTTATCAGGCAAATATGAAGTATTTAAGCCATCTTTCTTACACCAATTATATCCGAACTCACTATTTCTTAACCAATCTATTGCATCGTAATGTTCCAAATCTCTCACATCAAGCATCATGCTCTCTATCTGACTCCTCACCAATTTATTCACCTCACGCTGAGCCGTACGGGGCTTCGTCTTATACAACTCATAATAGGGCTCAAGCGATATAGGAGTTCCAAATTGTATCATCACCTCACTTTGTACTGCGAAATAATCTTTATAATGATGAGCACATGGAAGAATCTTTATGTCATGCTCAAAATTATCACTCTCGGCAGTCTCAAATGCCATACGAGTATAACCGTATGAAAACTCGCCCAACCAATGTTTGTCTTGATGACCACCCTCAGGATACATTATCAGCCTATTACCCTCAAGCATCTTTCCACCGCTAATCCTGATTGTTTCTGCATTCTTCTTCAGACTCTCCGCACCATCAAAATTCAGACGGAATGCAGGCAGCATACCTAACCAAAGGAAGAATTTTGTTATAAGTGGATGCCAAGAAAATACATTTCCTCGCGCTATAACAAATGGATGACTCTCATTCTCAAGACCTAAAAGCAAATTCAATGGATCGTTGGCACAATTCTGATGATTACTTACTATCATACACGGCTCACCCAACGCCGGCACATTCTCGCGGTTTAGATAATATACCTTATGGTACATTATATGTTCATTCACAAAACGAACATAACTTTTATAAAGCCTATAACCTATGCCACCTATATATTTTTCTTTACTCATAATCGCACTAAATCATACAGATAACTCATTGCACCTATATACCTATCACCATATTCTACCTTCACAAAAACACTAAACTCACTCATCTCCTTCAAACCTGAAAATGCTAATGCCAAGTTCTCTACATCTATATCAGGCTTAATCTCGCCTCTATCTACACTATTTTTAATAGCACGCTTCCATAAACGAGTTTCCTGCTTCTTCAATTCACCTATCGTATGGCCTAAATCAGGAAACTTAATTGTCGCTAAAAACAATATCGACTGCAAATTATATGCTGTAATCTGAGCATTGTGATAGGCCTCAAAAAAACTCGTACTCTCTCTGTGCATCTTCTGACGCATTTCAATCAATCCGGACAAAAGTATATCATCCTGCCCTGCAACTGAACTCTGTAAAGGCTCTATATAATAACGCTCTACTATAGTCCTGAATAGTTGTTCCTTGTCCTTAAAATAATAGTACATCGTTGCACGACCTATACCCAACTCCTCCTGCAATATACTTATACTCACACCACTATAGCCACGCTTAAGAAACAACTCCAATGCCTTTTCTAATATCTGCTCTTTACGATTTTTCATACCATTTTATATTTACCATACAAAATGCTTAAATCATATAAATTTTATATTCTTTCTTTTGTGGATAAGCAAACAAAAAAAATACTATACCTCAAATGCGCCGCAAAGATACAAAAAGTTTTCGAACAAGCGTTCTAAAAAAGAAAAATAGACAATTTTTTAATCGTATTCGGCACATTATAAATACATATAAACACTCAAACTATGTTTTTATTTGCTCATTTTACACAAAAATTGTAATTTTGCGCCAAATTATAAACAAACTAAATATCACTATGGGACGAGCATTTGAATATCGCAAAGCGACCAAACTAAAGCGCTGGGGACACATGGCGCGTACTTTCACTAAATTAGGTAAAGAAATCACTATTGCAGCCAGAGAAGGCGGACCAGACCCCGATGGCAACCCAAGATTAAGAGTCCTCATACAGCAATGTAAAAAAGAAAATATGCCTAAAGAAAATATCGAACGCGCTATCAAGAAAGCGACCGATAAATCTTCTGAAGGATATAAAGAAATCAATTACGAAGGATACGGACCACATGGAGTTGCTATCTTCGTTGAAACCGCTACCGACAACAATATGAGGACAGTTGCCAACATACGCTCATATTTTACTAAACACGGAGGCTCACTCGGTACGCAAGGATGCCTACAATTCCTCTTCGACAGAAAATCTGTCTTCACCGTCGCACCTAAAGACGGCATCGACCTCGACGAACTCGAATTAGAACTTATTGATTATGGAGTGGACGAACTCGGACAAGACGAGGAAGGCAATATAATCATCTATGGAGATTTTGCATCATATTCGCAAATCCAAAAATATCTCGAAGAAAACGGATTCGAAATCAACTCCGCTGAGTTCGTTAGAATTCCTAATGACTACAAAACACTAACTGACGAACAAAAAGAATCCGTACAAAAACTCATTGATAAGATCGAAGAAGACGAAGATGTACAAAATGTCTTCACTAATATGGCTGATTAAGCATGAATCATATAGTATGGAAATCATAAAAAAATACTTCCAACTTACACCTAACCAAGAGCAGCAATTCGCTGCTCTTGGAGTGTTATACAACCAGTGGAATGAAAAAATAAATGTTATATCAAGAAAAGATATACAAAACCTTTATTGCCACCATATTTTACACTCTTTGGCTATTGCCAAATTTATCAGATTTACACCTAACACCACTATCATTGACATTGGCACAGGAGGCGGATTCCCAGGTATCCCACTCGCAATTTTATTCCCGCAATGTAAGTTTGTTTTGATAGATGGAATAGGAAAAAAAATAAAAGTGGCTAATGAAATTTCCAAAGCCATCGGACTTAATAATACAACCTGCATTCAGGCAAGAGCAGAGGAAGTCAACGATAAATTTGATTTCATAATTTCAAGAGCCACTATGACACTCGCCCAATTGACTAAACTCACTAAAAAAAATATATCTAATCAACAGCATAATGCCCTGCCTAATGGCATTATCAGCCTCAAAGGAGGAGAACTCCAACAAGAAATACAACCCTACAAAAACATTGCTGAAATCATTTCTATTAGTGATTACTTCAACGAAGAATACTTCAAAACAAAAAAAATAATCTACCTGCCACTATAACTTATCACACCACAATGACTATCAAAACCTTCTATTCCAATCCACTTAGAGTTTGCACATATATCATATCTGACGAACAAAACAATGCCGCTATAATTGATTGCGGAGCACTCACCGACAAAGAGCAATTACGCATCACCAATTATATTGACTCACAACACCTGCGCCTCACGCACCACCTGCTCACTCATGGACATGTTGACCACATGTACGGAGCATTGCTCATTTTCAATCAATACAAAGTCCTACCAAGTGTGCATCAAGACGACCTGACCATCTTCCTTCATCCACAAGAACAAGCCGCAAGTTATGGACTACCCATACCACAGCAATTCCTAACACAATGTATCACCATACATTCCGATCAAATTATTAATATAGGTTCCATTAGCCTCAAAACTATACACACACCAGGACATACCGCCGGCTCTGTTTGTTTCTATTGCGAAAAAGAAAACCTTATTTTCTCAGGCGATACACTCTTTATGGGAAGTATCGGACGAACCGACTTATATGGCAGCCAACCACAAAATATGCCATCCTCACTTGAAAAAATAAAAAAATTGCCCAAGCAAACACATGTTTACCCGGGACACGGATTCGATACTGATATACAATCAGAACTAATCGCCAACCCTTATCTCTGATAAAGGTATCATAACAAAATCTCTTTTCGACATCTCAGGATGCGGAACTGTTAGTTCCGCACTATCTATCTCTTCACTACCATATAGAAGAATATCTATATCTATTATCCTGTCTTGATATATACGATTCCCCCTATCATCTCTCAGCCTATGCTCTTTGCGCCCCATCATCCGCTCTATTTCCTGTAGCGCATGAAGCGCATCAATGGCCAACATATCTGTCTCAACCAATAAACACTGATTCACAAAATCATTCGACGATTCAAATCCCATTGGCTTTGAATAATAATAAGACGACTCCTTCACCACATTGCCCACTCTCGACTTTATCAACTCTACTGCACGCTGCAAATTTTCCTCCTTCAAACCTATATTGCTTCCAAGCGACAGATACATCTCTTTCATAACTACTCAGTTTGTATATTTATCTCTTCCCATGCAATTTTTGCGACCTTCTCCAAAGGTTCAACCAATAGAGTTTCTTTACGAATATCTTTCTTCAAAAAACCAAATTTGCCGTCAACAACAAGTATTCCATTTACTATTATCGACAACACCAATGCCCACTTTATTGCTCCAAACAATGCTCCTAATAACCTATTCAACCACCCCATTGAAATCACTTGCAACAACTTACTCAATGCTACAGCAGTCAGGTTCAATGCCAATGTTACCAACAAAAACAACAAACCATAACTTACCACCTGCAACACTGACAAATCCCACGACAAATACCTATGCAAAAACATCGTCATGTCATTGGCAAACAATCGCGCCACTATTATACCTAATACCACTGATACTATCGCACTCACTTCTTTTACCACACCACGCATCAAACCTCTAACTAACCCATATACAATAGGTAACAATAATATAATATCAATATAAGACATAATAACCTTTTCCTTATTATAATAAATAGGGGAGCAAGAAATCAATCTTCCCCTCCCCTATTTATTTTACTTATTTTTCACTTCACAGATATTTATTTCTCCCCTTCCCACCAGCAGTCATATTCAGGACACCAAACAGTGCCGTCTGCTGCCTTGAAATCTATAAGGTCATAACGCGAACGCAAAGTAATGCTCCAATCACCTTGATCCGGATCGTTCCTTCCATTATCTGTATAATGACCCAAGATTCCTTCTATTGTACCTATATACTCTTCGTATGGCAACATCAGATGCGCAAATTTTGCATATTCACTTGTTGATACCAAACTCCAGGCACTGCTCTCATCCTCTATCACGCGACCTTGTGGATAGCCCTGATTCTCTGTAAACGGAGCAAACACACAACTATTCACATCCTGATCCGGATTATTCGTTGTACATGCATTTCTGTTGTTGTTTTGATCAATATATGAACCCGGCACCTGAGGATTTGACTGAGGGAAATGAACATTCTTTATTCTAACTAACCTTCCATCCATCTTATGGAAATGTTCATCATCTGCAGGGGTATTGATAATATCTGCTATCGTAAGTTCATCATAATGGAGATTATTCTTACTTGGACGACCTATCAATCTCACTGCCTTGGTAAACCTACCGGCAGGTATTCTACCGGGAGCCCAACCCATCTTCTGATCTGCATGATAAGAATGTACATTGTCGTTATACGAAGGCACACACAACTGAGGCTCATTTGCATATTTGCCTATTCCCAAACCATTCACACGAATAAGTATCTTCTGACCCAGTTCGTATGTCGCTCCCAAATTACCGGCATCCACCGACAAACGCAACGCTTGTTGCTCACCTTCTACCATCTGCTGTATAACCATCGACTTATAAAAAGTACCATCATAATCCTCAGTTGTTACATAACCACAGATATAAATACCACCATCGCGATACATAGGTATAGTATCTATCGAAAACCAACCACGATTATTCTTCGTATAATCCGACGGATCTACATTATAACCACCACCTGAATAAGTGTACGAACGCTGACGAACAGGGAAAAACACACCATAGTCGGTCATATATTTCGCAACAAACTCATCAAGAGTTAAAAGCGTATAGTTGCTCGCATGAACACCATTCTCCTCATTCATCTCTTGCATCAACTTCACAATATCCTCATTCGTATCAGGTGTGTACCAACTATCCTCATCTACTGCCTTCGGAGTACAAGAATACACCAACACCGAGAGCATAAACAATAAAAATATATTCTTTTTCATAATCTTTACCTTTTAAATGTTTTACTATTTCCTACTCGATAACTAATATATTATTAGGACATTAGAACTTGTATGTTACGCTCAAATAGAAGTTTACGCCCCATGCATAATAGTATTTCGAGGGGAATTTCCAAGCATTCGCCGTAATAGCAGAAGCCTCAGGCTTTTGAGTCTTCTGGATATTCTGACGAGGCAAACGAGCCTGCTGATAGCCACCAGTCTTCATACCCGTGTTGTTCGTCAAGTTACTAACAGACAGATTTATGCTTAAAGACTGACGCTTCGGCAAATATATCAACTTACCTATTGATGCATCTATCATAAATCTATTCCATACATTTTTATTTACCAAACTCTCTTGATCAGCCATCAAGTTATACGGATATTTCAATTGAGGAATACCATAATTATCAGTAACGATTTCACCATTTTCATCTCTTACAACAGCCGAATAACTCTCAGAATAACCATAATTTGACGGACTATAACTATCAGTTGACGGATTCGGAGACATATAACTGCCATTCACTTTCGTACCATCTGAACGAACACCCGTATAAAGGCCCTTCATACGACGAGACGGAGCATAGTCCAAATAACTCCAGTCAAAATACGAAATAGTTAAATCAGCAAACCACATCTTAGGATGGAAGAAACTTATCTTCAACGAAGCATTCAGTTGAGGACCCGTTGCAACACGCAAGCCACGAATCAATACACTATCCTTCAATTCATACAAAGGCTTGATATTATTCGGGTCGTTGTAATCTTCTGCCAATGCCATACCATTCTCTGCAGATGTAACTGAATAAGCATTGGTCGTATAACGATAATCGCCTATAGCCAACATTGGGGTCAAGGTAATGTAATTTCCTGCCTTAAAGGATGCAGCGGCTTCAATACCACAATGGCGCCTACCTATTCCTACCAACGACTGATTTACAAATGTACGAGCCTCATCATCATAGTAACCATTCAATTCTGTTCCATCCCAATAACGAGTATAATAACCGGTGATACGACCGCGTACCCAACTATAATTAAACTCATAAGTCAAATCACCACCTGCCATCTTTTCTGAAGCTGCATAGTAATCTCCCAACGACTTAGCATTGGCATGACGATACATCGTATTAACCACTCTATCATGAACACGAGGACTTATATATGCATCACGAGCCAATGGTGCAGATGTCTCTGCTATAGCATTCAGTTTCAAACGATTCCTTGCATTTATCTTATATGTTACGCCCAATTTGAAACTCGGATCATAAAAGTCGTAATAATAACCCGACATCGAAGGCAACTTCTGATTAGCATCGTATGCCTTTAATATACTATTCCAATTGCTTCCAAGATAATAACTTGCTTGACTACGGTCATTTAACGACGCTAAATACAACGCACGACCATTTATCATATTTGATGTACGCTGCATACCTGAATAAGTAACCTTTAGAGCATAATACAAATCTACATTCGTCCAATTCCACTCGTTCTGTGCCCATACGGCTACTTGAGCCATGTTCATTTTATAATTATAACCAAACTTATCACCTGTATGCTTCACAGCGTTTGGATTATTATAGTCATTTTGCTTAACAAAATCTATCTGCGACTGAGTAAGACCTATGTTGCTCGCCAAATCCTTCATATCACGATCAGCAAACGGGTCAACATCTATCCACTGATTTCCACCAAGCAAATCATCTACTGACTTATAATGGATTCCTTGAGAATATTTCGCTTCCAAACCGGCTGTTATCTTCAAATGAATATCCGAAAAATCAGTGTTCTGATAATTAAACGAAAACATTCCTTCCTGCAAGTCATTATGACGACGCTCCAACATATATCGAGCACTTCCATTAGGATTCAATGTATTATTCGCATAGTTGGTAGCATATAATCTATCCCAATTGATCTGAGTAACAGCATCATCCCTGTTCTTCCATGCGTTCTCCAATTCTTGATATGCGCCCTGATCTACTGAAGGACCTATCCAACGACCGGAATAATATTCTCCATTAGCACCTGTATATGCTTGATTATCATCATAAAAATACGCACCGGAAAACTTATTCCCATTCATATCTTTTGTTATAAACTGACCATTCTGATCAAACTGACCATCCCACAAAAATGATGGTAAATTCCTATAATAATCTGGACGAGGATCCGTCGCATTATAGAATGTCAGTGCCGAATTTGAATAGAACGAATAATGATAACCTAACGCAAACTTAAGATTATGAACCTCATTCAACTTCCAATCAACACTCACAATTGCCGTCGGATCAAAACTCTTCACAACCCGCGAATTACGCATCTTTCCATTTTGATAACCCCAATACGGATTATAATATATCGAGCCCGTCAAATCATATACCTCTTGAGTCACAGCGCCCGACTGAGAACGCATCGTCGGAGCACCAAAAGTAACAAGCGACATACTGACGTCATCATTAAATTTCTTTTCTGCCGAGAAGAAATAACCTAAGGAGTTGTAATCTTGACCCTCACCAATTATTCCTTTTCTATTGATCAACGGACTATATCTCCATGCTAATGATCCGACAAAAGCCCAACCGTTATTCAAAAGACCTGACGAATAAGTAGCATAAGCACGACCTTTATATGTACGATTGGTTCCACTTAAACCCACTTTCCATCCTTGAGCATAACGGGTTGCATTCATTAAGATATTGGTTGATTTGCCTGCACCACCAAAACTAAAACTATTGGCCTCTATTCCGTTAGCAATATCTTTATTTCTGCTTGCGTCGTTCAAACCACCAATCATTGAATAACTAAATGTTCCGCGCTCAAGACCATTGAAATTGATACCATTGATATAAGTCAGTTCTTCCTTCTGCTCATATCCACGCTGGCGATATCTTACACTACTCCATGCAAAACCTGTATTCTTATTAAATACATCGTTGGTTGCATTGTCTCCTGAAGACATTGATTGACTCTTACCTTCATCGTCATTCAAGTCAGATTCACTAAGCAATAATACCACCTCGTCTTGCAATTCTTTTTGCACATCGGTCTTCAATGATAATTCACCGAGGTCGTTTTGCTGATTGTCCTGAAGATTGACAAGTTGCACATCCGTTACATAACCGGCTGCTTCCACTATCATCTCTTCGTCCATTGCCTCTAAATAAATCAAGGCAAACTCTCCGTTCTGATTAGTAGTTGTGGAGATGTTCTGATTGGCAAGAGTTATTTTGGCACCTGCCACTGCTTGACCATCATCGCTAACTATTTTTCCTTTAAGCGATGTCTGAGCCCAAGCCGAGCCTAAAGCCATAATACTTACCAATAAAATGGTAAAAAACTTACGCATAACTTTGTGTTTTTGGTTGTATTTATATTTAGGGTTAATTATTTTATCAGTCTCAACACTTAAGTGCTTGTATTAACTATATTTTAGAACTCAGCACTTTTAGGTGTACGCGGGAAAGGAATGACATCACGGATATTTTGCATTCCTGTAACGAAAAGCATTAGACGCTCAAATCCTAACCCAAAACCGGCATGTGGAGCACTTCCGTAACGACGGGTATCCAAATACCACCACATATCTTTCATAGGAATACCCCTACGTTCTATTTCTTGCATGAGTTTATCATAACTCTCTTCCCTCACGCTTCCTCCAATAATTTCACCTATAGTCGGGAATAGGACATCTGTGCCTTGAACTGTCTTTCCATCATCATTGATTTTCATATAGAACGCCTTGATTTCTTTGGAATAATCTGTCATAATCACAGGTTTACCAAAATGTTCCTCCACTAAATATCGCTCATGCTCAGATGCCAAGTCATCTCCCCAATTGCACGAAAACTCAAACTTCTTTCCACTCTTGATCGCTTGTTGCAAAATCTCTATACCCTCAGTATAAGGCAAACGCACAAACTCAGTATTGACCACACTCTGCAACCTCTCTATAAGTCCTTTGTCAAACATATCATTAAGAAATTGCAAATCATCCTTACAATTCTTCAAAGCCCAATTAACACAATACTTCAAAAAATCTTCTTCCAAATCCATCAACTCTGCCTTGTCAATAAAAGCCACTTCAGGCTCTATCATCCAAAACTCTGCTAAATGACGAGGAGTATTAGAATTCTCTGCGCGAAAAGTAGGACCAAAAGTATATATCTTTCCTAAAGCCAATGCACCTAATTCACCCTCCAACTGACCACTCACCGTAAGTGATGTCATCTTCCCGAAAAAATCGTCGGAATAATCTATTTTTCCGTCTTCGTTCTTTTTTAATCTATAGAGGTTTTTAGTTGTCACTTGAAACATCTGTCCTGCTCCTTCTGCATCGCTGGCAGTGATAAGAGGGGTATGAAAATAGAAATAGCCATGCTCATGGAAATAAGTATGTATAGCCATTGCCATATTATGCCTTATTCTGAATATTGCTCCAAAGGTATTGGTTCGAGGACGAAGATGGGCTATGCCTCTGAGATACTCAAGCGAATGACCCTTCTTTTGTAAAGGATAAGTCAAAGAATCTGCCGTTCCATATATTTCTATATCGCTTGCCTGAATCTCTACCACTTGTCCTTTACCCTGCGATTCTACCAATTTGCCTACAACAGAAAGACAACTACCGGTCGTTACCTCCTTGAGACTTTCTTCCGAAAACATGGTTAAATCAACTACAACTTGCACATTTTTGATAGTTGAGCCATCATTTAAGGCTATGAAATTCACATCCTTGTTTCCACGGCGAGAACGCACCCAACCTTTCACATTTACCTCCGCACCTATTTGCGGACTTTCAAGCAATTGTTTTATTTCTATTCTTTTCATAATTTTTAATTCTCTTATTTCTGCGTTTTGTTTGTCAATTGCAAAACAGCATAACTTTCAGCCCGCAAATTTACAACTTTTCTTTCACTCTAACAAATGTTATAAAACATTTACAATGCTATAAAAACATTTACAATGCTATAAACATTTACAGAAGTAAAGATTCCACACCAAAATGCAACTTATCTATAATTTGTTTATAGAAGGCTTCAAGCGGAGATATGAAGTTAAGTTTTTCTCTTGGTCTTATGTTTATTACTATTACTATCTGATTTTTTCATGACCAAAAATTACCTGACAGTAATAGTTCTAAATATGCCTATCTCTTTTGCAAATGACAAATATCAACACTAATTCACTGAAAGATTTTATGTGTTTGTAAAAACCTTCAAAATGATGGTTAAGTCTTAAACTCGAGCCTTTCAGATAACAATAGCGAGGCACATATCTATGCTGATAGTGTATATGTCATACAAAGCAAGCGCTCCCCCACGCACATACTTTCGCGTACCCCTTCGCGAAAGTATGGCTACGAGAGGATATATACTGTCTCCGCGCTTGCGCAGTGGACTTTAAATGCAAGAAAAAGAAAAGAATGAATTTAATGAGAAATTATACCTAATGAATCTAAATCCGTTATCAGTTTATTTGTTCTTAAGATTACTCCTTCGTATGTCAGATGGTATGCTGTATCATAAAATAAACTATCTGGCAATGAATAATTTGTAGGAAATGATACAATGGGAAGATCATTGATAGCAAGGACTTTCCATAATTCATCTATTTTTTCCTTTTTAGGAACAAATTCGTAATTTCTATATGCAGGAGGAAAAACTAGCATTGTTGCGCCTTTACTTATACAATATCGGTTGAAATCGCGCAATAATTAATATAATAGTTTCTCTTTGCAAGCCCTTATTATCTCCCATACCATCTCTTTTACTACTAATAGGATACTTACGTTGATCATACATTTCTGTATCCCCATATTCATTAAGATATTGAGCCGAGTATGGACTATTTTTCACATCAACTGCTTTTATCGAACGAGCATATTTAGCATCCCGATATGCAATAGGAACATACTTTAGCAAGTGCATCTGTTGTTTGAAATTTAGTAGTTTATATCCTTCAGTATAGTGTGAGGAAAGAATTCGTATTACTGATTCAGTACCCATATAAAAATTTCCAAAATAGTGGTTATATTCAGGAATAACAATTACTATGTCGTTTTCCGAAATATATGATTTAAACAGCAAAAGTTGTAACCTTAATCCTAAAGCGGCATTAGTACCAGTATTTACTACCGGCATTTGATAATATTCCATTATTAGAGGTGAGCACAAACCAAAACCGCATCCACTTCCTCCGATAAAAATTATTTTAGGTTCATAAATTTGCTGAATACGCTCAAGTTGGTTTTTTATGTTTATTTCGTGAGATAACCGGGAGTAGTTATTCGGCTGTATAGCCATCCATTTCCATACAATTGAAGTAGTTGTTAAATTTAAGACAAGAAATATAGTAAATTTCAATAAGAATCTTTTCATAGTATTAAAATTGGAAATAAATAAATGCATTAGGATGTTCAATTGAAAGGCAAAAATAATATTCAATAAGAAATGCCAAAATCACATATAAAACGATGCAGAATATACGAAAATACTTAATTTTGCGTTCTGTAAAATCTAATCCATGTTGTTTGTTTCGTTGTATCCATTCTACTATTAGCATAATAAAAATGTATAAGTTCGTTGACCATATCCAATTTTCATCTGGTAAGAAGAAACGGTAACTTGTGCGGAGAGTATCCCATTGAAACATTCCCTCGATATAATGGAGTAAAGACGGCATTCCTGTTGCTCTAAAGATTATCCAACCAATTACTACAAGAATAAAAGTAAAGAGCATTTGTCCGCACTCTTTCCATGTGGGTAGCAATCGACCTTCGGCAACTTGGTTTGTATATTTACGGTTCTTGCCGAGTAGAATGAGAGGTAGGAATAAAAGTGCATGATACGCACCCCATGCAATAAATGTCCAGTTGGCACCGTGCCAGAAGCCCGACAAAAGGAAGATAACAAAGGTGTTGCGCACAATAATCCATTTCTTGTAGCGGTCGGGATTCTTGATATTGGTTGGAATCTCGGGACGAGAGCCGCCGAGAGGAATATATACATAATCTCGAAAACAAGTGGTGAGCGATATATGCCATCTGCGCCAGAACTCTGCTATATCTCTACTGAAATACGGGTTGTTGAAGTTGCGCTATTTCGGCGTTGTTTATCTTTGTCAGATCATTGTTGCGATTGATAATGTCGTTGTATTTGTCCTGGAGTATGGCTGCATCATACGCCGCTTTGCCTGCAGCCTGCATACCTGCTGTTATGCTGCCTATGTTTTTCAGGGCGTCTTTAGCGCCTGAGAAGTCGCCTGTAAAGAAGCGTGCAACGGCTTCACCGGCGCGGGCAACTATGTTGGTAAACTGTTTCAGACCTTCATTGATATATCCCATTACGCCGGCAAACTTAGTGCTTAGTTCGTCGCTGCCCTCGATACCCATCTTTATCATTTTGATAATACCCCCTACTATAGCCCCTATCATCAAGAACGGGTGTGCTTTGAGTACATCAAATCCTTTTTTGATACTCTGCACTACCTGCCCTATTTTAGACATCGGTGATGGTATGCTACTTAGTGCTTCCATCATAGTCTGAGAGCGGATAGTGTTTTCTTGCATCTGCGAGTCCACCTCTTGCAGTTGTTTGGTAAGGTTTTTCCACTCATCGCTATTAGGCACGGCATTTTTCTGTGCCTTGGCAAGTTCCTGGTGTCGCTTTTGCAGTTGTACCATTGTCATTTCCGACAATTTCATATTGTCGGTTAGTGCCTTTTGTGCCCGGGCATTATTATCGAGTGCTTTTTGCTGGTCGGATGCCTGTTTGGTAAGTTGAGCGCTGCGTTGGAAATTTCTTTGGTATTGGGCTTCGAGTTGTTTGTATTGCTCGGTATTGATTTTGCCTTTTTCGGCTAACTTAGCCATCTGTTTCTCAAGCGCGCGCGCCTCTTTGTCATTATCTTTAATAGCCTGTGTGGTCTGTTTGAGAGCTGCTGACAAACGGCCTGCTTCCATCTGCATTGCAGTAAGGTTTTGCTGGGCATCTGAAGCATTTATATGGACCATTAGGTTCACTTCATCATTTGTAAGTTTTTTTGCCATAAAAAAAATATGCTATTAAATTATTTTTTGAGTAAGGTTTTTCTGTATATCTTTGCCGCCGTGTGTATGCTGTTTCTGATATGGTGCTTGTTTATATTCCGCTCTGCTTATAAGTACGGCGGTGGTATTTTTAGGCCTGACTTCAGCCGCTGGCAACAACATACGGGCGGTATGGGTATATTTGCAATGGACTCTCTTTTCTCAAAGATATGTTATTATCTGCTTTTTCCTATTGCGCTGCTGCTTATAGCGGGTGTTGTGGGTGAAACAATAATCGGGGTAATGATTATTCGGGGTTTTACGGGGTGATCTAAGTAGTCTGATTAGTTTGCTTGTATCGAGTTTTTAAGAGTCTGCAGGGCTTCGTTTCCTAATTGCTCTAAGAGCCGTGTTTTTAGAGAGTCCCCTCCACCCATCAGCACACCCCACACCGGGCGGTTATAGACCGGAACACCTGCAATACGCTTCATATCCAAAAAACGAAGTCGTTTGTCGATAGGTATTGACAAATAAAAGTCGCTCGAGATGGCGTTTGTTTCTGCACTGTTTATTTGATTGATTATATAATCATAATCAAACCCCCGTGCTTCAAGCGTGGCTTTGCCATTGCGGGCGGCTTGCAGTTGCGCTTCTTTCAATCGGCCGCGTGTCCATTGTAGGGTTTGTGGGATATCCATGGTATTCTGATTGTCTGATCGATCTGATTAAATCAAGTAGGCTGTTATGGTGGTTTTCTGTCTGAGTTGGTTTTCTGTCAGACTGCTTTCTATTTGCTTTATCAAGAAACGGTACATACCACTGTAATAAATCGTGTCAAAACGCAAATTGCTTATTTGATAATATGTAAGATCTGCTTCAAAAGTAATAGTGTGCATTCCTTTCTCGAGTAACTCACTGTATTCTTTATGGAAGAACTCCACTGCAAAACGGGTGTTTAATCTCCACGCACCATACCCGCTGTGATACGGGTTTTGTTCATCTTCGTAGGTGTTAGGATCTTTGCAATAGTCTTTGTCTATGTTATATGAGCGCGTTCCATACGGCACTCTTATTTGGTCGCTTTGTCCTATGGCTGCACCTCGGCTGTAGGTACCATCTTCGTTTGCCACCAAGGTAAAGTGCACGCAAGAAGAAGTATAACGGCCGGCATAAAAACAGAATGCGAGCGGACATTCCGACTGTTTTTGTTCTTCACTACCTACTTTTACATTACAAGTGACATTTCTTATACCATCCATCATCGGCGCGGGCACGGGCATATAATTCACATTACCCCCTGCGTATTTGCTGTGGCAAAGCAGTACATCGACGGGGCAATCTGTCAGTTCTGACTTGAGTTCTTGTTCTGCAAGATCTTGATCGGGGCGGTAACAGAAACTATCGGGCGCCGTCAATGGTAGGTGTCCTGGTTCTGAGCACACACGGATATTACCCCAAGTGTCGAACGAACTAAGCCCGCTGCATATTGCAGGCCTGTAGGCGTCGGTATGCCACCCGTTTACATATCTCAGTTTGCCCACACCTGAAATAATCGGTTCGGGTTCATCGGGATATCCATCGGGCAAAGGAATATCACCTAAGCCATTATAATTGATAAGCGGATCTTCCCATTGCTTGAAACTGTCTAAATCTCGAGCACCA
Source organism: Paludibacteraceae bacterium (assembly GCA_017478225.1). GTDB lineage: Bacteria > Bacteroidota > Bacteroidia > Bacteroidales > Paludibacteraceae > Colicola. Next base: position 42,498 of record JAFVDX010000041.1, on the reverse strand, counting down.
ATTCCGGCGGGGTTTCTGGGACCTGTACGGCGGCGTATGGGTAAATCGATAGCGCTGCTATTAACCATATAATCGGCAATATTGTAGTATCGGCCCGAGTCGGTACAGTTGTACCTGACAAGCAGCGGCGCGGCGGGGTATTTGGTAAAAAACGCTTCCATATCCTCGTCTTCGTTCCACCCGTCCGGCTTAACTGATTTATGCTGTAATTTCAACCCTGCAGGATCTGCAAAACTAACTTCTATACTATCTTCTTTGATTGTAGCAGGGAATATGGTATGCTGTGACGAGAGCACATTTGCCATCATTCTCATTGTACAGTGCATCGGTGCATCCTCGAAAAACGCAAAGCCAAACTCACTGAAAAGAGTCTGCAGGAAGTCGGTTACTGTAGTATTAGGTACAAGTGCTTCGTAAGGAATATATCCCGGCATAATACTATCAGCGGTATTATTAAGTACGCAAAGACGATCGAAGTATTTTGCAATAGCATAAAAGCACGGGGCGGACTCGATTTTTCCGGTGGCACGGTTAGCCTGTCGGCGCAAAGCCTGTTGCTCAGCGGCCGTGCCGAAATCGAAAGAAACAGTATAACCTATTTTTGCAAAGACTTGCTCTATAACATATTTCAGGCGCAAAAATACTGTCACACCATACCCATAATTATCTCCCTTTAGATATTGCGCGCTTAGTTGCAGGCTTTGCGAGTTGTCGGTTGCTAAGTTAGTTGTGCGGTTTTGGCTGCCTATTTCGTCGGTGCTTATGCTAAAATCAGGGCTGTAATTGCAAATATCGTTTAAGTCGATATTTTTGTCTTTAGTCTTAACCGGGAATATAAAGAAATTGTTTACTTCAGGGTCCAAAACCGACTCTGTCATCTGATTGTCTGCATTAAGCCGGGCATTGAGCACTCGAAGTACATCTTTGCGTCTATCGATAATGGTTTTATAATCGTCGTCGGTGTTTCCTTTGTATATTACATCGGTAGAATTAAGATCGGGCTTATTGGCTGCAAAAGGTGTGTAATACAGACCTTTCATACAGTCCTGCAGTGTAAGCGCTCCAAATCGGCTGTAATAATTAGCGTCTTGGAATGTGATACCGGCTTCGTAGCCGTTTGCGGATGCACTTTGCAAGGTGAGAATGCCACTCAGCACAAGCGTTTGCGCCTCGACTGTCACCTCAAAGCGGCGTGCTTGTGCTGATTGAGCGGCATAGAACCGGCCGGCGTAATTAAAGAAAATATCATTACGCGGCGTATGCTTCAGAGTCAATGGTAGAGTCCACGATCCGCCTTGTTCGAAAAACGGACTGACAAATACGGTGTTTAATGCCACCTGCGGATCTGTGTCTAATTGTTTTGCTATATTATTTTTCAGATATATTCGCATAGTTAGCCTAATTCTGCTTCTATTTCTTTTTGTAGCCGGGCTTTTTCTTCAGGTGATAAGTCTTTACGGCTATCGATAATACTCAATGCCCGCTCTTTGAGTTGTTTAAGGCCGCTTGCACCTTCAATGCCCATTCGCTCGGTTGTTACATCGGGTGAAAGTAGTTGTGGCCGGTACTGTGTCAAGTCTTTGTCCACGCGGTCTTTAGATGCTGCTTCAGTGTATTCGGCCGCTTTCTCTATACAGCGCCGCGCCTCTGCTATATCTCCCTTTTCGTCTGCTATCTTTGCGCGTTCCATCATTATATCTGCATAGAACAGCCGCCATTGATTGGCGCTTAAGTCGTTGAAGTCGTACAAGTACTTAATAGCATCGGCCGCGCGGCTCTGACAGGTGCGAATGCTTAGATTAGGGTAGTCATCTTGCAATCTCTGAGCCGCTTTTCTCAGACTCTTTTCCTGCCCTACATAAATACAAGCGCGGTTCAACTGGTTTATGTACTCAACCATTTCCGGCGGCAACTCTATTGTTACCGGCGCACGGCCTGTTTTGCGTACATAATCTATTACTTCAGGCTGCAGAAGTCGTAGTTTGTTGTACATATTATTTGTGCGGGGTTAGTTCTATAATCAAACATTTCTTACATTGACGGGGCTGATATCTGAGTTGTCCGTCGGATGCCGCTTTACGAACGGAAAAATAAAACACAGACTTATCTTCTATCTCATCCGGAACGGAACGAAGCAAGCAGTCTTCGTATTTGCGCACTTCGTGTGGTTTGCTTTTGGTAACAAACACCAACTTAAAGCCATCCCTTAATTTATCATAGTCAATCTTCATAATTAGTAAAGTTTTCCATATCAGAAAGTCAACGAATTGTATTTTTCTTTATCTACTAATTGAACGAATTAGACAAAAAACTTCGTTTTTCTTGATTTTTAGGTTGTCAAAAATTATCCAAAATTACCCAAAATTAAATTTTATTCTCTTCGATGTGGGAAAGTTTAGATAATTACTGTTTTTCGGTTACCAATTTGAGTTGGTTGTTTAATTCCTGTAGTTTGCGGTCTGCGAGTCGGTTTCGCGCGTCTAACTTGCATATTTGGTCTGCCAAATTAGGATCCTCGCTAAGTCTTTGCTGCAAAAGCGACATTTCCTTGTATGTAGTCACCCTTTCGTTGTACAGTAACACGGCTTCTTTTGTGGTGCTCCTGTCTAAGTTCGACCATTCAATATAAGGAAATTCCTGCTCTTTTTGCGTCTTATGGTTCGCCATCAGCGCGGGTTTTTCCTGTTTTGGCGCAAAATTAGCACTTGCAGCCCGCTTTATTGTCAGTTTGCGGCCGTCGGTTCCTTGTCGCACTTTCATAATACACCCTCCTCTCCAGGAATTATTTTAAGTTAAAAAAACACATTTTTTTTAATTTCGCTAACAGATATTTAATATAAGGAAATTCCTGCTCTTTTTGCGTCTTAGTGCGCTCCATCAACGCGGGTTTTTCCTGTTTTGGCGCAAAATTAGCACTTGTAGCCCGTTTTATTGTCAGTTTGCGGCCGTCGGTTCTTTATCGTACTTTCATAATACACCCTCCTCTCCCGGAACTGTCGGTATCAGATCCTTTTGCGACTCAATGATTTTAGCATCATTCATTCGCCTTATTACGGGGCACTCTTCAGTAGAAGCGTATGTGCAATTCTTAGCAGACAAAGCGGCTGATAACAGTTCTTGATAATTCTTCATTATCAGGGTATAGTTAGCCTGCATCGGTCTGAGTACATATTTGTCGTAGTTTTGCAATACAGCATCCTCTGCACTGGCCGATTTGATATTGGCGTCGGCCTTGTTCTTCTTCACAAGCCACGGCAAAGAACACAAAGCCACCAGTCCACTTACACCGCCTATAGCGGCAAGTATTGAAATAAGTATTTCCATTGTTATAATTGTTTTTGGTTATTCTAAATAGTTCTAAGTAAATAAAAATGGGATTGCGAATTTCACAATCCACAATCCCATCCAACTATGGAATGTTGAAAAAATAAAGTTAGTTTAACTTCGTGACACCTATGAAACACAAATTATTATGGTATTATTCTTCAGTTCCACTTTCGCTTTCTACCATTGCGTCGATTTCGTCGGCCGTGTTGGTAAGTTCGAAATAACTCTCCGGACATTCGCCGCCTTCGAAACTAAGTGCAATACCGTTTTCGCCGCCATCCTGTGCACCTATAGAAGTTACGCGCATACGCATACCATCTGAGCACGGTGTACCTGCAAGGAACATACGGCCGTCGATACAGCGCTTCCACACTACAATTACACGGCTACCACGCATCCGCCTTACAGCCTGTACAGTTTTTGCCTCGGCTCCATCCAAAACAGCGGCAACGGTGGCTTTCTCTGTAAGCGGAGTTTCGCCTGCTTCTACTGTGGGTACTACACTTGCAGCCTTACAGCCTAAGCGAACAAGATGCTTACCGGTCTGCATTGCGAGAGTTGCTTTGCCTGTAGTTTCGTTTGCTTCGAACGAACTGCGATTTACATCGCTAATCAGACCCAAATACAACTCATCGCTATTTTTTGTATGTAGAGAAGCATCATTACCCTCTACTCTTTTTATACTCTTTAACATAATTCTTAACCTTTAAGTTTGTAATAATAGTTACAAAAGAAATTCAGTGCATAGTGTAAAAATAATTCCGGAAAAAGCACTACACACCAAATTTCTGTTTGAGTATTAAGCGAGCACTACAAATTTGCCTGTAGCAACGCCATCCACTATTTCAGGATAGACATAAATCTTTTCGCCTGATGCAAGTTCTTCACCCTTTTCACCTATACCGGTGATAGTAACAGTGTCGTTACCTGCATTGGCTATAGAATACACTTGTCCCGGAATAACTTTGCTGTTGGTGATGTCCACATCGGCGTTTACTGTCCAATCAAGGGCTTGTGCCAAATAAGAGCCGGTGGTAAACGCTTGCTCAGGTGAATTGACAAACAAGAACTGATTTTCGTAGTTGTTTGCAACAAGTTCCTCTGCAGTGTCAAACTTCTTACCTGTTTTCTTGATGAATACACCTTCACGCCATTGTGAAGTGATTTCTACACCAAAGGCTTTCTCTACGAAACGGAATGCAAGCATTTCACCTGCTTTATCCTCAAGAAGTTCAATATTACCTTCTTCGGTAATGAAAATCAATGTGGAATTGATAGGCATATTTGGTACCCAAATAATGTTTTCAGGTGCCAAAGTGTTGTACATACTGTTTTGTGAGAACTCGGCAGAAGTCTGGCCGTATTTAGCGTGGTATGCTGCAATGTACCATTGTTTGTGGCGTGCATTGGCATACAACTTATAGCCGTCGATATTCTGCAGATGCAAGTTAGCCTGTGCCCACATAGCCTCAAACACATCGAGGATAGTAGCCTGAGTATAACCACCTATTTCAAATGGTAATACGCGGTTGTCATCAACGGCTTTGCGAATGGCGGCGATTACACCATCGGCAGCGTTCAGATAATTGTCTGCACCCTCTACATAAGTACCACTCACACGGCGGTAGTTCTGCTCGGAAATGAGTTGTTTTGCAATATAGACTATAAGCCATTCTACGAACGACCATTTAACAGCCGTTGCACCCTCGGTATTCAGGTACCCGACATATTGCTTTTCAATATCCTTCATATTATAAAGGTCTATGTAAGCAAATACATCTTTTACCTCATAGATGGTAGCAGAAAGCAGGAAGTTGCCTTTTGCAGTAGGATTTTTGCCTGTCCACGCTTGGCTCAAGCCACCTACATACAACTCAGGTGCTGCTTCTTTATCCTGTACGCCGCTGTGTACCGGGAATATGTTTGTCACTGTCGGCAACTCTCTCAGATAAGCGATAAGCAAGTCTTGACGGCGAACCAAATACTGATCTGCTACACTCTCAGGCATATCAAACTCAATACTTGCGCCTTCACCTTTAATCATCGACTTGTAATTCATTGCAGAAAGCAAGTTGTTTGTATTCAAACTTGCAAAGCGCTTTTGCAGGCCGTCGATATGCTTGCCAAAAGCCTCCTGTAATTGTGCACCCTTTAATACGGCGGTGTCTGTTGCTCCAAAATAACTCTTCTTCATACTAATTGTTTTTGGTTTGTTTATGGTTTTTGGCGCATTTATAGCATTCGCCATTACTCTAACTTGTTCTTCTAAGGCACTCAGACGCTTTTCGTCTGTATCCTCTGTTTCGGGTTCCTCTGTCTTGGGTTCCTCTGTCTTGGGTTCTTCTGCAGGTTCCTCTGTCTTAGGTTCCTCTGTCTTGGGGTCTTCTGTTTTAGGATCCTCTGCCTTGGGTTCTTCTGCAGGTTCCTCTGCTTTAGGTTCCTCTGCCTTGGGTTCTTCTGCAGGTTCCTCTGCTTTAGGTTCCTCTATCTTATCCTCGTTATCCTCATCGTCATCGCCTGTCAGATCTTCCACGGTACCACTTGCAGCCCCTGAAAAATACATTTGCGCTTTATGTCTTGCCTCTGCCATCAATTCGGCATCTGACAACTTTTGCGCTTTCACCTTATGCCCTATAAATTCGGCAAATTGCTGAAAAACACTCTCTTTCATATTCTTAATGTTTAGTTTATAACTATCTGATTTTCCTACCCATATTCTGCCTTCCTGTCTTTCCGGCTTTTCCTGTCTTTCCGGCTTTTCCGGCCTTTCCGGTTTCTCCGGCCCTTCCTGTTTCTCCGGCCTTTCCGGTCTCTCCGGCTTCTCCGGCCCTTCCTGTCTTTCCGGCCTCTCCGGCTTCTCCGGTTCTCCGGCCTTTCCGGTCTTTCCGGCCTCTCCGGCTTCTCCGGTTCTCCGGCCTTTCCGGTCTTTCCGATTCTCCGGCCTTTCCGGTCTTTCCGGTTCTCCGGCCTTTCCGACCACCACCAACACACAAAAAGCCACTGCATTTATTTTGCAGTGGCATATTATTGTGTGTGACAATCAACACAAATTATGGACCAATCAAAACAAACTATGTTTTTACTATGGCTTGAGTTCAAAATCGGAGCACCATCCCAATTTCACTACAAAGGTAAGCCTTTATTTTGATATATACAACACTATACAACAAAAAAAATGCAAAAAAAAAGAGAAATCTCTCGACTTCTCTTTCTCATCACACTCAATAACTACTTTTTCAGTCTGTTTTTACGACAATTTCTTGTAATTCACGGCAACCAAATAACCAAACAGAGTCTTGTATTGGTTTTGTGCCTTGAAGGAAGCGATAATAGCCTCTCTTTCCTCGCCGCTCTTACGCATATCTGCAAGTGCGTTCTGCACGGCGGTCTTGAATAAGAGTTGTTTTGCAAGTTCGTTGGCGGTAAACGCTGAAGTACGCGGGTTGCATACGCGCACCATATAGTTAGCGCCGGTTTTGGAATTGTGGGCAAAATAACTGTTTTCGTGTTTGCAGATTTTGCCTTGTGCATAAAGCACGGGTGCAATAAATTTCACTTTCATAGTGTTTAAGATTTAAGGTTAATGATTTAGGTTATTTTCAGCCTTGACGGCTTATGGTTTATACTGATTATTCGGCCTGTGGTTTCCGTTCTATTCATTCTATTCGGCCTATGGTTTCCGTTCTATTCGTTCTATTCGGCCTGTGGTTTCCGTTCTATTCATTCTATTCGGCCTATGGTTTGCGTTCCATTAGCCTATTTATATTGCGATTTGTTCTATGCTTATCAAATCTATTGCAAAGATACAAAATTTTTGTCCCTTTGTCAAGTCTAAAATTACGGTATTCTCTCATTTTATATTCTCATTTTCTATCAGTCTCTGTCACTTTTCTTCATTTTTCAGTCAGTTTTCTTCATTTTCTGTCAGTTTCCTTCGTTTTCTGTTGTTTTCTGTCAGTTTCCTTCGGTTTCTGTCAGTTTCCTTCGGTTTCTGTTAGTTTTCTCTATTTTTTTAGTCTTATAATCTTTGATTTTATCTTTCATTTCGTCTGTCCATCTAATTATGCCGTTCTTTCGCCTAAAATAAGCCGTTTAACCTTTGATTTATACCATTATCCATATTTTATACCATTTATCCATATTATTATACCATTTATCTATATTTTTACACCATTTATCCATATTATTATACCATTTATCCATATTATTATACCATTTATCTATATTTTTATACCATTTATCCATATTTTTATACCATTTATCCATATTTTTACACCATTTATCTATATTTTTACACCATTTATCTATATTTTTATACCATTTATCCATTTTCTTTAATTATTTTTCATTTTTCTCTTGTTCAATTTCCAAAATTCCTCTACCTTTGCCCTATTCAACATAATAGACATTATGAACATACAAATGGAATTACAAGAACCTTGTGATTTCGGTTTTTTTTATATACCAATCACTAAATCGGTAAAACTATCACAATCAGGTAGTAATAGAATCTACTATAGACTATTTGATAACAATGATCATTCATATATAGGAGTTGTTGGAACATCTATCAACGAAAATATAGCATTTATAACCTTATCTGATTACTTAAACAAACAAGGAGTCAATACACCTAAAGTTTTGGCCGTATCAAATGACAAATTACGCTATATTCAAGAAGACTTAGGCGATATCTCACTCTTTAGTGAGATTGAAAAATGCCAGAAAAATAATAAGTTAGATGATAACGCATTATCGCTTCTATCACAATCTATTCGTCAATTGGCATATTTACAAATCGTTGCGGCTCATGATTTAGATTATTCTGTTTGCTATCCTCAACCTGCTTTTGACAACAGAAATGTTTTATGGGATCTGAATTACTTCAAATACTGCTTCTTAAAACCATCAGGTTTAGAATTTCATGAAAATCTTCTTGAAGATGACTTCCAAAAAATGGTTGAAATACTAACCAATGTTCAACCACAAGGCTTTATGTATCGTGATTTTCAAAGCAGAAATATCATGATATACCAAAACAAACCTTACTTCATTGACTTTCAAGGGGGCAGAAAAGGTCCTATTCACTATGATGTAGCATCATTCTTATGGCAGGCAAAGGCTAACTTCTCACAAAGTTTAAGAGACACTTTAATAGATGTTTATCTCGATGAAATAAATAAATACACCAAAGTAGATAAAATTTCTTTCAAACAAACCCTTAAACATTTTGTTCTTTTTCGTACTCTCCAAGTATTAGGTGCTTATGGATTTCGAGGTTGGTCTGAGCGTAAAGCACATTTTATTCAATCTATTCCTTTTGCCATAAATAACTTAAAAACACTTCTCGAAGACGACTTCCCACAATACCCATATCTAATAAAAGTCCTACACGAACTCACCCAATTGCCTAATCTTCAATTTCCCATGCAGCATGACAACCTCATTGTTACGGTATATAGTTTCTCGTATAAAAAAGGGCTTCCCCAAGACTCTTCTGGTAATGGCGGTGGATATGTCTTTGATTGTCGCGCTGTACATAACCCTGGCAAATATGAACAATTCAAATCCTTAACAGGACTTGATAAACCGGTTCAAGATTTTCTTGAGAAAGATGGTGAGATATTAAAATTTCTTGATAGTGCATATTCCTTAATTGATGCAAGCATTGAGCGATATATCAAGCGGGGCTTTACCGACCTAATGATTTCTTTTGGTTGTACAGGTGGGCAGCATCGTTCTGCATATTCTGCACTCAAAACTGCTGAACATATAAGAAATAAATATAAAATAAAAGTTCACCTAATCCATAGAGAATTAGGAATAAACGAACTAAAATAGCGGACTTTCATTAGTACAATAATTTGCCAACAATAAATTTTGATTATTTGAGTATAACTTTATAATTTATAAACATTTCTAATTATGGGACTTTTAGATTTTATTATTTTGTTCGTCAAAAGATGAAGACTTCGATATTGAAGACTATCGCAGTATTCACGAAAATCGCCGTCACATAGCAGAAGGTTCATCAAACTGGACAGACCAAGAAGATTGGGATTGTGACAGCGAGTTTGAAAATGACGAAGAACATGATTATATGGATGGCTTCGACATTTACGAAGACAACGATTTTTAATCAAACAAAGTTTAGTTATTCACCAAGAAATAACCGCCTCACTTACAAACAACCAACAGATTTGTAACTTTTCGGACAAAATCAAGGAATAAGAGAATATCGGTATATCGATATAAAAAAATGAAATTATAAATTAAAAAACATGATAACCCCAGAATTTATCACATCGTTGCAGGAAAACGAGATATTTGTTTTTGGCAGCAATCTTGCCGGTGCTCATGGTGGTGGAGCAGCCCGACAAGCCTACGATATGTTTGGAGCCGAATGGGGAGTAGGCGTTGGCAGAACAGGTCAATGCTATGCCATACCAACCATGCAAGGCGGTATAGACACTATCCGGCCGTATGTAGATGAGTTTATTACTTACGCCAAACAACACCCCGAATTGATTTTCTATGTTACCCGTATCGGTTGCGGCATAGCAGGTTTTAGAGACGCACAGATAGCCCCACTCTTTTCTGCTGCAAAAGACCTACCTAATGTGGCATTGCCGCAAGGGTGGAGAGAGTTATGCAATATTAAATAAAATCGCTTATTCAACATAACAATTATAAATAGAGCAACACGGCTAATCACCAGATCATTCAAAAACTAAATTAACAAGCAAAAGCGCTTAAAACCAATCTATTGAATAAATACTATGACTCTGCAAGAATATATCGACAATTGTATTCTCCCTCGTTACGATGCATTCGATCGTGGTCATCAGCGCGATCATGCTCGGAGTGTGATAAGCGAAAGTCTCGTTCTTGCTCGTGAGCACCATGCAGACGAACAAATGGCACTTGTCATTGCAGCCTACCACGACCTTGGATTGTCTATTGACCGCGAACACCACCATATCCATTCAGGAGAAATACTTATGGCAGACCAACAGTTGAAGCAGTGGTTTACACAAGAGCAACTGCTCACGATGCGCGACGCTATAGAGGACCATCGTGCAAGCGGCAAAAAACCACCACGCACTATCTATGGGGCTATAGTAGCGGAAGCAGACCGACAAATTGAGCCTTATACTATTCTTAGCCGCGCCCTCTTCTTTGGTTTGAAAGAACAACCCATAGCCAACTTCGAGTGGCTCTTTGAGAGAGCATACCAACACATGATTGATAAATATGCCGAAGGAGGATATATGCAACTATGGCTCAATTCAGAAAGAAATCAAAATGGACTGAAAGCACTCAGAGAGATAATAAATGATAAAACTCGTATGCGAACCATTTGCGAGCAGATATACAAAGAATCGATATCAAAATAAAATACTCTGCAGTCTTAGGTGATTCTTAAATTATGTTATATCCATCTAACACAGCCCTTAAATATGGATAAGGGATCTCCTTTTCAAACAAAACATAAAATTCTTTCAATGTTGTAAAATCCGGATTGTCGGCACGAGCATTTAATATCTTATTAACTATTTCCTCTGGAACTAAGTTAGAAATTAGTATCTGCCCCAACTTGACATATCTTGCCAAATGACCAAGGATAGTATTTACTTCTAATCCTCTTAATTTTGCAATCTGTTCAGGTTTCATTCCTTGGGCATATAACTCATAGGTTTGTTCATAGGTTGATTTCTTCACCTCATCATGCAATGCGTCATGCAGTTTCCCCTCTGATGTCATACTCATGTCATACTTACTTTCTTTAATTTGTTCCCTTCCCTTTGGTGACGCTGATCTATCTTGACCTTTCTTCTCGGCTGACTTATTTTTGCTTGTCTTGGTTTTTGACTGAGGTTTCTCAAATGCAGTTTTCACATCCATTTGTGGTGCTACAAATTTACTTTTTGCTTTCAGATATGCCTCTGTTGTTGCTTCTTTTGAAATAGTTTGCATCAACACTGCTTTCTGCATCAGCACCAAGAACAAATCCCCTATCATTGCGTCAAAATCGGCCACATCGGCTTTGTTCTTACTGCGGCACGGGTGCTTACTCACCTGTCGAGCCAACAATGCTATCTTAGGCACAAAATAACCCGCAGCCGCCTGCAAGCGCTGCTGTAAATAGCCATTATTATCTATGCCTTCCACAACTGTTTGATTTGCAAGTATTACCTTTTCTAACTGCCGCTGAAACTTCTCGGATATCGGAATCAATTCTTTAAGTTGATTGCGTAATAAATCAAAGAACGGTATAGTCTCTTTGTTGAACGACACACATTTGGCCACATGACGCTCTATCTGCTCTTCTAATGATAAGACAGGTGCAATACCATACACATCGGAAAACAATTGCAACTGATATTCTTTCAACGCACGAGTGAGTTGAGCACCTGATTGCTCAGTGGAAGGCTGTTCATTTACATAATCCAGCACCTGCCTGTCATTTCCTAAACTCACATTCACCAAGGGCGAAGAAAGCACAATACCCTCTAAAGTTCTGCATCGTGACAATGCCACATACACCTGTCCTGCTGCAAACGCCCTTGCTGCATCTATTATTACCCTATCAAAAGTCAGCCCCTGACTTTTATGTATCGTTATAGCCCATGCCAAACGAAGCGGATATTGAGTAAAAGTACCCAACAACTCTTCTTCTATCTTTCCCGTCTGTGAGTCTTCCTTATAACGGATATTCTCCCATGTTATCGGCTCAACCTCTATGTCGCCATCTTCACAACTGACAAGAATCAGGCCTTCGTCATCATATATAGCCTTAACTATGCCTAACTTACCATTATAGAATCGTCTGGGTTTCTGGTCGTCATTGCGAATAAACATCACTCGAGCCCCAACTTTGAGAGTAAGTGTCTCTTCCGTTGGATAACTACTTTCAGGAAAGTTTTTCTGCACAACCGCCTCAAAGGTATATTGCCTGCTGCCTAACTCATCCAGCCGTCTGTGATTCAGTTCATCTGCCTGTTGGTTATGAGTAGTAAGAGTAATATGAAAATCATCATTAAAAGAGTCTTTGCTCTTTTCTCCTTCAGCGTAGCGGTCTTTGTTATCATAATTCTGCACATACCTTGCCGATAACATCGCTCGCCCTTCTGAAGATAGCCTATTCTCTCTCACTTCGTTAAGCAGTTTGACAAACTGCTCGTTCTGCTGACGAAATACATGGTCAAATTCGATATACACAGGTTGCACTTGTTGCATCACCTTGCTTTGGAAGAAATACGGACCGTCGTAATACTTTGCCATCATTTCTCTCTCTTCTTCGCCGTGTACGACGGGTTGCAGTTGCATTAGGTCCCCTATCATCACCACCTGCACTCCGCCAAACGGCTCGTTTCGACGATAACGAAAATGCCGCAGCACTGCATCAATAGCATCAAGCACATCGGCTCTGACCATACTTATCTCGTCAATCACAAGCATCTCTAAATGATAGAGCATCTGCCGCTTACGCTGCATCATGCGCTGCTCGGCAAACATCTGATGGTACGATTCAGGAGTCGGTATAAGTGTCCTTATCGGCAGTTGAAAGAACGAATGGATAGTCATACCTCCGGCATTGATAGCCGCTACACCGGTTGGTGCCACCACTGCCATATTCTTTGGGGACACTTCCCTCAAATGTTTCAGAAAAGTAGTCTTGCCCGTTCCTGCCTTACCGGTAATAAACAGGCAACGATTTGTTCGCTCCGAGAACTCTTCTGCCAAACGATAAGGTAATGATTGTTCTGCATTATTTTGTATATTTTCTTTCATACATTATTTATCTTTATCATAGAGGCGTCAAGTTTGCAAAAATACAGTTTATTTTTGAGTTATCAAAATTTATTTAAGTCAATAGAATTCGAATATATAAGATATTTTGATAGAATAATTCTTGTATAAATCGCAAATAAATTATACCTTTGCAGAAAATATATAGTCAATTATTTATCTAAATATCTCAAGAGTACTATGCAATCATTTGATATTAACCGAATAAAGCGCATGAGCGAATTGTATGGCTCCATTCTACAAGATATTGAGCAGCAGTTTGACAGCGATATCAGTCACAAACAAATAACACGCTTTGTTGATCAACTGCGTATGAAGGTATTGATGCTTGATAGTTACTACACCTCAGGTGATTGGCATTGTGACTTTGAAGCCGACGAAGCAGGACTATTACCTAAAGACATAAATCGCAGTGTACTTTCAGAAGATGGTATACATAATCTGCTTGATGCCTTCAAAGAGTTTGAACAGAAATGGGAAAATCCTGAACCTATTGACGAAGTGTACGGGCCTCCATCATGGTTCAAGTAAACAACTAAAATTTCAAATACTCTATAATCATCTAATTATACTTAATGGTCAATCTATAGATTATATAAAAATGAATTGTCCAAGAGGTGAAGCGTTTTAACACACATTGAAGAAACAAATTCTAAATTAAATGAAGAAAGATATTCAACAGAAATTAGTAAAAGCAGACAATATAGTAAAACAAATACTTGAATTATCTGCCATTGTTTTGTTTGCAGTATTGCTTTTATGGATTGTATATGCTCTTTTGAGTAATAATTTTTTTAACATACCTCAACAAACAGAACTAATAATTAACCATATTTTCAAATTTGTAGGAATTGTTGTTTTATGTGTATTCCTGCTTTCTGTTATAGCAAGAATGATATTTTCTCCTTTTGTTAAGAACGACGAAGAAAAGGAGTTTGAAGAAAAAGTTGACTATATATTAGGCAATAAAGACAACTTAAAAAAGACGATTACTGAAAACTTAAAAGTGACATCATTACTTATCAATCTCACCAAAGAACAAGAAGAATTGATATGCAATATGCTAAAAAACCTCCCTTCAAACATTAATAACTCTAACAAAATCAATACTGCCATCGTAAGTCAATATCTAACGGCATTACAAGAATGTGGATATTTGAATGATAGTAACATCTATGATTTATATGCATGGACGGGTAGCGTTACTAACAAAGAAATGCCAAGTTTCAATCATTTCAATGAGGCCTATCCAAGCAAAACAGCAAAAAAAGTTGATAATATCAAATCAAAGATAAGTTCAGAACTACAAAAACTTCGATAAGTTCGACAATCGAAATCGAACTTTTGACAGTCTGCACCAACTGCACTACTTTTGCTCCGTGAATCCCGTTCACGGAGTTTTTATTATGTACCATTCAGAAATCGCCTTGTGGCAGTTTCGGAAGAATATAAACTATACTCACACTATCTCAAAAAACCACTTATAGAATATTTTAACTAAAAAAATTATAACATTATGAAAAATTCAAGTTACAAAACATTGTTTATTTGTGCGTAGTCTTGTTTTGGACGGCATGTAGTGAGAAGAACACTCCCAGTTATCATGATTACTACGGAGACGATAACAACTCTGGCGGGAACTCGTCAACAGGAGTTGCACCAACGCCACAATTCACTTGTCAACTTAAACAACCATTTGTGGTTACTTTTACTAATAGCAGTAGTGGAAATCCTACTAAATTTTCATGGGATTTTGGAGACGGTTCAACTTCTACAGAGAAAAATCCAACTCACAAATATACCTCTACAGGCAAATTTATTGTTACTCTTACTGCCTCAAACAATGCAGGAAGTAATAGCCTAAGAAAAACTATTACCATTTCAGAGCCTAAGATATATATATCGGGAATTAAATACCTTGAAGTAGGTTATAACAGCAAATACTATAAAGCGGTTTGTAAAGATGATGATTTTTTTACTACCACATGGTTTAATACATCATATACACCATTATTGAGTAATAGCATGCTCCCATACGAGTATAATTTTTCATCACCCATATTAATGGATGGGCTTAAAGACGACAATTATTACTACATATACATTTATTGGAACAACAAGACTAACGGCAATGGGACACAAATAATGAAGCAGAAAATGTACACCTCAGATATTTTGAAATATCCTGATCAAATAACACTTACAAATGATAATGGTGATACTAAAGTAGGAGTAATGTTTAGTTACAAATAGATTATCTTATATTTGCATAAGAAATCTAACTATAAAGTTAGATACTTACATTCATAATAAGTTGGCTTTAAGAGGTTTTCTCAGAACAATCATAATAGGCAATTTTCCGAGATTACGAGGCATCAGAACGGATATCCAATGGCAAAGTGAATAGTCATATCATCTTTCCAGCAGAGTCCGTTCTGCACTGTACGCCACTGTTTCTGATCAAAATTAGTACGCGACGGGTCATGCAGTTTGCAACCAAAATCTACGCGGAAAACAAAGAAGTCGAAGTCCAAACGGATTCCGGCACCATACGACCATGCGATTTGTTTATAGAATTGATCAAATCGGAACACACCATATGGTTGGCTCTCATAGTCGCGAATAGTCCATATATTACCCGCGTCAGTAAAAAACGCAAAATGCAAGAAAGAAACCACTTTGACACGATACTCTAAGTTCAAGTCGAGTTTTATATCACCTGACTGATTATTATAATCTATCCTATTTCCTGACCCGCGATAGCCCCCGGGACCAAGTGAGCGAATAGTCCAGCCACGCACTGAATTGGCACCACCAGCAAAATAGCGTTTCTCAAAAGGAATAGAAGAAGCGTTGCCAAAAGGCACAGCCACACCCACTGCCGCATGATACACAAGTCGATTATGTTTGTCGATAATCTGGTTGTAGGTCCATGAGAAATCTGCCTTGAAATATTGTGAATATGGTATCTTAAATATCTCATATACTCCGTCCTCATCTTGAGGCAAATTGAAAGCCTTGCTGATTCCATAAAGCACATTTCCCGCTGTTTCAACACCGTATTGCAATGTAGTATAACTACGCAATGGGTTACGACGCGAATAAGTAGAGTAATTGCCACTATATGCCCAATCAACTATAAAGTGATTTTCGTATGAATAACGAAGGATATTGGTCGGTTGCAAGAACTCCTTACGGAAATCATCGCTTATCCAAGGCAGATAGACATAACTGATATCAATAAAATTGAAAGTATGCCTCAAGCGGTTTCTGTTAGTAAAAATGGAATATCCCAAACCAGCATTGACAATGGTGCGTCGGAATTCCTCCGGCCGCAGTTGGAATTGATATCCGGCACTTACTTGCACCGCATTGGGGAATTTAAGCGCAGCATCAGCCTTTGCTTCGATTGCCCGACCGCCGTTCTGACGCCATTCGTATGACCCCTTGGCTGAAAGCGATAGTTCTTCCGACCCTCCAAAGATATTTCTATTCACATAAGTAAGACCGGGAGCAATTCCCCAATCGCCTCCACAGAAAGTACCCGTTAGTTCAGCAGATACAGTGTGCTTTTTGGCTCTTGAGAGCACTACATAACAATCTAATTGATTATCACCAACTTGTCTAAAGGCGATATTGACATACTTAACAGCCCCAAGGGTATTTAGTTCCGAATAGGCTTTCTCCACCTGACGCTCACTATACATATCCCCGGGTCGTATGTTGAAGCGATTAACCAATACCCTTTCTCGCAATAGTCTTCTTCCTGCAACCATAAAAGTATAGTTGGGGTATTTCTTCTCTATACGAGGATTACGCACGGTATCAGGAACTTGACCATCTTCACCAGTAGTGATAAAGGTAATGTTACGCACATAAAATTGTGTAAACACCTGCTCTCGGACGCTGTCAGGCATCTGAGAATAAGAGTCTTGCATCTTAAGGGTGATATCCACCTGATTGGTGAACAAACTGCTATCTGCCATAAATGCCAACAGGTCCTTCTCAAAATAATAATAGCCATTGTAGCGCATTGCAGTAGTGATTCGTTGCCGCTCCTTGTCAAGTTGGTCGGTGTCGAAAATCATACCATCTTTAATATATCGTTTCCGCTCTGCAAAAGTGGTCAGGTCGGAATTAGGCAAGTCTATCTTGTATTTACGCAAGGTATAAGGTTCACGGGCTGTAATGAGATAAGTAAGATTGAGTTTGCGTTTTTTTATCTTCATGGTCGTATCAACAGAATTGTGGTAATACCCTTTGTTGTTCATTGCCAATTTGAGTTGTTGCATCGACTGTTCAGCCGCTTCCGAAGAAAATATCTCAGGCGGCTCACTTATCTTACGCAGTTGTCGGTTAATCCATTTTGCCGAATCACCACGCTGCCATCCCCAAATCTGAAGTTGCATCTTCCAAAAACCAAGCACCTCAGAATTCTGGCGTTGGCGAAGATATTTTCGCATGCTCTCGCCTGACACTTCCTTCTCATCAACCACCTTCACTCTGGCTTTGTTGAGCAAGTATTGACCTTCCGGAACACTTTTAGTTGTAGAACAAGAAGCAAATAAAACCATACACACACATACAAAGCCACATAATATATGACTTAATATGTACTCATATTTGCTCACTTTGTTGCCCACTTACCCTATTTACATAATTTTATGCAAAGGTATGACATTTTTTTTTAATAGACAACAAAGGATTCCATGAAGATTACATTAGATAAATGATTAACCCCAATCGGTTAATACTTATGACCGATTTGGGTTAACTCATAACTACCTTTTGCTTCTTGATATTTTCAGAGAATATATCAATAGTAGAATCAACATCAAATACATCTCATCTTGTATAGGCACCAAATCACCCGGCGGTTCTTCTACCGGATTATGCCCTACTCTACGCATTTGTACAGACAAATCTTCTCCTACATTAGTCACTTGTGTATGATTCTGCGAGAACGAAGTCTGACATGATTGAACGATACGCTCACTTGCTCCGAATGATCGAGTTGAAGTGAGTAGTGTCGGCATAGTCACAACCGGCGAGAATGGGGTATATGTAGTATGTTGGCGATAATGTTCAGATATAGTCCATATACCCTGTGCATAGGATACAAAAGGACACACACATACTAATATAATCAAAACTAATACCTTTTTCATAATCAAATGGTTAGTATCACAATGCAGCATCAATTACTTAACGATGCAACGGAGTGTTTGGGGGTTACCATTATCCTCATAACTAACAAGATACATCCCGCTTTGAGGCAACATCACTTTAGTGTCTGTTGTCACAAATTGTTTAGTAACTTGTTTTCCTGTAGTATCAAATATAGTTATGGTCGTTTGAGGCAGATTGAGCAAACGGATTGATAAACCTTCGGTTATTATTTTCACTTTCTGCTCTGTATTTTCCATGTAAGTAGGCGTATCCTGCTCATCGTTTTTTAGAGTTGCAGAGATAAAGAAGCGGTCGCTGCAACTACCGGCATAGAGATAGAACGGATAAGCGGTTGTCTTGAGGTCTGTAACCACATCGGCAAGTGCATCATAGAGCAATACCTGACCGAAACTGTCATCGTGACTGATTGAGAACAGATAATCATCTGCCCGCGGAGCAAATATACCTATTGGAATATCATGTAACTCATCCTTTCCAAGGGCGTGCATCGTCATATTTATATTTCCTTTCATGCTATAAAGTGTCGGTGCTGGTTGAGTCTTATACGAGTCGTTGAACCACTTAGCCATATCAACACCTATACGATACTCCGAATTTTCGAAATCGCCTGTGATAAAGGTCATACGATCTTTTGCCTGAGTATTGGCAAGTTCAAGACGAAGTGAATTTGTCGGTGTTTTCTCGCCTTGTCTTCGGCTAACGATACTACGCCGCGCTGACGAGTGGTCAAATACGAGCGAGCCTGTAGCAGGTGCTTGGATAAACATAGCACTGAAAGGTTGCCACTCTACATCGTTCACTAACTCAGAGGTATAACTCAAGTGCTCGCCGCTGACAGCGAAAGTCATCACCGACATCAGGTCTTCGTCACCTATTTGCATCTGCGTCTCAGAGTTTTGATATGGCTGCAAGTACGGATTACCAATCATGTTCCATCCTGCATTAGATGCTACTTGGGAAGCATATTCACTGACCGTGATATTCTTATCTTCCGTCTGAGTAAGATTCGGATTCTGCATAGTGAAACGCAGCGTTTTCTCCGAAACGCCATCTGGCAGACCTAACAAATACCCTCTGTGCGCCACTATATCTCCCCCCGTCAGCCACCGCCAGTTGTCGCCACTTGCGCTATATCCGTTTGTTGCACGGCTTTCGCCATTGAAATACATAGCGTAGTAATCAACATCAGGCCTAAGGGCGGTGCCATCAGAGTAAGTAACCGACGAAGCAGCAACAGATTGTGGCAATGAGAATGCAAACCAACGGCTGTTATCGAGAGTAAAATCAAGGATTAGGTTTTGTGCCGTCATCGAGCCTTGCAAATCAGCAGTTGCCACTTCGTCGTTGGTTTCATCACCCCTACGCTGTACTATAAGGTTATTTATGCTATATGTTGCATTACTTAAAAGACTGACATGCGATGTGGGTTCAAGAATAATATCATTTATATTGATTGCACCAACAACATCATCCATCGTAAGTATTACTTCCGGCTCAACCCTAATATTTACAGGTAATTCAGTGTTTATAATATCAGACATATCAGAATCAGTTGACACTACAATTTCAACACAATAATCATTCATATATTCAAAATGAGTAAATTTTCCCCAGTGGTCAGAATAAGAAGTTAGAGTCTTGTATAACGATTCTACTTCAGCACACATCGTATGCAATACGGTTGATTTAATAAGTGTTGTACTAAATACGGCTCCATTACTTGAGGGTAAAATAGGCGGGTTTAGCGCATAAATATAAATATCTGTTAAACCTACACAATCGTAAAAAGCATTAGATTCTAATTCAGCTAATGTACTTGGGAGAACTAAACTTGTCAGCCCTTTACATTTTGTAAATTGAAACTTTTTAACTTTTGTACAACCTTCAGGAATAACTAATTCTGTTATGTACTCACCTTCAATATTCAATTTACCTTGAGTACAATAAAGAGGATTACCACTATTACCCAGGAAATCTATTGCTAACCATTGTTGTAATGTTCCGGCATAAGAATAGTCCTTTAATTTAGGAGTTATACTAAACACACTTGCAGACATAGAAGTTATTGAAGCCGGCAAACTTATATATCTCATATCTTTACATTCTCTAAATGCATAATTTCCCAGATAAGTGGCACCTTCAGCGACAAATACTTCATGAACGAGATTTCTAAAACTATACCAAGGAGAAAGATTAGTACTCGTGTAATTAAAATCCCACATTGCACCTGTTCCTGTTATATTAAGAATTCCACTGGCAGGATTTAGCGCCCAATAAAGATTATCACCACACTGACCGGAAAAAGTTATAATAACATAATTAGTAAATTCTTCCCATCCTGTTGCAGCTTGATATAATGCTTTTATATCATTGTCAGCCACCACTACAGGTATGGTCTTCACCATATTGGTAAATGTAGATGAATATGCCGTTGGTGGCGTTGCAGGTATTGCATATATAGTATCTACAAGACTAAAATTCTTAAAAGCATTTGAACCTATAGAGGTTACATTCTCAGGTATATATAAGACTCCATCTACAGCCGAACATCCCTCAAAAGCACTTATTCCAATAGTTGATAGGCTTGAAGAATGCGACATATCCAATGTGCTTATACCACTACAATTTTTAAATGCAGAAGATTCCAATGTCGTTAAATTCTGTGGCAATGTAACAGCAGTCAATGCCGAACATCCAAGAAAAGCACCTTCATGTATTTCACGAATGCTATCTCCAAGTGATATAGTTGTTATACTTGTTAGACCTTGACACAGATATTTAGGTATGATTCTAACATTTGAACCAATGTTAAATTTAGTTATACTGGACTTGCTAAGTCCCCATGGAGTATAGTATGTTACACCAGATTGCCCACCAGTAAGAGTGAAATCACTACATGCAATTGCATTCCAATTTACAGTTGTTATATTCGGACACGAAACAAAAGTATAATTTCCGCTACTACAATTCATTGATGTTACATTTTCTGGTATCGTAACCGTAGTTAGCGAAGAACATAGTCCGAAAGCAGCCTGACCAATTGTTGACAACGCAGTGGGGAGGGTAAGAGTGGTAAAACTACTATTCTTGCAGTTGTAAAATGAATATGCCCCTATATTTGTTAGAGAGCCTGCCTTATTAAAATCAAGACCTTTTATTTCTGTGCAACCATAGAAAGCGCGAGTACCAATGGACACTAAATTAGCAGTGAATGTAATTGACCCGATAAGATTAGCACAATTATAAAAAGCATAATTGCCAATAGTTGTAATTTGTTCTGGGAAAGATATTTTTGACCAATAAGTTTTATAAGATATCCATGGAGCCTGATTAGTACTTGCACCATAATCATACATAGCACCAATGCCAGTGATAACCAAAGTATTTGTATTATAATTTATCTTCCAATACAAATCATCACCACACTGCCCTGCAGCAAAAGCTTGTATATTATCAAAATATTCCCATCCTGCGGCTGATTGATATGCAGAAACCATATCGGCAGGCACTCTAACAGGTATAGTAGAAGTCATGCCCTGAAAAGTACCAGTTGTTGTGCTTGATGTCGCAGCAGGAACAGTGGTAGGCTCTACATACATTGACTCTACTGCAGAACAATTCCAAAAGGCTTTTGTACCTATTGAAGTTATAGTAGATGGTATATAAATTTCGCCTTTAATGTTGGCACAGCCAGAAAAAGCATTGTTTCCTATAGTTGTCAGACTTGTG
Organism: Paludibacteraceae bacterium; assembly: GCA_017478225.1. GTDB lineage: Bacteria > Bacteroidota > Bacteroidia > Bacteroidales > Paludibacteraceae > Colicola. The sequence goes on along the minus strand of JAFVDX010000041.1, from coordinate 20,439 downwards.
GCCCCTGTTAAATCCAATCCTGTCAATGAACTACAATTTGTAAAAGCATTATTAGGAATAGCAGTTAAAGACGGGCAATTTACATACATTATTCCTTTAATTTTTGTGCAACCATAAAACACATAATCACCGAGTGATCTTAATCCTGAAGGCAATTTCATTCCTGAATTACTAATTTCATTGCAACCATAAAAAGCATAATCGCCGATACTTTCTACTCGGCTACTTTCCCCAAAAGTAACTGAAGTAAGACCTACACAACCATAGAAAGCACGATTACCAATAGAGGTTACTCTGCTCGTAGTAGAGAAACTCAGACTTGTAATATGAGTACACTGATAGAAAGCATAATTTCCTATAGATGTAACTGATGCAGGAAAAGAGGCAGAACCTAATGTCAAATTCGAACAGCCATAAAAAGCATAATCGGATATTTCTGTTAACTGACATGTACTTTCAAAAAGCAAAGATGTTAGCGCAGTGCACTCTCTAAATACACTATTTCCAATTAAACTAATAGTATTAGGAATTGTTAATGTCCCTGCTATTCGATTGCAACCATAAAAAGCCCCTTCATTTATTTCTCTAACACTGCTGGGAAAAGATATAGTAGTTAAAGCGGTCATTTTATAACAAAGGTATTTAGGTATAATCTCTACCTCAGGACCAAATACAAACGATGTAATTGTGGAACGATTTCCATAAAAAGGATTAATAGTTTGACTAATATTTGTAGAGGTATAATTTATTGCATTCCATGTTACACTACTCAACGCACTACAACCTTTGAATACCCAATCACCCATAAAAGTTATGTTCCGAGGCACAACTACACTCCTTATCATAGCGCAATCTTCAAAAGCATGTTTGCCTACCGATTCCAAATTGTCGGACCAACTGCCCCATAAACTATTAAAAGAAGCACCGGAACAAGATAAGAACGCATATTCGCCAATAGATATCAATGAGTTATGCCCATTTGAATCATACACAAAATCAAATACAGTAACATTACTGCATCCGTCAAATGCATAATTACCAATTGTCTCAACCGTACTCGCTATGGATACCGATGTGATTAGAGTATTCAGATTTTTCAATTTCCATGGAGCAGGATTGCTTGAATTATTGAAATCCCACATTGCACCGGTACCGGTAATACTCATGCTGCCGTCAGAAAGCGACAGAGAGTACTGAAGATTATCACCACATTGACCCGTTACCGTTAATCCTACTGAAATATCTGTAAAATGTTTCCAACCTGTTGCAGAAGCGTATGTATTCTTTAATGACGCAGTCGCCACTCTAACAGGTATATCACTTGCCATATTGTTGAATGTATAATCAGAACTTGCTGTTATAGTGCCGGAAGTCTTAAGAATAATTATCTCATCTATCGAAGAGCAATTATTAAATGCGTAAGTCCCAATCGTAGTCATACTGGCGGGGAAAACAATCGTACCATCTAAACCTGTACAACCTGCAAAAGCCCTATCATTGATTGTCGTTAATGCAGTCGCCCTTGATAAATTCAAGGATACCGCTGTAGAACAATTGGCGAAAGCATTACTTCCAATGGTAGTAACTGCTTCAGGTATCGCAATCGTACCTGATAAATTGTAGCAGTTATTGAAAAGATAATTGGGCAGACTTGCCAATTGCCAGCCATCCTCAAAAGTAACACCCGACAACTGCTTACAAGTACTGAAAGCGTAAGTCCCCAAAGAAGTTATAGAAGCAGGGAGTTTAATAGAGGATGTTATAGACGAGCAACCACTAAATGCATAATTACCTATTGTAGTAAGAGCAGTAGTATTATTGAATGTTAATCCTGGTATACCCGTACAATTTCTAAACGCATAGTTTCCAATTGATGTTATTTTATTAGTTATCGTTATTGTACCTATTAGCCCACTACAACCATCAAAGGCGTAATTTCCTATAGCAGTGACATTTCCAAAGGTTACTGATTTCAGTACCGATTGATAACTATACCAGCCTGGTCTTGATGATGTGGTAAAGTTTTTCATTGCTCCTGACCCCGTAAATGTCAGCGCACCCGTTCTGACATCCAATTTGGCTGTTAAATCCGAGAGTGTCGGCGACCCACACTCAAATTCTATCGTATTATCAAAAACATAATTAGTAAATCCCGACCACCCTGTAGCAGATTTATATGCAGTCGCAACTGGTTCAGAATTTACATATACAGGTATAGTAGTGGTAAAGTTACTGAACGAAGTAGAAGTTGCAGTTATAATGGATGTACTGGTGTTCATTATAACAATACCTGTAATCCCTTTACGATAATTAAAAGCATAATTACCAATGCTCGCTACTTTGTTCGGGAAATATAAAAAACCGACTGTAGTTGTATTATCAGATGTTCCGGCAGAAAAAGCATAGTTACCTATTGTTGTAAGCTCGGAAAGGTTGCGAAGGTCAATAGCAGTTAATGCAGAAGTTTTAAAAAATGCATAACTACCAATCTGTGTCAGTTTAGTAGCCTTACTAAAATCGATAGTTGTAATTGCGCTGCAACCGGAAAAGGCCCTTTCTTCAATCACTTTTATTGATGCCGGCAGTGTTAATGAGGTCAACGCAGTATTGCCATAAAAAGCATAAGTTTCAATAGTTTCCAAAGTAGCCGTTTCGGAGAATATAAGAGTTGCTAAACCCGTACAATTATAGAACGCACGCTGCCCTATTGTTGCAACTGAAGTTGGTATAGTAACAGAGGTGATATTGGTCAAACCATAAAAGCAATATGAGCCTATTTTGCTTACTCCTTCGGGAATATTAAGAACACTTTGTTCTACACCATTTATTCTAAATTTAGGAGCAGCCGAACTACCCGAATACTGATAATAGAACGGGTTGGCTGTCGAACCATTCATCTGTACAGCACACCATTGAGCCAATGTGCCTTCATAATAAACTTTATCGGTAAATTTACAATTATAAAATGCATTATTAGCAATTGAATCAACAGAAGCAGGAATACGAATACTTACTGCAGTAGAGCAATTGTAAAATGAATATGCGCCAATACTTGTTATTCCATCTTCAATTACTATATTTGATATACTTGACCTCTTATCTTTCCAAGGAACTGTATTTATATTAGCAAAATTGGTCATCCTGCCGCTACCCGATATTGTCAGTGTTCCATTATAGAAACGCCATGTAGCACTTTCACCACAAGTACCTCCTACTACATCTGCTATTTGACTAACACATGTATTTCCGCTCCATGCAGTTTGATACGATGATGTAGATGATAAATTATCAATAAAGATTGTAGCAGCAGTAGGGAATACATAGTCTCCACCTAATGTAGGCGGTGTTGTAGGTTGTAAATGTACTTCAGCCAAGGAAGTACAACCGGAAAAAGCAAAATTACCAATAGATATAACCTCCGATGGAATGACGACCTCTGTTATTCCTGTCATTTGATAACAAAGATAAGTCGGTATCACTTCAACATTTTCACCAAATATAAAGTCTGTGATATTTTCTAAAACACCATAGAAGGGATTTGTAAGATACCCATAAGAAGTGGAAATTGTAGGTCCATTGCACCTTCTTGCGTTCCAATACACCAAAATGATGTTTGTTTCACGAAAAGCCTGATCCCCCAAAGCCGCAATGCTCTCAGGAATCGTAACACTATTTATCGCTACATTATTACATCCCCTATAGGCTCGCTCGCCAATCGTAACCACCGAAGAAGGAATATCTATAGAAGTCAAACCACTACAGCCATAAAAAGAATAATTACCTATAGAATTAACTGTTACATCCGCCTCATATTCAATTTCAGACACAGCAGTCATCCCCTGAAAGGCATAATCACCTATTGCAGTCACACCTGACGAGATAACGATTTTTGTGATTGTAGTCGCATAACTATTCCATGGACGATCGGTATAATTACTACTCGTATAATTAGTCATAGCCCCCGTACCAGTGATGGTGAGGGTTTTATTGTCCGTAGAAAGACTATACGAAGTCGCAGCAGAAAGTTTTGCGGGGGGGGTATTCGCACTGATTATCAGCGCAATAAGCACTAAAAAGAAGGAAATTCGCTTCATAGGCAGACTATTTTATACCTTGATTTATACAACACCACACAATGCTTATAAAGCACAAGTGCAGTCAGTGAATAAAGACATTAACACACAACTAATATAACAAAATGTTATACACCTTAATACCATAAAACAAACGATACTATAAGCATCATTTGCGCGGCAAAGGTATAAACATTTTGTTATATATACAAGCAAAACAATGTAAAAATAACAAAAATAACGTAAAAAATGTTAAATTTGTAAACGAGACACCCCTAAATTGTGTTAAAAAGACTTTTTAGCAAATCACAGATATGGGGTCGTAAAACACAGTGTGTATAATGGTGAATTAGTCTTTTATGGCAGTATATACAGTGGCAATGCCAAAAGTAAGTGGCATAATAGAACAATCAGTAAAGCCTATTTTCTTCAGATGTTTAAGAAATTCATCACCCCAAACGAAATTCTTTACGCTTCTGTTAAGATATGTATAAGCCGTTTTATCCTTGCTAAATAGTCTGCCCACAAATGGTAGTATATGACTAAAATACAAGTCATATATAAAAGCAATTAACTTATTTTTAGGATACGAGAATTCGAGAATCATCAGTTGACCATTTTTTTTCATCACTCTATACATCTCGCTCAGTCCTAAATCTAAATCAGAGAAATTACGAACACCAAATGAGCAGGTGACTAAATCAAACGAATTGTCTTCAAAAGGCATAGAAAGTGCACTCTCATTAAGAAAAGAGATTGACTCAGAATAGTTCTTCTTCTGCACTTTTTCTTTACCTATTCTCATCATTTCGTCAGACAAGTCAATCCCCACTATTATATCTGCTTTTTTTTGGTTTATAATTTCAATAGCCAAATCAGCGGTGCCAATAGCCACATCCAAGCAACAAACCGTTTGGCTATCAGCAGGCCTCAGCATTTTAACGGCTTTTCGACGCCAATAGCGGTCAATATTGAGTGAAAGTAAATGATTAAGCGAATCGTAACTATGAGCAATACGATTAAAAAGAGAGCCTATATTTTGTTTCTCATTCATATTCTCTGTACTACGACATGCCACCGCAACAATGAATCACTTGTCCTGACACATAAGAAGCCAGGTCAGAAGCCAAAAACAGTGCTACTTTGGCTACTTCATCAACGGTTCCGCCACGACGCATAGGAATCATCTTGACAAATTCTTCAAGAGTTTTTTCAGGCAAGGACGCTGTCATGTCGGTGATAATAAATCCGGGAGCGATGCAGTTGGCACGAACCCCCCTTGAGCCAAATTCTTTTGCAAATGATTTAGTTAGCCCTATCATACCTGCTTTAGATGCGGCATAATTGGCTTGACCAGCATTACCACCTAAACCAACAACAGACGAAAGGCATATCACTGAACCAGAACGCTGTGATGCCATAATAGGAGCACAAGCATGACAGAAATTAAAGGCTGATTTCAAATTGATATTTATCACTTGATCCCACTGACTTTCAGTCATACGCAGCAGAAGACCATCTTTAGTAATGCCGGCGTTATTAACCAATATATCAATTTTTCCAAATTCCTCTTTTATTTGTTTGACCACCTGATGTGCTGCCTCAAAATCAGCCGCATTGCTCGCATACGCCTCTGCTTTGACACCCATTGAGCGAATTTCTTGCAAAGTTTCTGCAGCGGCTTCGTTGATTACTAAATCAGTAAAGGCAACATCACAACCTTCTGAGGCAAATTTAAGAGCAATAGCCTTACCTATTCCTCGTGCAGCACCGGTAATCAGCGCCACTTTATGTTCAAGCAATTTCATATCAATGATTTTTTGTTTTACTTTCTTATTCGTCTTTTATTGGTATTGTACCGGTAGGATTCAGAATAGTATATTTAGTCATTGTCTGATTTGACTCAAACCCTACGCCATGAATGATTGATGCCTCACGAATGATGGTTATTGCAGAGTCAGACCATACTCTTTCTGTCTTCTGATTCCAGAAAAGTTGTTCGGTTTGAAAATGCTCCCCTTCGAGGTTCATCATCTTCACATTATGGTCCAATTCCCAAAGTTGTTCATCTTCGTTGTAATATGCATAATCTGCCTCAAGAGATGCCTCTATTGACAAGTCCTGTGCAAAACGCTCCAAATAAATGCCTTCAGGAAACTCCCAATAAGCAGGTTGGGCTTTGTCATACATCTCCCATCGCGCAGTCTTTATTCGATATCGAGTAATACCTGAATCAGATATAAGTGTTGTTACCGTATCTGCAAGCAACAGGGGCATTGCCGCCCTATCTTCCACCGCTTGCGCACGGGGTTTTACATCATGATGACAACTCATAAAACAACAAAGCACCACCATACTCAGTATGGCGATGCCTTGATTATATGAATTATTCTTTATCATCAACGACAAGTTGTGGTTCTTTGTATCCAGCCTCCTACTGTAAACGGCTTTCCTTTGCCCAATTCAGGTTGGAAGAACACCTCTTCTGTTGTGGGGAAGAATTTGCTATATGCCTGAATAAATTTGTTGGCTTCGTTTACTACAGTCGGGTCAACCTGTTTTGCTTTATTAAACTGATCAACTGCCACCCAGAACACTGTCTTATTAAGCACTGGATCATTATATGGTTTGCTGCTTGCATACATCAGACCTATAAGCAAATAGCAACGACCTTGGTCAGGAATTACTTCCAATGAGCGATTAGCATAGTCGCGAGCACGTGAGTATTGATTCAAGTATTGATAGCAGTAGAGAGCGTTATTATACAGATAGTTTGACTTGTCATCTGCTCCGTCAGCCAATTCAAATGCTTGATCGTAATAGTCAACCGCTGCTTTGTAATCGCCTTTCTTTGCACTCATTGCTGCACAACCGGCTGCAGATTCTGCTGTAGGTTGCAACTTATGCGATGCCTCTGCTGCTGCAAAATATACATCTGACTCAGTGCAACGAACACGACGATAGAGTTTCATAATCTTTGCCAATTCTTCACCATTCTGCAAGTTGTCTTGTACTGCCTGAGCATACAACTCATCAAGTTTCTGACAATTGGCAGCACCTGAGTTGGCAAAAATCTGATCAATATAATCTTTATATTGCTTTGCAGCACCAGAGTTCTTGTTGGTCTGGTCATTTACTATGGCGGTCAAAGCATCTGATATCTTCTGATAATCGGCTATATACTGCTCACCATACTTCTCCGGGTCTGATTTGTATATATTATTACTTACCTCTGCATATTTATTCAAGAGACTTACTTTACTCTGACCGCCCATTCCGTCAACCGACTCTTCAAACCAATCACGAGCCTGGAGTTTCAACTCGTCCTCTGTAAAGTATTGGCAATAATCCATTGCCTTTTCTCCTAATATATATGCTTTTGGATATTTGGGATCATTGCCGAAGTATTTCATTCTCTTATCATAAATCTCCATCAAAGTTTGTTTAAGGCGCAATTTCTCTTCTTCGGTCTGAGCCTGCGAGAGTTGCCACTCTATAATCTTCGGTCCCTGAGAATAAATTGCCTTATTAGCATTCGGGCATTGCTCATAAACCCTATACCAAGGCTCAACAGCATCAGCATATTGCTTGTTTTTTACTGATTCGCTGAAAAGACTTACATCAGTCAGACATTCTTTTGTAACCACAGGATCCGCATCTTCTTTAACTTCTGCTTTAGGAGCATCAGTCTTTACTTGTTCTACCACTGCGGCATCTTTTTTACTTTTCTTGTCCTTCTTAACTTTCTGTGCCGAGCAACCTAATACCGAAGCCACGCACAGTGATACTACTAATAACAATTTGGTTTTCATATACAATAATTTTATTTGATTCTTATTCATAATCGTTTTTCTTATTAAGTCCAATTACCGTGCCAAAAGGATTTATAACTTTCGTTTAAGAAACCATGTCTCCACTATCTGCGCGTTCAATGTGAAGCGTATAAAATTCTCTTCCAAGGTATCAGCCGAACCTCTATGACCATACTCAAACGAGGTATTTATAACCGTTCCTATATTACGCAGAGGAAAGCCAAAGCCTAACGATACTGTAAATTCTTTTGATGGGATTTCATGCAGATACGAGTCACACATACTAAAGCCTAATCTCCAAGGCATGCGCTCAGCGTATTTCTTACTTAAAGCATTATGCCTATATTCCGCGCCAACTGATATTCTCCCGCGGTCTTTCAAAAGACCTGTCTGCGCAAAATAGTTTATCTGAGACCAGTTAGTAACTGAATAATCTAAAGCAACAGTAAGCCTATTGTCGTAGGTATAACTTGCACCTATACCATACATCATCGGCAAACCAAAACCATTCCTGTCGTCTGTCTGGATTATAGTATCCCTTCTGATGGTTTCGTCAAGCAAGTACCTCACATTAAACCGCGATTTATGCTCAAATACCGCACCTAACACAATAGTATGCTTTTCCTTAAATGTATGGAAAAATTGCAAACCATAGCGAAATCTCAAATCACTAACTCTCAATGCAGACTGCTCGTTAACATTAGTGAAGAAAGAATCAGAAAATGTAAGCGAGCGAGTATTGTTTATTTCGCCAAACATGTAATAGATATTCGCTCCTAATGCCACCCAATTCATTATGTTAAACGACAAACCGCCATACACTTCCGTCACTCCACCTTTACCATAATACTGCCGAGTAAAAGGATGATTGGCAGTAGTATCATTTTCTGTAAGGTTATATCCAACCATGGAATATGGCATCACACCAGCCGAGAAACCTATGTATTTCCAGAATGGCACTTGCAAGGTCAGATACTCCAAATTTCCGCTTCCATTGTCTCTTTTACCATAAGCATCATCATGATTAGTCCACATTCCGCTTGCACCAATATCAAACATAAAGGTTGCACTATCTACTACACTATACGATGCAGGCTGCGATGGATTTATCACTTTACTATTCCTCATACCCAAACCGACACTACCCATTGCTCTATATGCACCGGGTACATTATCATTCAACTCACCATAGCCGAATCGAGAATATGGAGAAGATGTGTTATTTTGAGCCGACAGCGATACTGCCAACAACAACATCAAAAATAATATTATATGCTTATAAAAGCGCATTACTTGAAATATCGTGCAAAATTACAAAAAGTTTATAATACTGACAAATTAAGGAACAAAAAGTTTAATCCTTGTATTTTCTATTACTATTATATAAACTCCACAAGACAGCCTATCAAGACTTATATTACCACTATTTTCAGCAACCAATTTTCCATACACATCAAACACTCTAACCAACTTATTATAAGGATTATGCACTTGATTATTGGCAACTATCACATCATCCGTAAATACTTCTTCTTGCCCATCGTTCAAGTCATCTTCCACCTTCTGAGCCAAACATGTATATCTTGTAGGATTATTTTGTCTATCCGGAAATTCACTTATATCAAACAACACTATACCTTCAGATGATGGTACTATCATTGTGCATAAGAATTGATTATCCTCAACAAACAATGAGCGTATCTGACCACCAGACCACTTGTGATAAATCCACATTGTCTTATCTGGCAATTCCAGCCACGACCATTCTGTCTTTGTCTTTGTAAGCCTATTACCACTACTTGTAGGAAATCCAACATAAGACCTGTCAGAAGCATTATAGATAGTTAGTAAACTATCAGGCAGAAAATCAATGTTATATATACAATTTGAGATAATAGCATCAATAGAATTTGTATATTTATCATCTTCTTTTGTTAGGTTTTCTTTTATACTGAGAGTCGCCAATTTACCCGTTTTAGTATCCACACTTCCATAAGCCATAAGTCCCGAATAAGTCTCTACTATCATATATTCCCCCGACAAATAGGATGTGTTGTTGTAGTAATTCTGACTCAAATAAGTATCAGCAGTAGCATAAAGAGCATACAACGCAGTGTTTTTGACAGGAAAATATCTCTCCCCACCCTTGTAGCAATTCATATAGTTATCTGCCTCGTAAACAGGCATATCCGTCCACCCCACGAAACACCACTCACCATCATTGTAGTCATAATCAGGCAACAACACTCCCGCCCTAGGTGACTTCTCGTGTATATCTTCAAACTCATCAGAAGTACCCGTCAGTAATCTCACATAATGCGCTTGAGGCACTGCAGGAGTATAATCAATCGTATAACTCTCTACATACAAAGAATTTTCTGACGCCTCAACATATATCTCTATCACCTCACCACTCGCTACTTTTCTTTTATCTTTGAATACATAAGTAATCGGCACCAACTGAGAAGAAAATGAACCATTCCAACCTTTCTTAGAAAACGACTGATTCTCAATCACCCAAACATTATCTTCGCCTATACTCATCCTAAGCGAACCCGCACCAGACTTGCTGTTTGAACGCATCTCTAAAGTTACAGAATTAATCTGAGTACATACAAAGTCATATATCCTTAAACGAGTAAAATTTCCACTCGTCATCTGTCCTTTAGCACCGGTAGTCGATGATTTTTCGTATTCGGCATAAGAGCCTTCAACGCCTGTTCCCGACATTTCCACCGAAGAAGAAGAACTTACGGTATATGTTACCTGCTCGGCATGCAATAAAACAGCAGCAAAAAAAGCAATCACACAAATCAGTCGTCTGAAATATAATTGATTCATATATACAATAAATTTTAGAGCGCAAAATTACTACTTTCTTGTATATTTACAAAACTTATAGTACTTTTGCACGCATTTTCAAAAGACATATCAGTTTATTTATGGAACAACAATGGTCAACTGAAATTAAACCTAAAAATAAACTTTTAGATATCAATCTAAAAGAACTTTGGGCATATAGAGACTTATGTGAACTATTTGTCAAACGGAATATCATTACTCAATATAAGCAAACCGTTTTGGGACCTCTTTGGTTTGTTATTCAGCCTTTGATGACCACTGTGATGTATATGGTCGTATTCGGCGGCATTGCTCATATTTCCACTGACGGCCTCCCACAACCTTTGTTCTATCTCGCAGGCATCAGTTTCTGGCAGTATTTCTCAGATTGCCTCAACAAAACAAGCAACACCTTTATTGATAATGCCGGCATATTTGGCAAAGTTTATTTCCCAAGACTTATTATGCCAATTGCCACCGTCACAAGCAATTTAGTACGATTCTTTATTCAATTCTCGCTCTTCCTCACTATTTATGCCTATTACCAACTCTTCACTCCAATAACTATTTATACCAACTGGTATGCCCTACTCATCCCCATACTTGTCATAATGCTTGCAGGATTGGCATTGGGATTCGGAATTTTATTCTCTTCTATGACAACAAAATATAGAGACCTGCAACTCTTGCTTTCATTTTTCGTTAGCCTGTGGATGTACGCGACGCCTGTCATTTATCCGCTCTCTACAGTTACTAACACAAAACTCAGACTCCTCATGTCGCTAAATCCTCTTACAGGTATTTTAGAGGCATTCAAATACGGCATGTTGGGCGTAGGAGAGTTCTCGTGGGGCATGCTCGCTTATAGTTTCTGCTTCATGATTGTGCTACTTTTTATCGGAATAGTGATATTCAACAAAGTGCAAAGAAGTTTTATGGATACGGTATAATATCAACTAAAGTTTCCACTTTGGAAACTTTAGTAAAGCCATGTATAAAAAAATACATATAAAATAAAACAAAAAACTTACCTCTCGGTAAGTTTTTTTGTGATCCATGCAGGATTCAAACCTGCAACCCCCACATCCGTAGTGTGGTACTCTATTCAGTTGAGCTAATGGACCAACACTTTATCTCTCAAAAGCGGCTACAAAGGTACAGCAATTTTTTAAATAGTGCAAATATTTTTTCAAAAAATTTATTTTTTCAAAAAATAGTAGTACCTTTGCATTGTGCATAGAGGACACAGAAAACTATCCTATTCACATCAAATCAACTCATAACCAACTTAAAAACACAATCATTATGCAGTACTCTCAATCCACTTTCAACATCTCAGCCAATCAAAGTTTTGTTAAAGACATTTGGATAAATCGCTTATCCGAACTTGGTTACGAAAGTTTTGTTGACCTTGATAACAACGATATTTTAGCATACATTCAAACTTCACAATTTGATTTAGATATGCTAAACAATGCACTAAACGATTTTCATTACGAAGGTATTACTTATGTAAAAACTGAATTATGTGAGGATAAAGATTGGAACGAAGAATGGGAAAAAAATTATTTTCAACCCATCATCATTAACGACGATTGCATTATTCATTCCTCATTTCAAAAACCGGATAAAGCATATAAATACGACATCACTATCAATCCTCGTATGGCATTTGGCACAGGTCATCACCAAACAACATATATGATTCTGTCGTATCTTCTAAGTGCCGACTTGCAAAATAAAGCATTGCTCGATATGGGTTGTGGCACGGCTGTACTTGCAATTCTTGCAGCCAAACGAGGTGCAAAACCTCTCACGGCTATTGATATAGATACTTGGTGTACAGACAATGCTAAAGAGAACTGCCAACTCAATGGCGTTTCAAATATAGATATCATAACTTCAGATGCGAAAGCACTTTCAGACAAACATTTCGATATTATCCTTGCCAACATCAACAGAAATATATTAATAATGGATATGCCCAAATATGTTTCTTGCTTAAACAAGTCAGGTAAGTTAGTTATAAGTGGTTTTTACACAGAAGATTTGCCTCTGCTCGAAGACAAAGCGGCTCATCTCAATATGCGTCTCATAGCAGTAACCGAAAAAGACCATTGGGCAATGGCTGTATTCGAGAGTTAACCGCACTCTGTGATGCACAATGATTGACAAGACTAAATTAACAGGCTTATTCTCTCTCTATATATAGTTTGACACCCGACAAACGGAGCCAATACATGCAACTACCTGGTGAACTTAAGAAATACGGCATCATCCAGAAGAACAAGGAGAAAGAGATTGCTCTCGATATGCGGCAAAGCTTAAGGCAAATGGTAGCCGTTAAGCAAAATGCAGCCATTTCCTTCTATATCTTCAGGTAGTTAATGTGACCTATTTCAGTATCATTATTATTTTCTTTTCCTGTGTTTATTACTTGCGTAAGCAATGTTACATCAGGAAATAACGAACGAAAATATCTGAGATTTTTATAGAAATCAGGGTGAATTTGCGGTGATAACTTTATTTCATAAGCGTATAGGTTCAAACCATCTTCTTGTACAATATCAACTTCATGTTGCCCTTTGTCACGATAGAAAAACAGATTATTATCCAAACCGAGGTTGTATTGCTTTTTCAGAAATTCACTAATTACCATATTTTCAAATATCTGTCCTCTCAAAGGATGGCTCTCAACCTGTTCTGCAGATTTAATCCCCAATAAATAACAAACCATTCCAACATCATAAAAATATATTTTAGGTGTTTTTACTAATCGCTTATTTATATTTCTGTAAAACGGCGGCAGGCGAAATGCTATATATGAAGCCTCCAATACATTCATCCATTCTTGAATAGTCGGTATTGATACACCTAATTCAGAGCACATACTCTGTGCATTAAATTCTGTGCCGACACGTGAGGCGCACATAATCACGAATTTACGAAATTCTGACAAATGACGAATGTTCATCACTTGCTGAATGTCACGCTGAATGTATGTTGAGAAGTATTGCCTGTATGCATCTTGAGGTGGAATCGAATCTGCCCAAACAGCAGGATAAAAGCCCCGAAACATCATTTCGAATACGCTAACCGATTTATCTTGTTCAGTAAGTTCTTTGCAAGAAAAAGGAAGCAGCGTCAATAAGGCAGTACGACCGGCAAGCGACTGTGTTATTTTTTGCATCAATAAAAAGTTATTGCTGCCTGTCAGGACAAAGTGAGCATTAGGGTTCTCATCTACAACAACTTGTACAGCCGAGAATATCTCCGGCATATTTTGTACTTCATCGATTATCAATCCAGCGAGGTGCTTTTCAAGGAATGATTTCCTATTAAGTTCCAGTTCTGCACGAGTAGTTTCATCCTCAAGATTGATATAATCATATTGGGGAAATATTTTTTTGCAAAGGGTTGTCTTTCCTGATTGACGCGGACCGGTAATGGTTAAAACCTTAAAATATTTCGCCAAGCGCAATAATTCACCCTATAAAACTCTGTTATACATAATGTTACCTTTTGATTGGACAAATATAAAGTACTACTTTATTTTTGGACAAAAGTACAACAAATATCTGATATACACAAGTTTTACGGCATTTTTTCTCCTTTCACAAAAAAACATAAAGAAAACACTCGTCAGCAGAATGCAGAGTATGCGGAACTGCCGCGCGAGACGCCCCCATCTGCTGATACTCTAATGTTGTATGGCTTAGATCATAATAGCCGTAGCGGAATATAGTGCCAAGCAAATCGATTGTTCAACCACGAGCCATATCAAGTTGCAAATCCCGTATCGTCCAATGAAAACGCTGAAGCCTAATAAACTACTTGGACGGAATACCCACATACCTGCTAGACACCTCAAAAATATTGGACTAATGAAACATATTACACTCATTTACATGTATTTGCTTATTTTTTCTTATAGAGGTCGCTGACAGTCATAGTGGTCCATTTGGTGGGGTGGACGGCAGTGTCGCGGAGGATGGCATCTTTGAAAAGCGTACGATGATTGATAAGACGCTGGCGAACAAAGAGGTCCAATTCGTCAAGCGTCATCGGTCCTGCCATGCTGACCTCATGCCCAAGACCCGGGACACGATAGACGGAATACGGATAATCGAACTTGGCAAGGCGTTTGACAATGGCGTTTGCACCATAAAGACCGAGTTTGCCAAAGGTTATCTTCTTATAGGTGACAATCTTATCGAGCATGCCGTGAAAGAGGAGCGTAGGCGCAGGCGGCAAAGACCATTTGAGTGCACCGTGGGTAGAGTATATCGCCCCGCTATAGGCAACTACTGCAGCAGGTTTCCAGCCTTCAGGCAATTCAGCGGTATAATCAAGCGCGTTGCATCGTCCATAGTCAGTCATAAGAACAGTAATAGCCCCAGCCGATGAACCTTCCAAAATGATTTTATCGGGAGCAATACCTAATTCGTCGGCATGAGAAACAAGATACCGTACCGCAGCAGAGCAATCAGCAGCAGCCATGTAAAAAGCATTCTCAAGGGGTTTGAGATTTGTAATTCCAACATTGGAGACTCCTCTCAGTCCAAGACGATAGTCGATAGCCACTGCTCTATAGCCCAACTCAGTCAACGAATGACAGTATGCAGTGTCCCATTTGTTGGTACGCGCCCCCTCAAAAAATCCGCCGCCAAAAACATGCAGAATAGTATAACCATTAGCCTGCGTAGCGGGAGAATAGATGTCTAAATAGAGGGTGGAGTCACGCTCCACATAGGCGTATGTATCCGCCGCAGTCAGCCCTGCAGATAAAGTCAGCAAGACGGCAGCGATAAATAAATGATATTTTTTCATAAGTGGTGTATTTATCTATGTTGTGTTATTCATTTTCCAATTCAGGGTGTGGGATAGTTATCTCTGCACCTGGGGAGGCAAAGTAGAACATATTGAGAACAACGGGTTTCAAGCCTCTGTTCTCGCCGCGATGGACGGTGCCAATGACCTCCACCAACGCCTCACCTTCATAAAAAGTTTTCTCTCTGCCGTCCTTACAAACGATGGTCAGTTCGCCTTGCTGGACAATGCCGTAGTTCATCACAGGATGGTGGTGCCATTCGGTCTTAGCTCCAGCAGGAAACTCCAATCGCAAAACCCGCAGTTCAGGCTTTCCTACAGGAAAATCGGGCAACGGCGCACCATCCCAACTCTCACAAGTGCGTATCAGTTCAGTCGTCTTGATAGTCATAAGTTATTATCTCCCTATTAGTTGGCCGTCTTGCCATGTCAAAGCGGGATAGGTCTTGCGCAGATACTCTACAGACTGCTCTACCCCACTGCCTCCGCTCGTGGCAAACGGAACGAGTGTCTTACCCTCCAACTGCGGCAGGTTGTTGTCAATCCACGAGTTGATGATACGCGGACAGATACCCCACCATATCGGATAACCCACAAAGATGGTGTCGTACGGCATTATGTTAGTGCATTGTTTGATAGTCGGCCGTGCCTCAGGGTCGTTCATCTCCAGCGACGAACGCGACTGTTTGTTGCGCCAGTCGAGGTCTGCATCGGTGTAAGGCTCTGCTGCCTCTATCTCCCATAGGGTAGCCTTCTCGGCTTTAGCGATATTCTCAGCAGCCGCTTTGGTGGTGCCCGTAGCCGAGAAATAGACAACAATCGTCTTTGCCTCAATGCTCATTGCCACGGCGGCAACGGCTAAAAAAATAAGTAGTTTACGCATATTATTTAAGTTTGTATAAGTTTAGTTCAGTTCTTTATCAGCCAATCTATGGCACTTACCACGTGGATTTTCTTTCCGTCATGCTCAATTATGCCCGTCTCTCCATACATAACTATAAGTGTCAGATTATCACAATGCGTTAGAGCCGAACCGCGTGTCAGTCCTTCCACTTCGCGTTTGTATAACTTCTCCGATGGGTTGCTGAAATCGTATGTTACTTGTATCAACTCTTTTACATGACTTCGTTCTACTACAACAAAATCAACCTCCAACTCTTTATTTTTACGCAGATAATATACTTGCTGGTAGTCGCTATTAATACGACGAGCAATCTCTAACGCAACCACGTTTTCAAGTCTTAATCCATAACTCTCAGTGAGTAACGCTTGGTCATGTTCGTCAATAAAAGCAGGGTCAATCGCGTATGCCTTACGAGCCATCGTCTTCTCTTTGCTTTTGAGCGAGAATTTAGGCAGTTATCTTGCAAGAAAAATCATTCTAAACTGCATAAAATCGCAGTTTTCGCAGTATCATAACTGCATAAAATAAGCAAAATCTCACCATGTAAACTGCATAAAATACAGCAATAAATCCTTCCTGAACTGCACAAAAGTTGAGATTTTTGAGTTAGTTTAAGGATTAGATTCACTATATTTGAGTTTCGGATTATACGCCTATTAATCGTTCTTGTTTAAGATAATCAAAGCGCCGATTACCCCCGGGATCCAGCCGCACAGGGTGAGAAGAAAGACAATCAGCACTGAGCCGCACCCGCGGTCAATCACCGCCAACGGCGGAAAGATTATGGCTAATATAACTTGAAGACAGGACATACGCGTATAGTGTTTATAGGAGTTGTTGTTCTTTAAGTCAATTCATAATTGGTAGAACGGCCGCCTTCCTCTGTCTTGCGGAGGATGCCTTTTTCCATTAAGGATTGTATGTCACGCAGTGCCGTGTCTTGCGAGCAATGGTTGATTTTTGCATATTTCTGTGTAGTCAGTTTGCCGTCAAAACCATCCCACATCCTGTTGATGATTTTCCGTTGCCGCTCGTTCAGTTCTGTCTCTTTGTGCTTGCTCCAAAAAGAGGCTTTCTGTAGTACCCGGTCGGTTGTCTGCAACGAAAAGGCCAATGCGTTGCGTAGTGTTTTTACAAACCATAGTAGCCAAGGCGTGACATCTATTGCTCCTTTCTGTGCCTGCTCTAACGCATCGTAATATTGTTTGCGTTGCTTAATTATCTCTGCCGAAAGGCTGTAGAAACGCTGACTGCTGTTGTCCGCCCGTGCCAACATCAACTCGGTTATGGTACGTGCCATGCGTCCGTTACCGTCATCAAAGGGATGGATAGTGACGAACCATAGATGCGCGATAGCTGCACGTAGTATCGGGTCGGTGTCGTTCGGGGTGTTGCACCAAGCAATAAACTGCTCCATCATCGTTGAAACAATATCGCTTGGCGGAGCTACAAAATGCACTTTCTCTTTGCCCATCGGTCCGCTAACCACCTGCATCGGTTCGTCTCCTACGCGCCAGTTGGCAACCGTTATCTTATACCCGTCGCTATAGCCGGTAGGGAAGAAAGCGGCATGCCATCCAAACATCCGTTCCGCTGTAAGTGGTTCCGTAAAATCCTGCGTAGCCTGCATCATCGCGTTCACTACACCTTCCGTATAATGGTCGCTCCGTTCGTTGCCAGCAGTTTCCAACCCCAGATGCCGTGCTACACTGCTTCGTACGCTGTCGGCATTCAGCGTCACGCCTTCTATCTGCGATGAACCGATGATTTCTTGTGTGACGGCTTCCACTTGTTGCGAAAGACCTTCGAAGCCAAGCGCAGACATGCGACCGAGCAACTGCCCTTGCAAGGTATGTGCTTCGCCTAAAGGCAATAGTAGCGCATCGGTGTCCCATTCGAAACGGGGGAACTTGTCATTTTGCCATAGATAAACGGTATTCATAGCGTATTTGTTTTCTAATTATGCAACAAAAACTATGCCTAATCTCCGCATATTTGCGGCGAATAAGTTGTTTTTTCTCCGCATTACTCCCAGTTCCGTTTTGGCGCAAAGTGCTTATTTTCGCATATTGGGGTAGATATAGTCTAACAAGGCGTCGAAATTCGATTGGAAGGTAAAGCTGTCGCGCAGCGTGGGATAGTTCTCCTTGTCTAAACAATATGCATAGGCGTATTTGAGGAACTCCAACCGTCTGTCGTCGAACGAGAACACCGTTGCCATCTGTGCCATGTCCGCCGTGCAGAAATAGCCGATGGTGACGCATAGTTTGGCTATCTCCAGTTTCTTGTCGTCGAACGACTGTCCGTTGAGCGCGTCCATCACCACCTGCATCTGTTCTGTCGTTGCACAGTCTTGGTATCGCTGTTCCATCGGCGGACGACGATGCGAGTCGCCATGTCCGTGCCGGTCGTTATGATGCCCACGCGGACCCTGAGGTCCCTGAGCCATTGCTCCTGCCGCCACTACTGCAACAGCAAAAAGAAAGAATAGTCGTTTCATGTGATTAACTTGTTTGAATAGTTGGTGATTACAAAATTTGCTCTGTATGGTTCTTGGTATCCACTTTCTCGATGATGCGCTCAAGTGTGCCGTCTGCCACGAAAACGAATGTCTTGCGGAGCGTGCCCATGCTTGTCTTGCCGTAGAGTTTCTTTTCTCCCCACGCGCCGAGTGCCTGCAGCAGTTCGGTTGTCGGGTCGCTCAGTAGCGGAAACGGCAGGCTGTATTTCTCAATGAACCGCTGATGCGAGGCGGGCGAATCCTTGCTCACGCCATACACCTGATAGCCCCTTGCGAGGAACGAGTGGTAGTTGTCGCGCAGGTTACAAGCCTCAGCCGTACACCCGGGCGTCGAGTCTTTGGGATAAACATAAAGCACTGTCGGCTTGCCGATTAGGTCTTTGTCGGTTACGACCTCACTGTCTTGATTAAGCACGCTGAACTGCGGCATTCGGTCTCCTATTTGCATAATGATATTTTTTAGAGGGTTATAATGTACGTGATATATTAGTCAATTTCATAGATTGTTGCCGTATTTTTCAAGCCATGCTTGCGCCTGCTTATAATCAGGGCAATGTGAAATCAACAGAGTTTGAAACTTGGCTGTGTGTTTCATAATCAGCGTGTGACACAATTCATGTATTATCACATAGTCAATCACAAACTCCGGAGCTTTAATAATACGCCAGTTAACCGATATGTTTTTTTCCGCCGAGCAGTTTCCCCATTTGCGTTTCTGGCTGCGGATAAAAAGACGATTATACGGAAGCAGCAATTTTTCCGACAGTTCTGCCACGCGAGGACGGATATATCGCCCTGCCTCTGCTTTCAGCCATTTCTCCTGCACAAGCGTATCCAATAGATTCCTGCGTGCCTGTATGGTTTTACTCTCATGATTGACAACAACTTTGTTCCAATAGCGGGAAGAGTAGTAATAAGCATAGCGATTGCCCAACAGAAGGATTTCATTCCTTTTTAACAGGATTCTCCCCTTGCTTGCAAAATATTGTTTTTTGGCCGCTATCCATTGCTGCTTTGAATCCAGTATTTTCAGGATGGTATCATCCGTAAAGTCTTCCGGTACAAACAACTGGACAGAACCGTCCTCATGTACACGAAGGCGGGCATGTTTCACATTGCGATGCTCGACAGTATAATTTTCCGGCAGGTTCATCAGTTCAGACTAAAATTGTGTAAGACCGAATCCATCACCACCTTGCCGAACTCAGCATCCCAATTTATATTCAAGGGTTCATATTTCGGGTTGGCAGCCAATAACTCGATTTCTCCTTCCATACGATTGTATTCCTGCGGAACTTCCTGCCATCCTATATAAATCCGAGAACGAATCTTTTGTGCAGCTTCTTCAGCGAATGTCCGAGCCAGTTCTTCCGTGAACGAGACAAGTTGATTTTTGAGAATCTGGTATATCTCAAACGTGCCTTTGTCATCAAAACCCATTCTTTTCGGGATCTCAAT
>JAFVDX010000040.1 GCA_017478225.1 Paludibacteraceae bacterium | reverse complement strand
GGGTGCTTTGTGGCTGAATGGTAAGGGCAGTGTGCTGATAGAGGGCGTGTCGGTAGAAGCGACTAATGATGAAGGTGCAGGAATAGCGAGCAAGAGTTCGGCTACTTTAACTATCCGCAATGCCAATGTGACGGTTCAGGGTAGCGAAGGTTCGATAGTAGGTTGGGGTGAGTTTGTGTTGGACGGCTGTAAGATAGTAGAGCCGAGCGGATTGGAATATAAGGCAGACGAAGGATTAGGAATGACGGGTGAGGATGGTAAGTTTGTATTGACCAATGAGAAGGTAGTGATAGAAGCGTCAGCAGATGGTTTAGAAGAGGTTATTGCAACAACAGATGCTGCTTCTGTTGCCCGTAAGGTGTTGGTAGATGGCAATATCTATATTCTTCGCGACGGAAAAGTTTATACCATAATGGGTCAAAGAGTGAAATAAATAGTTTTACAATTATCGTTTTGCACTACCTGTGTCAAGCAGGTAGTGCTTTTTTATTTAGGCATTTATGTGATATATGTGTTTTAGAAAATAAAAAATTAAATATATTTTTGTCAAGTCATGAAAAAAGACTAATTTTGCATGGTATTTATAAAATGGCTAAATAGTAAAGAATTGTATATGCAGCAAGATAATGAAATAAGTGTAGAACGCTCAGTAGCAGCGATTCGTGCTACTTTTACATCTGTTTTTTTTCTTGGAATAGGTGGTATAGGAATGTCTGCTTTGGCAAGGTATTTTATGGATAAGGGCTATAATGTGTCAGGCTACGACAAGACTATTTCGCCTTTGACAATTGAGTTAGAGAAAGAGGGTATAAAAATCATATATAACGAGTCTGTAAGTGCATTGCCTGAGAATGTACTTGACAGGGAACAAACGCTGATTGTTAGGACTCCTGCTGTGCCACTTGATCATGAGCAGTATGTATGGTTCCTTGAGCATGGTTATATGATATTAAAACGCTCTGAGGTGTTGGGAGTAATAACTCGTCAGATGCAGTCGTTATGTGTTGCAGGAACTCATGGTAAAACTACGACGAGTACTATGTTGGCTCATCTGCTATATCAATCGGAGATAGGAACAAATGCTTTTTTGGGAGGAATAAGTTTGAATTACAGAAGTAATTTGCTTTTGAATAAAGACAGCAGTTATGTAGTAGTAGAAGCAGATGAGTTTGACCGTTCGTTTCATCAGTTGTCGCCTTATATATCGATAATAACGAGTGCAGACCCTGATCATTTGGATATATATGGTGATGCGGCGGGGTTCAAAGAAGGTTTTGAATACTACACATCCTTGATAAAAAAGGGTGGGGCATTGCTACTCAAGCAAGGAGTAGATATTAAGCCTCGTTTGCAACAAGGGGTTAAGTTGTACACTTATTGTGGCCAGGTGGATAAAAATAGTGATTCTCCGTTGCCTGATTTCTATGCAGATAATGTGGTGGTTAACAATGGAGAGATTCATTTTGATTATGTAACTCCTAATGAAAGGATAGAGAATTTGAAATTAGGTGTTCCTATTTGGGTGAATATAGAAAATAGTGTGGCGGCAATGGCGGTGGCATGGCTATGCGGTGTGACTGAGACAGAACTGCGAGTAGGCTTGGCTTCCTATTCAGGAATATATAGGCGCTTTAATATACATGTGAACACAAAAGACATTGTGTATATTGACGATTATGCCCATCACCCAACAGAATTGCATAAGAGCATAGAGTCTATACGGCGTTTGTATCCTAAGATGAAACTCACAGGTGTTTTCCAGCCGCATTTGTACACTCGTACTCGTGATTTTGCTGAGGGCTTTGCAAGAGAACTCTCTCAATTGGACGAAGTAATACTTTTGCCTATTTATCCTGCGCGAGAAAATCCTATTGAGGGTGTTGATAGCAAGATGTTACTTGATAAGATAACATGTGAGAAAAAGAGTATAGTTGAAAAACCCGATTTGATTAAGAATCTAAGTGGAAGACATGGTGAGGTGATAGTTACACTTGGTGCGGGAGATATAGATAGACTTGTGCCGGAAATAGCAAAAAGTTTGAAGAAGAAGTGAAAAAGACCTTATACATAATCTTATATACTCTTGCACTGACTATGCTTGTTGGCTATATGACTTGGGCAATATGGCTTGTGCCTAACAATATGGATGAAACTGAGTGTAAGAAGGTGATGATTGAGATAGAAGATTCGATATCAAGGTATTTCATATCTTCAAGAGATGTTGTAGTGTTACTAAGAGATAGCGGTTTGTATCCTTCAGGGTATAACTATAGTCAAATAAACACTCACGCGATAGAGAAGGCGGTATGTGCAAATCAGGTTGTCAAGGACGCTCAATGCTATAAACTAACCGATGGAACGGTTTGTATCCGAGTGCAGCAGCGTGAGCCAAAACTAAGGGTAATAGGTGAAAAGAATTATTTTATAGATAGCGAACGAAAGCCTATGCCAGCCACATTTCATACTGCTTCGTATGTGCCTGTTGTAACAGGACGAGTGACTGAAAGAATGGCGCGAGAGGAATTGTTCGATTTTGTAGAATGGTTGGAAGATAACGACTTTTGGAATGCTCAAATTGAGCAGATTGTGGTTACAAGTCGTAAAGAAATAGAATTAGTACCAAGAGTGGGAGGACATATTATTTTGTTGGGGACATTAGATAACTATGAGCAGAAATTAAGTAAATTACGGCAGTTTTATACTGAGGGATTTGCTAAGATGGGTTGGAAAAAATATAAAGAGATAGATATCAGATATGCCAATCAGGTGATAGGCAGAAGATGATTTTGAATATATAAAAAGAAAAATAAGTATGGATTATTTTGTTCATGAGTCAAGTTATGTAGATGAGGGGTGTCAAATAGGCAAAGGTACAAAGATTTGGCATTTTAGTCATATCATGTCCGGCTGTAAAATAGGTGAGGATTGCAATATAGGTCAGAATGTAGTGGTGTCGCCTGATGTAGTGCTTGGAAGGAATGTAAAGATACAAAACAATGTATCGGTATATACAGGGGTGGAGTGTGAGGATGATGTGTTTTTAGGACCGAGTATGGTGTTTACCAATGTACTGAATCCTCGCTCTGCAGTGTCTCGTAAGAGCGAATATCGCAAGACTATAATTCGTCGCGGTGCATCGGTCGGCGCAAATGCCACTATTGTTTGTGGACATGAATTGGGTAAGTATTGCTTAGTAGGGGCGGGAAGTGTAATAACTAAAGATGTCTTGCCCTACGCTTTAATGGTAGGTAATCCTGCTCGCAGAATAGGGTGGGTTAGTAAGTATGGTGAAAAACTGATATTTGATGAGAGAGGTGTTGCTTACTGCCAGGTAACAAAAGAAAAATATATATTAAAAGACGGAAAAGTATATGGCGAGGAAGACTGAGAATAAAAAATCGGCGGATAATTATCCTCTTGTAGCGGTGGATATAGGTAGCAGTAGTATCCGTGTGATGGCTGCTCGTGAGGCAGAAAACGGTAAGTTGCAGATCTTAGGTTATCAAGAAGATAAGACCCGCGTAGGTAGTGTAGAAAAAGGAATAGTGACACAAACATCAGATATTGGTGCCACTATAAAGCGTTTGTTGCTACTGCTTGGTAATGAGATAGGTTTGAGTTCGGAGGAAACACTTGATAGAGCGTTTGTTACAGTAGGTGGCAAGTTGTTGCAAGTGAAAGATGTGGTTGTTCGCCGAGATCTGATTTCCAGAAATTATATCACTGACAAGTTGCTTGAAGCGATGGAATTAGAGTGTCGAACCAAGATAGAGGCTCGTTATCCTACTATGCGTGTGTTGTCGGCAGTGCCATATAGATATGTCCTTGACGGAATAGAACAAGACGATGCACCTGCGACAATGCAAAAAGCAAAAAAACTGGATGTGATATATAATGTGTTTGTAGGTGTTAGGGAGGCGGAAGAAAAAACGGAGGGTAGTTTTGCTCGTGCAAATAAAGCGATAGAGGAAGTGTGGACTCGCCCTGAAGCATTAGCCGCAGCATTGGTAACAGAAGACGACGAATGGGACGGTTGCGGAATAATCGACTTTGGTGCTCAAACAACCACTCTAACTATTTGCAAAAGTGGCAGATACTTATTTAATCGTGTAAATCCGCTTGGAGGACAAAACATAACCAATGATATAAAAGCGCTGAAAATAAGTGTTGCTAATGCAGAGTTGCTGAAAACCAAATATGGTCAGGCTGCAACAAAGTATGTAACGAAAACGGTTAATTTCTCGCTCCGTTCGACAGATAACACAGATGAGCGTGTGTTGTTAAATACGAATGAATTGGCTCGAATTATACAACTGCGGTTGTATGAGATTGTGGCTCCTTTGATGAACGATTTGAAGCAATACGAGCAGGATATTAAGAAGGTGTATATTACGGGCAACGGGACTGAATTGCAAGATTTGTTGCCTTATTTACAAGAACAAACAACACTTCCTATCGAATTTGGTTCGCATGATACTTGGTTGGTGAAAGAAACTGATGAAGAATATAGTGCACCTAAATACTCAATGTTAATAGGTACTCTTGCTTTGGCAATGGACTTTAGGCATAATCATAAGGAAGGAGAGGTAAAGAAACTTAGTCCGATAGAGAATGTAACATCGCGACTGATAAAGATCTTTACCCCAGAAGATTTTGAAAATTAAGCCATGTTGGATGGTGATAAACAATAATTAAGTAATATCAAAAACACGAGAATATATGGATGGAATGATTCCAACGATAGGTCTTGATATACTTCAAGATAGTATAATAAAAGTGTTAGGTGTAGGCGGTGGTGGTTGTAATGCTGTCAACTATATGTATCGCCAAGGCATAAGAGATGTGTCATTTTTGGTATGCAACACAGACTCGATGGCGTTAGAGAAGATGTCGGTACCTGCCAAGTTGCAGATAGGTCCCGGTTTGGGTGCAGGTGGTAGGCCGCAGGTTGCTGAAGACTTTGCTCAAGGAAGCGAGGATCGTATTCGTGAGGCATTGGATGATGGCACCAAGATGGTGTTTATTACCGCAGGAATGGGTGGTGGCACAGGAACGGGGGCAAGTCCGGTGGTGGCCAAAGTGGCACATGAGATGGGAATCCTGACAGTGGGTATAGTTACTATCCCATTTGCCTTTGAAGGCAGAAAAGCGATACAGAAGGCTATGCGTGGTGTGGCTAAATTGGCACAATATACCGATGCATTGTTGGTTATAAACAACGAAAAGTTGCGCTTGCTGTTCTCTGATTTGGATTTGCCAAATGCTTTTTCAAAAGCGGATGAGGTGCTTTGCAATGCTGCTAAGTCGATAGCAGAAATTATTACTATACCAGGCTATATCAATACTGATTTCCAAGATGTATATAATACGCTCAAGGATGGTAATGTGGCAATTATGAATGTGGGTGAGGCAGAGGGCGAGAATAGGATAACAAAGGCTATAGAAGATGCTTTGACTTCACCATTAGTAAATACGAATGACGTGCATGGTGCAAGTCGTATATTACTTAATTTCTATTGTTCTACTGAACATGCAATTCGCATGCAGGAATTGGCACAGGTACAAGAGTTTTGTGATTCAGTGGGCGATGATGTGGATGTGAAGTGGGGTGCAAGTTATGATGAGACTTTAGGGGAAAAAGTAAAGGTGACGATTATTGCTACCGGCTATTCAGTAACAGACATACCGGGTTTGGATGCTGCTTTGCAGGAAGAAGAGCCTAAGCCACAGGAAAAGAAAGAACCCACTAAGAGTATCGACGATTCGATAGCAGCGTTCTATCCTGAGAGTGATAAACAAGCAGCGGCTGAGAAGAAAGAAGAGGAAAAGCAGTCGGAAGAGGATAGTAATAAAGAGAGTAAATCGGATGAGGATACGATAATCATTGAAGATGCAGATGACGATTTTTCGCGCATAAAAGAAGAAAAGTCGGATGCTCAGGAGGTAACGATAAATAGGCCTGTAGAGAGTGATTCACCTACTACTGACACTATCAAATTTGATGAAAACGATAGTAGTGAGGTAGATATAGAGAAGATTCCTGCATGGAAAAGATGGAGGATGAAAAGGAAGTGATAATATGTTTTATGGTAAATTATATTATCAAGTGGATAACTGAATATAAAACTAAGAAGATATGAATTTATTTGATCAAGTAAGCGAAGACATCAAGAAGGCGATGCTCGCAAAAGACAGGGTTGCATTGGATGCCCTGCGTGGAATTAAGAAAGAGTTTCTTGAGGCAAAGACTGCTAAAGGCGGTGATGGAGAATTGCATGACGACCAGGCGCTAAAGATACTTCAGAAGATGGTAAAACAACGCAAGGAGTCGGCTCAGATGTATGTAGATGCAAATCGTCAGGAGTTGGCAGACAACGAGTTGGCACAAGTAAAAGTGATAGAACAATATCTACCTCAGCAGATGTCGGAGCAAGAACTCACGGCGGTGCTTGAAGGAATAATAGCGCAAGTGGGTGCTGCCGGTCCTCAGGATATGGGTAAGGTTATGGGGGTGGCAACCAAACAATTGGCAGGTAAGGCCGAAGGGAAGGCTATCTCAATGAAAGTAAAAGAATTGCTCCAGAAATGAGTGAAGAAGAAAAAATAGAAAATGAGAGTCATTTGCAAGGGTTGATTGCTCGTTTTGAGCAAGAACAGAAGACGGGTAATTTCTCGTATTATGATGCAGAGGATTTGGATGACCTTTGCAGACATTACGGCACGCATGGTTATATTGAAAAGGCAAAGCAGGTGATGGAATTGTTCGAGAAACTTCATCCTGATGATGAGGAACTGGAATATCTAAAGATTACTTTGTTAATAGAGCAAATGCGATATCAAGAAGCGCTTGACCTGATAGACCGTAAGGGCGCTGCTGATGATACTTATCTGCATTATTTTCGTGTGCTTGCCCTTCTGCATCTTGACAGGTATGACGAGGCTGGCAAGGAGGCAATAAAGACTATGGATTGTGAGAGCGACAATGAGTTCGTATGTCAGGATGTGGCTCAGTTGTTGTTTTCTCATGGTATGTTTGAGAAGTCGCTTGAGTGCTTGCTTCGAGCCGAGAAGATAGATGATACCAACGAGGAGACACTGCTCAATATAGGTAGGTGTTATATGCATCTTCATAAGTATGAGGATGCTCTACGCTATATTGACCGTTTGCTTGACAAGAACCCGTATTTGGTCGTGGCATGGCAGACGAAGGCTACTTTGCACATGGACATGGATAAGGCTGAGGACGCGCTTGATGACCTTGAGTATGCATTAGCCATATTGCCCAATGACGAAGGATTGAGGTTTGCAAAGATCAAGACTCTTATAATGCTCAAACGCGATGATGAAGCCCTTGAAGAGTTGGATGTGCTTGAGAAAGAACAACCGCATTTACAGGGAATAGTGGAGATGAACAGAGGAGATGTATATTTCTGGCAGAGAGAGTATAAGTTGGCACATAAACACTTTAAGCGTGGTTATGACCCCGAGTATTTTGCCATTGATAGCACAATGCATTTCATGGACTGCAAACTGATTCTTCATAAATGGAAAGAGGCTGTTCAGTTGGGTAATTATTTAAATAAGATTTTACCTAATAATGTGGATGTGTTGGAGAAGTTGGCAGATGCATACTATGAGTTGAAAGATGTGGATAAGTCGTTGCGTTTGATTCGCAAATGCACTCGTTTGTATCCTGATGATACTCATTTTCAAATGCGTTTGGGCAGTTTGTACTTAGATGTGAATCAGCCTAAGAGGGCATATAATGTCTTCCGCAAGATACGCACTGTGGAACCGGATAATGTTCTTGTAAATATCATGCTTGCTGTAACGAGTTACTTTAATACTGATATTCGTAAGATGTATAGGTATCTTATGGAAGCAGAGAAGGTGGATCCGGAAATAAGAGATGGTTTTTATAAATTATGCCCCAATGCAAAAGAGA
Source organism: Paludibacteraceae bacterium (assembly GCA_017478225.1). Lineage (GTDB taxonomy): Bacteria > Bacteroidota > Bacteroidia > Bacteroidales > Paludibacteraceae > Colicola. The sequence goes on along the minus strand of JAFVDX010000040.1, from coordinate 32,300 downwards.
TGGTAGAAAAAATAGATGAGATATTGCGTAAGGGTAGGGATATGGGTGTTGATGAGCCGGAAAAGATAGTGTTAGGAAGGGCTAAATTATGAAGAAAATAATTGTATTTGTCCTTATGCTGCTCAGTTTGATGCCGCTGCGTGCACAAGAGCAGAAAGCGGATACTCTTTCGCTTGTAGGTAAAGTGGAAGCGTGGTATGCCGAGAATATGAATTATGGTTCAGTAACGGCTTTAATGGCAATAGAGAGTAGTTTTATACCCTTTCCTTCGGAAATTGTTATTCCGCCTGCGGCTTATGTGGCCGGACATGAAGACTCTTCGCTTAATGTGTCGAAATACTATTGGGTGAATGTGTTGTTGGTAGTATTGTTCGGGACATTAGGTGCAATGATTGGTGCTATAGTCAATTATCTGCTTGCCTTGTGGCTTGGTCGGCCTATAGTATATGCTTTTGCAGATAGCAAAATAGGTAAGTTGTTGTTGCTTTCAAGCGACAAAATAAAAAAAGCAGAGGACTATTTCAATGATCACGGCAAGGTGAGTACTTTTGTGGGTAGATTTATTCCTGCAATAAGACAACTGATATCTATCCCTGCGGGGTTGTCACGGATGCACTTTGGTTGGTTTTCGTTTTATACTTTTTTAGGCGCATTTTGTTGGAATATAGTGTTAGCATTGCTTGGTGTGGTGGCACATGGTCAGGCTGATTTGATTAACAAATACAGTCATGAGTTGTCGATTGGAATACTGGTGCTCATGTGTGTTGTGGTGGCATATTTTATCGTAAAAAAAATAGTGCGTAAAGTAAAAGCAAAAATCCCTTAACCCTTAACCCTTAACCTTTAAACATTAATCATTAATCATTATCATGGCAAAATTCTATGTTGTATTGGCTGCGGCGGTATTACCAGCCTTTGTGTTACTTTATTATATTTATCGAAGAGATAAGTATCAGAGAGAGCCTGTTAGTCAGTTGCTAAAAGGGTTCTTTTATGGTATATTGGCAGCGGCAGTAGCCGGTCCTATTGAGTTGCTTATAGAACAGTTGGGCTTAGTAGAGAGCAATTCACAGTCTTTTGGGGGGTGTATATGGGATGCGTTCTTTGGGGTTGCGTTGGTAGAAGAAGGAGTGAAATTGTTTTTCCTATGGCTATTGTTACGCAAAAATAAGTATTACGACGAGATGATGGATGGTGTGGTGTATGCAGTGGCAGTAGGAATGGGTTTTGCAGCGGCAGAAAATGTAGGATATCTGTTTGGAAATATAGATACATGGCAGCAGGTGGCAGTAGGTAGAGCGATATTCTCAGTGCCGGGGCATTTTATGTTTGCAGTGGCAATGGGTTATTATTATTCTATTGTTCATTTTACTTTCTCTACCAAAATGGAGCGTGAGTTTGTTTTATTTGTTCCGTTGGTGCTACATGGGATTTTTGATTCTCTGCTTTTTATCGCCAATGTGTCAGCATCAATGTCAGGTGTGATATGGTTGATATTTGTTGTGTTCTGCCTGACTTTGCCCAGTATGGCTAATAAGAAAATCAAACGACTATTGAAAGAAGACAGATTATGGCGTAATTCTATCAATTTCAATTTCTGATATATAAGTACTTAAAATCATAAATCAAATATAACATGAAAAAACACATTCTTTTTTTATTATTGTTATGTAGTGGTTCTTTGTTGGCGACTCGCACTACTTATACTTTTTACAAGGCTGATTGGTCAAGCAAAGTAGGTACATACGCTGCAAGCGGAACGGATGGTTGGGTAAGCGACAAAGATGGTGAGAGTTATGTTACAGGTCGTGAGGCTCCGTTAGGACTCATGGACCAAGGTGTGAAGGTCACTGTAGGTTATTCAGGTGCCGGCGCAACGAGTGTAATCAGTTTCTCGCAGGTAAGGAAGATAAGTTTTAGTTATTGCACTAACAACAAAAAAGGTAAGGGTGTGATAAATGTGCAGGTCGGAGATAATCAGGTGGAAAAACTGACGATTGCTGCTCCTTCGGATAATGGTGGCGTGGTTAGAGAAGAAGAAATCAGTCTGTCAGGAACTCAGTCGGGTAAGATCAAGTTTTGGGTAGATTGCACGGAGAATAGTATTTACATAAATCAGATAACCATAAAAGCGCAAAATGGCAGTCCGAATATTACGGGGCTTACTATGGATTCATATATGTTGGTGACTGATGTTGAACAACTTATGGATGGTGATGAGGTTATATTCGGTGTTGCTAATACCCCACAGAAATATGAGTATATAATGGGTTGGTATGACGAGTGGAATAGCCGAAACAACATATATGCCGTAAAGGGTGTGTATAGCGCAGACAGGTCAATGGTAAATTATCGTGAAGAGTCGGTTTACACTGTCCATAAAGGTTTGACGGACAAAGGCGATAATTACTATGCGTTTGCCGATGTGGACGGCTATTGGTTGGTGGCAAGTGGAGGAAATCCTAAGAATGGTTCTAACAATCGTCTTACGGTTTGGGATACTATATATAGCACTTCATATAGTTGGTATGGCGCATGGTCTGTACTGATAAAAGAAGATGGAGAGGCTAAAGTGAAATCACTTGGCAATTCGGCAAGTAATGTAATATGCTTTAATCTTAATGGTAACACGCCTATTTTTGCTTGTTATAAGGAAGAAGCGCTGCAAACACCTATTGCACTATATAAACGCACAGTGATAGATAATCCAACAGCACCATATATAAAATCGCCTTTTGTTAATTTTGGTACGGTGCTTATGGACGGAAATAATGCGAAGGGAAGTAAGGCTTATGAGATAAATGCAATAAATCTGACGGAAGATATCTCGATAAGTCTGAAGCATGGTGATGTGTTTTCGCTTGATAAGGACATAATTGATATGGACGGGGATATGCTTGTTGTTAGTTATGATTGTAATGTGATAGGTTACTATATTGATACAATTGTATTGAAGAGCAGCGGTTTGACAGTAGAAACTCCTGTTATACTGAATGTAAGCAAGCGAATGAGTATTGCCGAGGCAAAGACAATGCGTAATTTGGATAATTGTTGGTTAGAGCCGGTGACCATAACTAAAAAATATGATAAATATATCTTTGTTGCTGATGCAACAGGCGAGATGTTGCTATTTGACGGAGGTAATCTGTATGGGAAAGACCGCAAAAACGGTGATGTACTGACAGGTGTGATGGGTATGTATAAGAATTATTATGGCAATCCGTCAATAACTCTTGGTGATAAGTTCAGTGCAGTAAATAAGGGTGATTATCTGCCTATAGTTATGACAAACATGCCTGATAGTGCTGATGCATGTAAGTATGTCAGGTTTGAAGGTGTGATGTATGATGATAATTATAACCTGCTGATAGGGTCGGAGAAGTTAGAGATATATGATTTGTTTGAGTGTCAGTCGAAGGCTAAGCATATAATAAATATCGTTGATAAATACGATGTGGAAGGGATAGTATATTACTATAATGGTGTGGTGTTCTGTCCGAGCAAAATAGAGGTTACAGAGGCCCCTGACATCCCAGACACCCCTGACAATCCGGATAATCCGGATAACCCGGACAACCCGGAAAACCCGGAAAATCCGGACAACCCGGACAATCCGGATAGCCCGGATAACCCGGATAACCCGGACAACCCGGATAGCCCGGATAATCCGGACAACCCGGACAACCCGGAAAATCCGGATAACCCGGACGAGCCGAGAAATAATGATGCTATTGAAAATATTACTGCAGAGGGAGTTTATATAAGCGAAGATATTATATATAATCCTTTAGGCTTAACTCTTAAGTTATATTCTTCTTCGGCAGCATTGATAATGCAAACATCTGAGAATATCTCGCTTGTTGGATTGCCCCATGGAGTATATTACCTCAAGACTCCGTCCTCGGGAACGAAGTTAGTGAGATAACGGGTGTTTTAATGATTCAACGAGTGGTTGTTTGAAAGTTCGCTATTGTTATACACTCAAAGAGCCTTGCAAAAAGTTTTGCTTAGGCTCTTTGACTTTTTATTCGAATCAGAACAAGGGGGCATGTTATGTGTTTTAATGGGGAGTGTACAATGCTTCTTTGATTGTCAATTTCGCATTATCCACTATACTTTATCCACTATACTTTATCCACTATACATTATCCACTATACATTATCCGCCCCAATTTTCGCGGTCTAAGTTGCGATAACCGATGGCTTCGGAGATATGTTTTACCATTATATTCTCTGCCCCTTCTAAGTCTGCGATAGTGCGGCTTACTTTCATGATTCTGTCGTATGCTCGGGCAGAGAATCCTAATCGGTTCATAGCAAAGTTAAGCATTTTGCTGCCTTCGGCATCCAATTGGCAATAGCGGCGCACAAGTTGAGAGCTCATCTGTGCATTGCAATATATCCCTTCTTCATTCTCAAAGCGTTTTGATTGTATCTCTCTTGCTTTTACCACTCGTTGTCTAATTTGTTCTGACGATTCTTCTCCTGTACTATTATGCATTTGTGCAAAACTGACGGGTGGCACTTCTATCTGTATGTCTATTCGGTCTAAGAGCGGTCCGCTTATGCGACTCATATATTTTTTTACTGCTCCGGGCGGGCATGTGCAAGGATGAGTAGGGTCGTTATAGTGTCCGCATGGGCAGGGGTTCATTGCAGCCACAAGAGTAAATGAAGCAGGGTATTCCACTGACATCTTCGATCTGGAAATTCTTATTTTTCTGTCTTCAAGTGGTTGTCGCATGACCTCTAATGCTGTATGTCTGTACTCTGGCAGTTCGTCGAGGAAAAGCACTCCATTGTGTGCAAGACTGATTTCGCCTGGCATGGGATTAGTTCCGCCTCCCACTATTGACACATCGGTTGCGGTGTGATGTGGTGCTCGGAATGGTCGTTGAGTGATGAGCGAGGTGTTATGGTCTAATGTGCCTGACACGGAGTGGATCTTGGTGGTTTCCAGTGCTTCTTGCAGGGTCAGAGGAGGAAGTATTCCAGGCAAACATTTTGCCATCATACTTTTGCCTGACCCCGGAGGACCTACCATAATTAAATTATGTCCGCCGGCGGCTGCCACCTCTAATGCCCTACGAGCGTGTGCTTGGCCATGAACATGGCTGAAATCGTGTGATATTTGCTGTTGAGAGCGGTTGAAAACCTCATTGATATCAATTGTAGTGGGCTCAGTAGTGTCATCCCCGTTTAAGAATCTGACCACATCTCTTATGTTGAGCATCCCATATACTTTGAGTCCGCTAACTACGGCTGCCTCTTGTGCATTAGCAAGAGGCAGAATAATACCTTTCATGCCCATTTCTTTGGCTTTGATGGCAATTGGCAGAGCGCCTTTAATAGGTTGCAGTCCGCCGTCTAAAGAGAGTTCTCCAATGAGCATGAAGTCTTCAAGACGCGATGTAAGTACTTGTTCATCTGCTGCCATGATGCTGATGGCTATAGGTAAATCGTAGGCTGCTCCTTCTTTGCGAATATCAGCAGGAGCCATATTGATGACTATGCCTTTGTTGGGAAATCTATAACCATTCACACTCAGTGAGGAGCGTATTCGTTGTTCGCTTTCTTTTACGGCATTGTCGGGCAAACCTACCATGCACACACCACTTAAGCCAAACGAGAAATTGGCCTCAATGGTCATGCATACTGCGTCTATACCTTGAACGATTGCACTATAAGTCTTTACTAACATCTTGATTGGTGATGTCCTTTGTTTGTATTATATCTTGTTGGTTTTCTTCTGCAACTTCATTTGTTTTCTCTTTCTTTGCTTTTTTACTTTTAGCGTTGAAGTCGTACTTAAACATCAATCCTACACCTTGCATGGTATGTGCGTTTCTCAGAGAATACTTGTCCACCATGTGTGTATATGCCTTTGCACGCCACATGCCTGAAGGAGATAGCAGGTATTCTACATCCAAGTTGCCAAAGATAGGTTGATTGGAGATGTCGTTGTATCTATACCCAAAGTTGCCATTTATGATAAGACGATTATTGGGTTGGTATTGGAATTGAGTTTCGTATTCCTGTGCTGCGTCTTTACCTTCACCATCTTGACGAATATTAAAACCTATGGTAAAGTTATTGGTGAGTTTCCTTAGCCAGTCGTTGATTTGTCCGGTGATAGTGGACGAAATAAGCGAGTAAGTTTCGTTAAGTCCCGTAGTGGTATTGGTTTGCAGATATTCTGGAGTATAGAATTTGTTGAATACAAGTAAATAAAGCACTTCTCGCATTATCATTTCTTCGGTATTGATAACGCTTCTCACTTGTGAGGCAAGTGTTTCTTCTGCTTGAGGCAACTCTATCCCGAAAGAGATAGTCGGGTTGCTCAGTTGTCCTTTAAGGTATATGATACAATTGACAGGTACGGAATTGCTTGTGATGCTCATTTGAGTTATGTCCGGTCCGAATAAGTCTCTTAGAGAGGCGCTGGTGGCATAGTGAGCCGAGGCATCAATATATAAATTCATCGGGTCACCTGCAAATGTAACTTTGCTTCCTTCTCTGAGTTTGAATTGTTTCCTAATAAAATTCTCAAGAGTAAAACTGAATGTACCGCTTAATAATTGGTAGGTGCCATAGAGTTTTATATCGTCTTGATTGACATTGTATTCGAAGCGTATATTGCCTTCTCCTCGTGCTTTGAGTCTATCGCCGGTTCGGGGGTCGATTATCAAATTGAATTCCGCGGCAGGTGTGGCTTCTATTTGTAGGTTGATTAGTACTTTGGTCTTTGGCTTGTATTTTATTTCTTCTTTTTCATCATCATCGTTTTTAGATGGTAGAGAGTGGTCAACAAAAGTGATAAAGGACGAGTTGTCGCGCGCATTGCTGGCTGTACCGAGCGAGATGGCAAATGATGTGTTATTCTCTGTTTTAGCATCCGCGAAGATTCTACATTCTTGTTCGTCTCCTCTGATATGTACTTTGGCGGAGGCATATATATTGCCGTAGAACATGTCTTTTATATTCTCCGCAAGACTCATTACATGTGTCTTATTGCAATCAACATCTATCTGATATTTAAGTTTTTTGAAGTTCTCATGCTCCAATTTACCATTAACCAAAAGGGTGTTGTTTTTGTCGTCGAACATTTTTATGTTGTTGAAGCGAATACTCTCCAAGTCCATGGAAACTGAATCAGAGAAATGGTATTTAGTGCCTAAAATAGGTATTCCTAATTCGGCATCTTTAGCAAATGCCTCTCCTTCGAGCCATGTCAGTTTGCCTTCTCCAAACACATGTACCCAGCCATAACCGCGACCGGCAGAAATGTCTAAAATTCCTTGCGTCCAACCGTTGATAAATGTTAAGTTAGCCGAGTCTGGGTAGATGTCAATTCCCCATTTCTTTTGCAGTGGTTCTACCAATCCATCTACTTTAGCCACAGTGTCTCCATTTTCCACGAGTGCCCCCCAAATTCCTATTGTAAGGTCGCTTCTGTCTAACCATGCAATACCATGCACATCTCCCATCGTTACTCCGTTGATTTGTGCATCTTTCATTTTTACATCTGCCTCAAATGCAGGGCTCTTGAATAGTGCGAATGCTTTAGCCCATCCGGTCACGGCACCACCAAACTCTATGCTTTTCTTTACATTGGTATATTCGAGAAGCGGGTCAAGAACTATCTCTCGTAATTCAACAAATACAGAATCGGTTTCGCGCCTCGAAGCCAACCCATCGGCATAGATAAAATGCTCGTCATTTCCGATGCGGAAATTGTTTACCTGAAGACTTGTGTCGGCTACACTATAGATGATGTGGCTGTCGTCCACAAACCATTTACTATCGGAAATGGTGATGGCAGACGGCAGAAAGTGGAGGTCTGCAAGGGGTTTGCCTGCATATTGCATAAAGCGTGTTTGAGTGAGCAATTGACCTGCATGTCTGATAGAATCTTTGCTCTCAAAACCCAGTGTGAGGTAGAGTGAGTCGTGACGAGCAAGTGAGGTCAGTTTCAATTCCAAATCGCCTATACGCTTTTCCGCTATGCTCTTGCCAGCCTTCTTGTATAAGTAAAGGTCTAAATTCAGTTGTTCGCTTTTGTTGTCAAAATTTAGAGTGATATCTTTGATATTTATTTTGCCATATTTGAAATTGGGTACACCTGCTTGAAGTGAGAATTGTTCAGTTTTTTCGTTTAGTGAGCCTTTGATTGTTGGCATCATGCTGAGGCTTACAGGTATGTCGAAAATGTTAAAGATAGAGTCTAAGTTTTTGAAATACATGTAATAATTAAATTCATTCTGCGGAGGTATTTCTTCTAATTTCCGGCGTGTTTTTAGTGTGAGCATTCGAGGCACATGTTTGGCTATAAGTCGTGCTGCGGCAAGCGGAAGCATACTGTATTTATATTCGCCTGAGAAATTGGCATTAAGGAAGTCGGAGTTTATTTTCAGATTGGTAGGTTCGTTGTCGCCTGTCTCTGCCATAATGCGCATTTGATGCATGAGCAATTCTTTCTCCCCGCGCATTATATGAAGTGAGTCTATGTATAAATAGCCATTTATGTTGTCTAAGTTGTTTCCTGAGGCATTGATAGTTATTTGTGTACTGATATCCATATCAGGATATTTGTCCGTAAGGTTCAATTCTCCTAATTTCAACTTGCCGAGTTGCATGTTGAAGTTGGCTATCGGTAATTCTTCAGTAAAGTCAACCATGCCATCAAAAGCCAATTGCACATTAGGGTCGTTGATGTCGATTTGACCATTAAATTCATTTTTGTGATATTCGCCATTTATATGTGTGTTTTTGTAGGTATATCCTTTGTATTGGAACGATTTGATTATAGATTTCAGTTTTGCTTCAAGTGGTAATTTTTCTCCCCATCTGCCATCTACTTGTGCCGTCATGGATAAGGCGCCTAAGTCTTTTTGTCCTAACAAGTGTCCGAGCATGAATCTGGGGGTGGATACTATTCCACGGAAGTTACTTATGCTTTTTATAGTGTCAATAATCAGATAGCCATTAGTAGTTATGTTGCCCACTCTTGAGGTGAAAGTGCCATTTAGAGTGAGGCTGTCGAGTCGTCCGTCTAAAATGCCACCATAGTGCATCTTACCCATTCGTGCTATCTCTTGGGGCAAACTGAACGGCTTGTTCTTGATATCGGAAATAAAGTCTTGCAGAAGAGCATGATCTATCGTGAGGTCTTGTAATTGTGCATGGATATATGAAGTGTCTAAATTAGGTAGTCCATAGAACGATACATCTCCCCTTATTATTGGTTGATTTTTGTAGTCAAGACTTAAGTCATCGGCAAAGATGTCGCCTATGGTGCCTTTTATTTGTGTGCTAAAGTTTATATCGCCATTTATATTTCTTACTTGAGGCACAAAACGACCTATGTCGCTTGGTCTGATAATGGCTCGTTCTATATTCAAATAGGCTTGAGCGGACTCAATCCTTTGCATGTCAAAAAGACGCTTGAACATGTTTGTTTCCGTTGAGTCCGACTCTGTGGTATGCTCAACAAAGCCATCGAGCATAACGCTTGAGTGGGGCAACTGCAAAAGCAGATTATTTATTTGTGCCTTGTTGTGAGTAAGAATTCCCCTTAGTTGAAGGTCGTTCAGGCAAAAACCTTCTTTCTCCAATATGTACAGATGAGAAATTTGAGCGTCTAACGAGTCTTTGGAAAAACGATTGAGAGATATATCGGCATCTAATTTTTTTATTCGCCAATCATCGTAGCGGAGACGTATGTCTCTTATGCTTACATTCTTCACCTCTATGATTTCTTCCATTCCGCTGCTATTGTCTTTTTTCTTTGGAAAAAGATCTATAATGAAATCGTAGTTGTATTTGTTGCTTGTATTGTCAAGTCGGTAGGCATTGGCGTAGGCGGTTTTAAATGTGGCATGGCGGAAAATAATCTTCTTTTCAAAGAATCCTACAAAATTGAATTTGGCTTCTAAACTATCCACATAAAGCAATGTATCTTGTTGCTGATCTTCAACATAGATATTATATACACCTACTTTGTTAGGAAAACTATAGTCTATTTTTTCTACACTTATATGAGTGTCTAATTGCTTGGATAATTCTTTAGCAACCACACCGAGCATTGCTGTTTGCACTTTGCTACTTTGAACAACAAGCAGTAGCATTGCAACAGTTAGTACAATGCAAATTATGAAAATAGATAATATGTAAAGAAATTTCTTCAAACTGTCAATTTAGCATATTCCCCCATTTTAACACCGCAAAAGTACGCATAATTTCTTAATTGTGCAATTTGACGATTATGAGCAAAAGAAATGAATGGTTGATTTATGTGTATAGTAATCAGAAAATTATACCACCTTTTTTATGATACTCAAAAGATTATACCCTAAACTAATAGGCATCAATGATATGTATTTTGCCAAGAACTGTTCTTGTTTGGGTGAACCTTGGTCGTGGGCAACTTGATGGAGTAGAGTACGGAAGTCGCTGCACATCAACAGAGGTTCTAATATCTGTTTAATTTCCTTATATTTAATGCCTGCTTTAACATATTTGTTATATGTAAACGATAGTGCCATTTTTAGAGCCGTAGTGTTGTAGGCTGATGTTTGGCTCCATTCTGTTTTGACTGAGCAAAGATGTTTTATGGTTTCAATAGCAGTTATGTCGGCCGCGGGGTTGATGGCATGAGTTGCACTATCTCCTCTTAAAACATAGTGATAAAATCTGTCGTTTGTGAGACTTATTTTTGAGCAATACTGCAAATAATCAACGGTAAAACAATAAACTTCGCCCACTTTAATATCTTCGTTGAATACAATATTGTGTTCTTTTATTATGTCTGCTCGATATATATTTTTGGGGGCAGTAGGAAAAATATGTATTTTGCTGTAAAAGTCATTTATTGTGTAAATGCCTTCTTGAATTGCGTGAGGTATTTCTGTTGAAGAATCTCCGTTGTCATATATGGTGTTAGGAATAATCAAATCAACATCTTGACAGTGCTTCTTGATAATATCAATAGTGTCTTGTTCTAAATAGTCGTCTCCGTCGAGCAATGTTAGCCATTGGCCGGTTACATGGCTTATGGCGTTGTTACGTGCAGCCGATACTCCTTTGTTTTTTTGGCTTATCACTTTCACATTATTTTTATCTGCTGCAAACTCCTCAAGCAACATAAGTGTGTTGTCGGTAGAGCCATCGTCCACAAACAAAAACTCCGCTTCTTCACTCTTATTCATTTTATTGAGCGATTCAAGAGTCTTGGGCAGATATTTTGCTACATTATAGCATGGAATAATAATACTGAGAAACGGCTTATTTTGCATCTTTGATTACATCTCTTAATAGTGTTACTACTCTATATGCTTGTTTTATATTGCTTTTGTTTTCTAAAACAAATTGCCTTGCTTCGGTGCCTTTTGTTTGGAGTAATTCGGGTTTTAGATCCAATATCTCGTCTATTTTTTTTGCATATCCTTCAGCCGTTTCCTCGTCGAAAAGATATACATAGTCGTTATATTCCTTGGGCATGCCCGGAAGTCTTGTGGTTAATAGCGGTGTGTTGGAAACCATATACTCCATGTTTTTTGAAGGAAACGAATACTTTGTAAATTCTTGATTTGTAAAACGAGGATTAACCAGCAAAGTGGCTGCTTGCTCAGCCCTTACAATATCTTCATTTTTAGCAATACCTTTATATACTATCCGTTTGTCTTTGTCGCTACATTTCTTGATATATTCAATAAAACCACTCTTTTTGTCGTCCCCGTATAAATGCAGTTCGATATCTTGATGTTTGCTTAGCATAATAGCATCAACTAAGGCTTTTACTCCAAATTGCTCTACTAAGGCTCCTGCATAGAATATTATTCTTGGCTTTTGTTTGTTCAAGTTGTTTAGTTGTTCATTGTTGTTTACCATACCTTCCATGACAATATATGGCACTCCTTTTTTATTTATAACCTCGTTCATGGCTTGCGTGAGAAATATGTACGAGTCGTATTTATGCAGATTGCGTTTGCCAATAGGTGTGCGTATCTTTAGTAATAATTTCAGTATGGGATTTTTAGTGTTTATGGTTGTCACGACTTGTCCGGGGATATCGGTTATTATGGCACATGTTTTTATCCCTAAGAGTTTAGCAGCATCTCTTGTTCCCATACTTACAGAAGAAGCAAATATGTCGCAAATGATTGCCTTATCGCCTTTGTGACTTATTGCCCATTTTATGGTATATACAAACGCACATAAATACAAAAACAACTGTCTTATAAGCATAATGCTTATGGTAGGCAAATAGTGATATTTAATGCTGTCTTCTATCTCATCTTTCTCATGCCAAAATAATTTGGTTTTTTGCCTCAGACCGCATAGGCAAGTAACCATAGTACCTTCCTGCGCATTAATACCTTTCAAGAGTAGTTGCGTGAATTTAATTATCTGGAATCCAGGGTCTTGTTTGGTCTTCTCAAGTACTTCATTGGCAAGACGAGTGGAACAACACATGGATGAATATAGTATGTTTGTCATAATAGTCTGTGTTAATTAAAGAGTGTGCTGAAGACTGTGTCAAAATGCAAGTAGCCTTCATAGAAAACAGATTTTGGTGCCCAAAATAGGTAATAACCATATATATCAAACATAATGTATGCAGCAATACATATTATTCTTATTACTTGATTTGGAATATATCTATATGTAAGTGGAATGGCAGCTACATAAAACATTTGGAAATAGAAGTTGATTCTTGACATGAGAGTAATGACACCTTCAAAAGGTAATATCAGGATGCCTACGGTGGCCATTATAATTATGTCTGAATCGGAGTCTTTGGTGTTGTTGTGAATTATGTAATAAAGGAAGGCGCAATACATAGTAAGGAGTTTTACTACATATCCCAATCCGAAATTGATATTTGTGTCCACATGTCCGTAGGTAGAGCCATAGTCGCTGAGTGCTTCGATTAGCATCAGATAGCCCATTATGTTTTCTGTCAACCGCCCTACGAACAAGAACAAAACCAAAAATACAGTAAGTACGATGGCTATCAATTTGCCCTTTTCTTTAGGTAAATATGCCATAAACACAAATGGTAGTAAGACGATAGAAGATTTGTGTATTGTAAGACATAAAAACAACAACAGAAGTGACTTGACTATTTTTTTGTCTTTAATATAGGTATATGCCCATAAGCCTAAAGCCATAGCAAGCGATTGGCGCATCATAGAGAAAGTAAGCAGATACAAGCATACATGGAAAAGATAAACAAACATGCCTAACCAATACCAATTTTCTGGTACATATCTCTCTATGAACTTATAGTATATCATGCCTTCTATAATCGACAGTACTGCCACCATCATGAAAAAGCCGCTTCTGCCGAAAGGAAGAGAGAACAGCCATGATATGATAAACCAGCCGGGGTCTTTGGAAAAGGTGTCGGGGGAGAATATCTCTTTCCAACCCAAATTGGAATCGGCTATATATAAAAACCAATCGTAATAAGTATTGTAGTCGTTGCCATACTGATAATGAATCATCAGCAGAAATGTAGTAAGCATAAAGCCATAGGCCATACCATGTTTCCATATTCCAAGCGATTGTAATATGGTAAACACGAGTGCTAATATGCTTATCAGTACAACTACTATCATTTGTCTTGAATTATCTGCCTGTATATTTCTACTAATGCTTGAGCGTTCTTTTCTCTGTTGTGTCTCTCTGCTGCGACTTCACGCATTTCTTTATTGCTAAAGTGGTCAGAAGAAGCAAATACATCGCATATATTCTTTGCCAACATTTGCCATTCCTCGAAGCGATACATAAGTCCGCAGTTGTCGTTGGGTATCATATCTTTCACTCCACCAACAAATGCTGCCACGCATGGTACTCCTAATATCTGTGCCTCTCCAAGCGAGTTAGGACTGTTTTCTATAGATGAGGGCATAACAAACACATTGGCGCGCAAATACTCTTGCTTCATCTCTTGCTCGCTTAGACCACCTGTGAATATGACATGATTATTAAGTTTATATTTTTGTATCAAACTACGAATAATCTTGCCATAACCTGAAAGTCTTAAACGCTGAATTAAATTGCAGGATTGAGTTATATCTCTTCCTGCAACCCTGATAACAGTATCAGGATAAGTTCTCATGATGAGCGGCATGGCTAAGAGGAGTTGATGCAAACCTTTGATAGGGTAGGTGGCTTGGCTGACAAATATACTATGAGGAACGCAACTCTTGTATTCCCAACCTTCACTTTCGTAAAAACTCTCGCGAAGTGTTTCGTTGTTGAAATGATATTTGGCTTGAGGGTTGATAGCCCAGCAATGTGCTTTATCCCAACTAGTACGACCTATCACATGCTTGGTGAGTTTGAGCATTTCCACCTCGTACTGTCCGCGATGATAAAACCTTTTCTGTTCTTGAAGCAGGCTGCCGCGCAAAATATCTCTTATTGACAGATGAGTGAGTATATCTTTGGTGTTTAGTCCTGCTATATAATAACCGGCATATACTGAAGTAAGCCCTTGAATAGAAATAACAACATGGCAGTTACCGCATTGCTCCAAATATGCTAATCCATGCGAATATTCTGTGCCGTGAATATGTACTACATCAGGGCGGACTTTTTCGTTTATCTGTTTCCAATAGGCCTTATATTCATGGTTTTTGCTCATGTTTCCTTTGCCCAATGGGAAAAGGATATGAGTAATGCTTTTGCCTTGCAACTCTATTATATCTCTCACCTCTCTGCTTGGACAGGCAATAAATAATTCCACATTTTTGTGTTCAACAAGCGCTTGAGCGGCCCCTATCATCCAACCACCTGTTGATTTCAAGTCGCCATTACCACGCAGAAGTCTCTCTGCCTCAGGCAATACTATATTGCTTATCCAAAGTACTCTCATTGCTTCTTGCTAAAAAGGTTTGTTACTTTCTTGACTATTGGTAGTCGCGCAACAAATTGTTTTTCTTGTTTGCTCAGTCCGAATATCATGCAGCATAACATTATGGCTAATACTGCTGTAGCCGATGAACTGAGAAAACCTTGCCATGTGTCTCCAAGCACTCTTACAAAAGCGTATGAGGCTGAAAGAGAAATGATAGTGACACCAATAATAGGTAGTACTATCTCTTTGATGTAGGCGGCTAAATCAAGATTTATCAGATATTTCATATATATCGTTCTTACTATGGCGCAGATGATATTAAAACCGGCGTAAGCGAGTAGTGCAACCGACCCGTCGTAGCCGAAACGAAGAAGGATATATATAGTTGGTATTGCCAATAGTTTTATTATGCTCATCAGTATTTGATGCACCTTCAAGTTGCCTGTTGCGTGTACCGCCTGCCATAGTGGTGCTTGAAACGAATCAACCAATGAATAAATGATTATGGCTTGAATATACAAAGGTGCATCGGCAGGATAATCGCCCAACCATATACTAAGCACAAACCTTATGTTCAGCACAATAGGGATACTGACAAGCAGAAGCAGATAATATGACACTTTGGATGTAGAAAATATCAATGTCATGAAATAGTCGTATTGTTTGGCTGCGTACGATTTTATGATTTGTGGATTGAACGCTTGCGTAAAAGTGTGCAGGAAATTGTTAAGTTGAGTAATAACCTGATTGCTTATGCCCAATGCTGCATTGGCTACCACTCCTAAGAAAATATTGAAAAATATACTTATCGATTGTGAACTCAGAATATCTGCCACATTGACGAGTGCGCTCCAGCCGGAATAGGAGCAGAATTTCTTTAATATAGTGCTATCCCAAAAGCGAATATATCGGCAATCTTTGAAGGTTATAATGCAATAGAGTACATAGCAGATAAATATTATGGCAGCGGTGGCACACATAAGGATGGCATAAAGTATCAGGTGGTCAAAGCCGCTATGTGTGATTATTATTGCCAAACCTAATTTCAAGACTACCTCAACAATACTTATCAGAGCATAGAAATTCATGTGCTCATGTGCTATAATGCATGAGTTGAATGGTGTTTGAATAACACTAATGACAAATGTAAGTATAGAAAACTGATAGATGATATTGGCAGCGGTTATTCTCGCTTCGGGGATATTGAGTTGATAGTTAATCAGCCAAATACCAACGATTTCCAATATAGGCACCAAACAAACCGCCATGAGCAGATGGCTGTTTATTGCCATTGAATAGGTTTTGGTGAGTTGCTCTTGTTGATTTTGCCCGATGTCGTATGCAAGATACCTGTATGTGGCATTGGTTAGGGCTGTTCGTAGGAACCCGAAATACATCACCACAGCCCCTACCACATTGTATATTCCGAAATCTTCAAATCCCAGTGCTTGCAAAACTACTCGTGAAGTATATAACCCTACGAGCACAACGGCGATCATTCTTATGAACAAGAACCCCGTATTTTTTGCTATGCGCTGTGAATTTGTTTCCATTGTGTTGAATTTCTAAATCTCCCAATATTCTCCGCCGGCATGATGTGTTTTGCGCTTCTCTTCAGGTGGTAGTTGCATATAGTCGCCGTACGACGCTCTCAAAAAATGATCTCCTCCTACCATAGCATCATATTTCCTACCCTCAAACTCCACTTCTGTATAATCAGCCATATCTGCCGCATCAAAATATCCTTTCATTATAAAACCTTGTACATTCTCAAACAGATATTCGTGGCATTTTTTGTTGTTCTTTTGAGCATTCTTACTTATCTTTTGGGCTATTGCCCTTGCAGGTATAGGGGTGATGACAAGTTTCAGTAGCAGGTAATGCAGTCTGCCTTTTATGGTTTTTATGGTATTCAGACTCTTCCACGAACGACGCCTTATTTGCAAATAATGCAATAATCTCCTTTGGAACTTGCGTTGCTCGGCAAAAGTAGAAGGGCAAACATAGTCAATAGGGAAGATATCCATATTCACTCCTACATGGTCATTGTGGGAATATTCATCAATAAAGATGGTCTGTGTGTCTGTTAGTTTAGCAAACGGAAGCGAGTAGTCGGAATCAGTCTCAAGCGATTTTAGCACATACCGCTCAGGCTTATATTCGGTAAATGCTTTTTGCAACCTTTTGTATTCCTCTCTTAACATATACACATCAATATCATCGTCCCATGGTATAAAACCTTTATGACGATATGCTCCTATCAAACTGCCGCACGACAAAGAATAGTGAATATTATGCTTATGGCAAAACTGATGAAAGAAATCCATCATATCCAATTGTCTTGACCTGACTTCTTTGTCGGTTAGTAATCTTGCCATATCAGTTTGCGTAGTGTTTAAGAGTTTCTATGAGTTTGTCGTTGTCTTTGTCGTCTCTTATAGCCAATCTTATATACTCTCCCTCACACTTGCCCTTGCAGTCTTTTATCAGTATATTTTTCTCTTTGAGTAATAGGTTGCATAGTTGTTCAGAAGTGAATTGCTTGGTTATTTGGCATAGCACATAATTAGCCTCTGAAGGCAAAACTCTCAGGAAACCTATACTGTTGAGATCTTTAACAAATCTCTCGCGTTCAGCCCTGAACCGATCCATGGCTTGCTCGTACGCCTTTTTGTATTTGAGCATAATTTGCATATAATACTCTGCAAAAGAGTTAATGTTCCATATTGGGCTACTATGTCTTATGTGCTCTATCAGTTCTATGTCTGAACTTGCCATTACACCCAATCTCAAACCCGGTACTCCAAACGACTTGCTAATACTCTTGATTATTACAACATGCTTGTGACGGTCTATAAAATCATTGTTGAGATAAGTGATTTTTTCGGTTGAGAAATCAATAAAACTCTCGTCTATCACAAGGCGTATTCCTGCCTGCTCGGTCCACTCAACAAGTTTTTGCGTGTCTTGTCTGTTAAGATAATTTCCCGATGGATTATCGGGATTGATAAATATCAAATTCTTTATGTCCTTATCTGCAAAATAATCAATCAAGTTTTGAGCCGTGTATCTGAAGTCATTTTCTTCATGGGTATAATAAACCACTAATCTGTCTTTATCCAAACGGTTAGGATATTCCTCAAATGTAGGTCTGACAATACCTACTTTGCCTTCGATATACTTTGTCAGTTCGTTTATCAACTCTGCTGCCCCATTACCCAGTACTATGTGTTCTTGTTTTACCTCAAAATATCTTGATGCCAACAAGTCGTTTATGCCCTTGCCGGATGGATAGGTAATGAGCAGTTCATGGAAACTTGCGCTCAGTTCGTTCACTAATTTCTCGTTAGGAAAATAGGGATTTACCAAATAGCAATAATCCAACATCTTTGGATAACGCCAGTAGCCTCCATAACGACCTGCAATCTTATGATATGAATCTTTTGAGAATAAACTCTCGGCAATGTCCAAGTCTTGTATGTCATCTATCTCATACCACTTCTCGTCTTTTAACGGAAGCACTTTCAAACCTGAGTTGTCGATAAAAGTCAATACTTTCAAGACTTGCTCGTAGTATTCGTTCTTACCCAATATCTTGCAATAGGTTGCCAAAAACGGGACATACATATTCTTTGCAAAATCCTTAGAGAACTTATACACATTCACTGTCTTATAGTACTTATGAAGCACTGTGCTGTCCATTTCTTTAGATGAGTAGAATTGGCGAATCTTCAGGTCTGAATCGATAGAAAGTACAGTACCATCCATCCAATTTTCATATTTAGCCACAACCGCTAAATTATCATACGGATTGTTTATTAGTTGTTCTATTATGGAATCTTCCATAATTATATCTGACTCAAAAAGCAGAGTATCCTCTTTCTCTAAATAGTTGCTTGCCAAATACAAAGAATAGATGTTGTTGGTCTTGTCATATACTTTGTTCTCAACATACTCTATAGGTGTCTGGATATTAAGGCTATTTATGAAATCTTCAAGTTTCTTGCCCTGATAGCCATCCACTACCACTATTCTTGACAAATTGAATTTCTCTAATTGGTTCAGCAGACGCTCTATCAGCGTAACACCTGCCACCTTTACCATACATTTGGTACTGTCTTTGGTCAGTTCTCCCAAACGCTTACCCATTCCTGCCGCTAAAATTATTGCTTGCATAGTATTATTATGTTTGTATTCTTATGAATCAATCTCTTCTGAATATATCTCTTGTATATACTTTGTCTTTTATGTCGTCAAGGCATGCGTCATATCTGTTGGCTATTACGGCCTGACTTCTGCGCTTGAACTCGTCTAAGTCATTCACCACTTCGCTACCAAAGAAAGTAGTGCCATTCTCAAGCGAAGGCTCATAAATTATCACTTTCGCACCTTTGGCTTTTACGCGCTTCATTATACCTTGTATTGACGACTGACGGAAATTATCAGAATTGGATTTCATTGTCAGTCGATATACTCCTATCACGCATTCTTTTTCTTCCTGCGCATTATAACTCCCGTTGTGATAATAGTCGTAATATCCCGCTTTGGCAAGCACTCTGTCTGCAATAAAATCTTTCCTTGTTCGATTGCTTTCTACTATTGCTCCTATCAGGTTCTCTGGTACATCCTTATAATTGGCAAGCAACTGTTTGGTGTCTTTGGGCAGGCAATAGCCTCCATAGCCAAACGACGGATTGTTGTAATGACTGCCTATGCGCGGGTCAAGACACACACCTTCTATTATCTTCTGTGTGTCCAACCCCTTCATTTCTGCATAAGTATCCAATTCGTTGAAATAACTGACCCTAAGTGCTAAATAAGTGTTGGCAAACAACTTCACTGCTTCCGCCTCGGTTGTTCCCATAAGCAATATCTCCACATCGTCTTTTATAGCCCCCTCTTTGAGTAGTGTGGCAAAACGGCGAGCAGAAACCACCTGACACTCGTCACTCATATCGCTACCTACAATAATTCGAGAAGGATACAAATTGTCATATAGTGCCTTACTCTCGCGCAAAAATTCGGGTGAAAACATAATGTTCTTGTTGCCCGTTTGCTTGCGGATATGCTCTGTATAACCTACAGGTACTGTGCTTTTTATCACCATTATTGCCTCTTTGTTCACACTCTCCACTAACCTAATTACATCCTCTACTGCTGAGGTGTCAAAATAGTTTTTCTGCGGATCATAATTTGTAGGAGCCGCTATCACCACAAATTCAGCATCTTTATAGGCATCCACAGCGTCCAATGTAGCATGCAACTGAAGGTCTTTTTCTTTCAGATACTTCTCGATATATTCGTCTTGTATCGGAGAATGGCGACGATTAATCATATCTACTTTCTGAGGCACTATATCCACTGCTACAACCTCATTGTGCTGCGCCAACAAGACGGCTATTGAAAGCCCTACATATCCCGTTCCTGCTACTGCTATCTTCATCTGACAATTTTATGAATGTGAGTATCTAAATCTATAATTGCTTATCTTTGTTTATAACCTTGCATCTACTAACTCACGATTAACAAAGCCCTTTACATCAAATATAACCGCTCCCATATCTTTGTATTTCTTGAAGTCGAAGGTCATAAATTGCTGATGACTTACGCAGGCAATTACAGCCGCATAACGCTTCTCGGGATCTACTGCGGGAATGAGTTGCTTGCCATACTCATGGCTCACTACCTCTGCCGATGCCCATGGGTCGTATATATCTACCTTGCAGCCAAACTCCTCTAACTCTGTGGCAATATCCACTACTTTTGTATTTCTGCAATCAGGGCAATTCTCTTTGAAGGTTACACCAAGCATCAATACATTGGCATCTTTTATCTTATGATCCTTTTGTATCATCAACTTCAGTGTCTTGTCGGCAATAAACTTAGCAATAGAATTATTCACACGCCTACCCGACAATATAACCTCAGGATTATAACCTAACGACTTGGCTTTGTGGGCTAAATAATACGGGTCAACAGATATGCAATGTCCACCTACCAAACCTGGTCTGTACTTCAAGAAATTCCATTTAGTACCAGCTGCTTCAATCACATCGTTAGTGTCTATCCCTACGCGGTCACATATCAATGCCAACTCGTTCATAAACGATATATTGACATCTCTCTGTGAGTTCTCCACAGCCTTGGCAGCCTCTGCCACCCTCATGTTAGGAGCACGATGAGTACCATTTTCAAGAATGCTGTTGTATAATGCATCTACTATGTCTGCAACCTCTGCAGTTGAACCGCTCGTGATTTTCTTTATCTTGGTCAGAGTGTTAATCTTGTCACCCGGATTTATACGCTCAGGAGAATACCCGCAGAAAAAATCCTTGTTAAATTTCAGCCCCGAAAATTTTTCCAATATAGGCACACAATCTTCCTCTGTGCAACCCGGATATACAGTTGATTCATAAATCACTATATCACCTTGCTGCAATGTCTTGCCTATTGTCTCTGATGCTTTCAACAAAGGAGTTAAATCAGGATTGTTGAATCTGTCAATGGGGGTAGGGACAGTGACAATGTATGTGTCGGCTTGAAGCAAGTCCTCGCTATCACAAGTAAACGAAAGACCAATTCGCTTAGTTGACTCAAAAGCATCACATGCCTGCTTCAAACCAATCAAATCAGCCTCCAATGTGTGGTCTTCACCACGACGCAACTCTTCTATACGAGCCTTGTTTACATCAAAACCGATTACACGATATTTCTTACCATACTCTATGGCAAGGGGCAAACCTACATAGCCTAAGCCGATTACGGCTATTTTTCTTTCTGATAATGTCTTCATATTTCTGTATAAAATAAGCGTGCAAAGTTACAAACTTTATATAAATTAGGCAAAAATAAATTAAGATTACTATTTTTCAACTTTCGTTTAAACATCATTGCGACTGCAACTTTTATATTCTTGTCAGTTTTAGAAATAATTAGTAATTTTGCAGGCTGAATATATATATTAGGATAATTTTGTTCAAACATTAATTTATGAAAAATTTCAAGTTGTGGAACACCATTTGCGGTTGGCTCACTTTTGCCATCGCTGCTGTTACTTATCTGCTTACTATTGAGCCTACTGCGTCGTTTTGGGACTGTGGTGAATTTATCTCTTCTGCCTATAAATTGGATGTCGGGCACCCTTGTGGAGCACCTTTTTTTCATCTCGTCGGGCGGTTTTTCTCTCTCTTCGCTTCCGACCCATCGCATGTCGCCATCTGTGTAAACGCACTCTCTGCTCTCGCCTCTGCTTTTACTATTTTGTTCCTCTTTTGGACAATCACTGCTTTGGCAAGAAAATTAGTCGCATCTGCGGCTAAAGAGAAATCGCAAGAACTTTCTCTTGCTCAGTCGATTGCTATCCTTGGCGCAGGCTTGGTGGGAGCTCTCGCTTATACATTCTCCGACACATTCTGGTTTTCAGCAGTAGAAGGCGAAGTATATGCGTCCTCATCATTCTTTACTGCAATAGTTTTTTGGCTTATACTCAAGTGGGACGAAAAAGCCGACGAAGAAGGTTCTGATAAATGGCTTATCCTTATTGCTTATCTCATGGGACTTAGTATAGGTGTTCACCTGCTAAACCTGCTTACTATCCCTGCTATAGTCTTAGTCTATTATTTCCGCAAATATCAGTTCTCTTGGCTTGGTATAATACTCGCTCTACTTGCCTCTGTCGGACTACTTGCAGCGATACTTTATGGTATCATCCCGGGCTCCGTGCAAGTGGCATGTTGGTTAGAACTGCTCTTTGTAAATACCTTCCATTTGCCTTTCAACACCGGGCTATTCGTTTACCTGTTCTTGCTTGTTGCTGCCATTGTATGGGCTGTATATGAAACTCGTACTGACCGAAACAGAGTGCTGACTAATATCTCTTTCTCACTTGTGTTTGTCCTCTCAGGTATTCCTTTCCTGCGTGATAGTTGGTTGATAGGACTATTCCTCTCCGCTGTAGTTATTGCTATTCTCTTTATCTTCAAAGAGCATATTTCAGCTCGACTTCTCAATACTGCCACTCTTATGATAGCAGTCATCCTTATCGGATATGCTTCTTATTCTGAGATAGTTATTCGCTCTGCTGCTGATACACCTATGGACCAGAACTCGCCGGATAATGTATTCTCGCTAAAGTATTACCTCAACAGAGAGCAATATGGCGACCGTCCGCTCTTGTATGGTGCTGTTTATTCTGCTCCCGTCAAACTCGAAGTAAAGGGTAATCTTTGTATCCCTGTTGAAAAAATTGGTAATGCACAATATGCTCCGGCACCCAAAAACAAACCTACAGATAAAGACAAGTATGTTATTACAGGGTATAAATCCAATTATGTCATGCAACCCGAATTTATGATGCTTTTCCCGCGTATGTATTCGGCTGACGGAAGGCACAAACAAGCGTATAAAGAATGGGGGCAAGTCAAAGGAAGAAAAATCAAATATGAATACTGCGGACAAAATAAAACCGAAGTAAAACCCACCTTCATTGAAAATATGCGATTTTTCTTCGCATACCAATGCAATTTTATGTATTGGCGCTATTTTATGTGGAACTTCGCCGGAAGACAAAACGACTTGCAAAGTTATGGCGAAATACACAAAGGTAATTGGCTCTCCGGCATCCCTGCGATAGATAATATGCGGCTCGGTGACCAAGACCAACTGCCACAAGAACTCAAAGATAACAAAGGGCATAATGTCTATTATATGTTGCCGCTCTTGCTCGGCATAATCGGAATCATATTCCAACTCACCAAGAAAAAACAAGGATTTGAAAACTTCACACTCGTCTTCCTCTTGTTTTTCCTCACCGGACTTGCTATCGTTATCTACCTCAACCAAACACCTTATCAGCCCCGTGAGCGTGACTATGCTTACGCAGGCTCTTTCTATGCTTTCTCTATCTGGATTGGATTAGGAGTCATCGCTATCGTTGAATGGATTAGCAATGCTCTTAAAAACGAAAGCGCAAAAACGGCTGTGGCAGTTTGTGCATCAATCGTATGCTTAGGTGTACCTGCACTTATGGCGCAGCAAAACTGGGACGACCACGACCGTTCTGGGAGATATACCTGTCGTGATTTTGGAGCCAATTACCTTAAATCATGCGAGACCAACGGAGTTATATTCTCAAACGGCGACAATGATACCTTCCCTCTTTGGTATAATCAAGAAGTAGAAGGAGTGGGGACAGATATCCGCGTCTGCAACCTATCTTATCTGCAAACCGATTGGTATATCTCACAAATGAAACGACCATACTATCAGTCGTCTGCACTGCCTATATCATGGGAACCAAAAGACTATATGCCCGGAACAAACGAAGTGGTATGGATAGACAACCGTCTCTCAACACCACTCGACATACAAACCGCATTTAATTTCCTGCGTTCAGGAGACCCGCGTACTAAAAAAGATGGTGAAAATTATATTCCTACCAATCAACTCTTTATTCCTGTGAGCGATTCAGACCTTATTGCAACACAATGGGAAAACCAACCACATGCACAACAACTCGACATCAAAGTAGGCAGACGCCTCACACGCTCCGAGATGATGGTGCTCGAAATGATTTCTACTAACCATTGGAAACGACCTATCTATTTCGCTGTAACTGTAGGTAACGATTACTACCAAGGACTCGAAAAATACTTTGCTCTTACCGGACTTGCATATCAGGTAACGCCCGTCGCTTCACGGGACGGACAACCACGTGTTGATACCGAACGCATGTTTGATAATATGTTGCATAAATTCAAATACGGAAATATCAACCAATCAGGAATCTATATCGACGAAAACCTTATGAGAATGTGTAGAACACACAGAATGATGTTCTCGCAACTCAGCGAAGCACTCGTCCGTGAAGGAAACAAAGAAAAAGCCATTCAAGTACTTGACTTCGCACAAGAAATGCTACCAGAATATAATGTGCCATACGACTATACATCCGCTACTATGGCAATTGATTACTATGCATGTGGAGAAATAGACAAAGCAAACGATATAATGCGTAAAGTGGCTGAAAATTCTATTGATTATCTTCGCTGGGGAGCATCGCTTAGCAAGCAAGACCAAAAAGCACTTAATCAAACTTTCGGACACCACGCGGCTGTACTCGGATATGTATTGCAAAATCTTGAAAGACAAAAACAACACGAACTCTTTGACGAATTATATCCATCTTACCAATTATATTCAGGCATAGCAAGATAAGTTCAATATGCCCCAGACCAACCGAATAGAACACAGATTATAGATAATATACGCAATGTAACTTTTATGACACAGCAACCGAATAGAGGAGAAATAATGATTTATCGGACAGCCGACAATCAAGTGCAGTTGGATGTTCGTATGTATGACTACAACATTTGGCTTAACCGTCAACAGTTGGCAGCGCTTTTCGGTCGGGACTACAAAACAATCAGTAAGCATATAAACAATGCGTTGAAAGAAGAATTAGCAGACTCTGTGGTAGTCGCAAAATTTGCGACTACCACTCAACATGGTGCGATTGAGGGTAAAATGCAAGTTCACGAAACGGAGTATTTTAATCTTGAGATGGTGACCTCTATAGGCTATCGTGTCAAATCCAAACGAGGCGTAGAGTTTCGCCAGTGGGCGAATCGTGTTCTGAAAGAATACATCACAAAAGGTTATGCCGTTAATGAAAAATTGCGCAAGTCCCAACTTGTCGAACTTCGGCAGTTAGTACAGATAGTCGGGCGAACATTGCAAAACAAGGCACTTTTAGCCGAAGGCAAAACGGTAGAAGATGCAGCAAACGAGCAAACAGCCCTGTTTGATGTTGTGGTAGATTATACTTACGCACTTGATACACTTGATAACTATGATTATGAGCGGTTGACCATAGAAAAGACTACATCAGAAGAGCAGTTCCACGCGACTTATGAAAATGCGATGAAGACTATTGATTCTTTGCGGCAGAAATTCGGTGGAAGTACTTTATTTGGCAATGAGAAAGACGACTCGTTCAAGAGCAGTATAGGGCTGATTTACCAAACTTTTGATGGCAAGGAACTCTATCCGAATGTGGAAGAAAAAGCGGCAATGCTGCTGTACTTAGTAACGAAGAACCACTCATTTTCCGATGATACAAGCGCATTGCAACGACATTGTTTTTGTGGTTCTATTCAACAACGGCATCCTCTATCGTGAGGACGGCACGAAACGAATAGCAGACAACACACTTGTGGCACTCACGCTGATGATTGCTGAAAGCAGGACAGAAGAGAAAGATACGATGGTAAAAGTGGTGGTGAACCTTATTAATCAGGAAAATGAATAATAACAGATATGACCGAGACTAACCGCATAGAATTCAAACGGGAACTGACACGCAAGGCGAAGAGTATTCTAATGCCATGAAATATTTTTAAAAGGACGATTATTTTAGAGATTTAATGAAATCTAATCTTATAGCAGAATGTACTTATTACGATTTGAAGCAGATGCTTGAACGTAAAAAAGTAAAGAGTTGGCTGAAAACAGTCTCTGCTTTCGCTAATACCGATGGTGGAAGTCTGTTCTTTGGTGTTGCCGATGATCATACTGTTATAGGGTTACAAGACGCTCAATCTGATGCGGAATTTATATCCGAATGTGTCAACGACCGTTTAGACCCCATTCCTGAATATGATTTGATTCCACAAGAAATGGAAGGTCATACCATTCTTGAATTACGCATTAAGAAAGGTATCTTCACTCCGTATTATTACTATCAGGACGGAACACGTACTGCATTTGTCCGCTATGGTAATGAGTCTGTCGTGGCAACTTCACAACAATTATTGGCACTTGTCCTCAAAGGAAGCAACCGTACATGGGATAGTTTATCTACAAATATCGAAAAAGGACAACATTCGTTCATTATGCTTGCTAATACCTATCGCAAACAAACTAACCTAAAGTTCGAAGACAAACTGATGAACTCTTGGGGACTGATGGACACCAATAATCACCTTACAAATGCCGGTATGCTTTTTGCGGATGATTGTCCTGTTTATCAGTCCCGAATATTCTGTACTCGGTGGAATGGTTTGGAGAAAACTAATGCATTGAATGATACCGAATACAGCGGTAATTTGTTGTATTTGTTAGATATGGCAATGTCTTTCATCCGTGCCAATACGGCAATGTCTTGGACTACTCAACCGACCTATCGCCAAAACAATCCGGACTACTCTGAACGTGCTGTCTTTGAGGTTATTGTGAATCACCTTATTCATCGGGACTATACAGTTATGGGTAGTGAGGTGCATATAGACATATATGATGACCGCCTTGTGGTTTCATCTCCGGGAGGTATGTACGATGGAACAAAAATTCAGGAGCGTGATCTCAAAAGTGTTTCTTCCTATCGCCGCAATCCAATTATTGCTGATGTGTTTGCACAACTCAATTATATGGAAAAACGCGGTAGCGGTTTGAGGCGTATCCAGACTCTTACAGCATCACTGCCAACTTATTCCGAGAACAAGCAACCGGTATTTGAGTCCAATAACCAGATGTTTTATACTATGGTTGAAAATGTAAACTATGGCACTATAACTGAACATTCAAAAAGTTCCCATAAGGATGAAAAAGTTCCCATAGAAAGTTCCCATAAGGACGAAAAAGTTCCCATAGAAAGTTCACATAAGGAAATCAAATTAGGTAAAACGGCTCGTTATATTGTGGAGCGTATCGGTGCTTTTTCAGATATAAATGCGGAAATATTAGCTGAAGAACTTGGTATTTCATATCGCGCAGTAAAGAGACATATAAGTAATCTTACAAAGGCCGGTATCATTGAGCGTGAGGGTGGCAAACGCTATGGGCGATGGAAAATTAAATAGCCAACACATAAAGATATTATTGACAATCTAAAAACAAGATGTTGTGCTTTAAAAAAAATGATATTAGAAATTAGTAGATTTGTATAAACAATATTTTTTCAACAATTAAATAAAACTTTTAACAAAAATGGCAAAAGAAAAGAAATTCATGACCATGGATGGTAACGCTGCTGCTGCGCATATCGCGTATATGTTAAAAGTGGTAGCGAATTAACTTTTATCTCTAACTTACAAATACAAGTGTCAAATTATGGCAACAACGATTAGTGTAAATAAGCAGAATGTATTGGAGTTGTTAAGTACCGGCAGAAATAAGCCTTTTGTTATTCCTGAATATCAACGCCCATACGCTTGGACAGATGAGCAGATACAAACTCTTTTTGAAGACATATGGGAGTTTGCGATGACTGTAGGTGGATTAAAACAAAATGGGAGTTATTTTTTAGGGAGTATTGTTTCATTTGAGAATGAAGATGGTGAGCAAGAAATTATTGACGGGCAGCAGCGAATCACATCTTTATTCCTTTTGTTGCGTGCCATATATACGAAATTAAAAAAAGGAGATGATTCCAATACAGAAGCTGCACAAAATTTCATAAACAAAATAGAACCTGCTATTTGGAGAACAGATAATTTAACCGGCAAAGTTGATTATTCAGACATTTTACTTACATCCCGAGTTGTAGATAATGCAGGAAATGAAATACTAAAAAAAATTCTTGAAACAGGTGTTGCAGACGAAAGAGCGAATGATAACTACTCGAAGAATTATATACTTTTTCAAAAATTATATGATTTACATTGCCAGCAAGCACCTTTAAAGGTATTTGATTTTATTTACGCACTGCTTAATCAAGCAATTTTATTACCTATCGGGGCTGACAATCAAGATACTGCTTTAACTATCTTTTCCACGCTTAATAATAGAGGGCTACCACTCAATGATGCTGATATATTCAAAGCAAAAATTTATAATAACCTGAAAAATGATGATGAGAAAAACAAATTTATAGAGCAGTGGAAAGCGTTAGAAAAAGATGCAATAGAGGCAAAAGAAAGTATTCAACATTTGTTCTATTACTATATGTTTTGCCTTCGTGCGCAAAACAATGATGATAGCTCAACAACTCCGGGTGTACGGAAGTATTATCTTGATAATAAGGCTGAACGCCTTTATGCACCCGATTTAATGGGAAATCTTCGCACAATACTTAATCTATGGAAGGTCATAAACACCAATCAAGATATACCTGGAGAAACTTGGGATAATGAGCCAAAAATTCGTAAAACATTAGACATTTTGACATCTTATCCGAATGAATATTGGAAATATCCGGTTATTATGTATTATCTAAAACATAGAGGTGAGTCAAGTTTCAATGAGGATTTTTCAGCGTTTATCAATATGTTAGCAAGCGAGTTAATTTCACGCTTTACTTTGTTTCCGACAATTAACTATGTTAAAGGTGATATTATGAAATTAAATGTTCAGATAGCATCTTCAACGAAACCTCCATTTACATTCCGTCCATTAGATAAATCATTATTGGAAAGTCGCATTACCATACCTCACCGTAATATATTGAGGATGCTACTGAAGGTTTATGCTTATAATCATCAAGAAACATTGTTGCCTGATAATTGGCAGATAGAACATATACTACCTCAAAAATGGCAGCCAACATTTTTCGAAAATGTTGATGATACCACTATAAATGAAAAAATAGAGCACATTGGCAACAAAACACCTTTTGAAAGGAAACTAAACATTATAGCGAGTAACGGATACTTTAGAAGGAAACAGGAGGAATATGCAAAATCATCTATTGAAGTGACCAAAATACTTGCTACAGCCGTTGATGGTGATTGGAAGTTATCTAACATTGAACATCGTGATAGAATAGTTACATCAGATATTTTACAGACATTAAAACAATGGGAAGAACGGTACAACGATGTGATAGATGAGAAGCCCAAGCCGACAAAAGAAGAACAAGAGATGATAGATTTACTTAAGAGTAAAGGACTAATTTAAGTTTGAATATTATGGCAAAAAAGAATCAATCAAATCGTCTGACCCTGCAACAAAAAGAAGGACATGGCGTAATCGGTATATTCGGTGATGATGCCAAAAAACATGATGTATTGGTAAATGAGATATCACAAAGAGCCATAACTGAATTAGAAAAAGAATATCCAAAATTGTCTTTTAGATATAGAAAAAGTGTTAGCAAAAGTGAAATAAACAAAGCACTGCAAGAAATTGATAAGGAACTTGGACAAACATTGTTTGTTTATGATTCTAATATAAAACCTGATGGGGGACTAATAGAAGTTAAAGATGACAACAATAATTGGAGAGTTATATTAGTGTCAGAAGCAAAGCATCAAGGAAAAGACATTGAAAACATCCGAAATGGTATCAAGGTGGGTGTAAAAAACGATCAGGACTTTATGGTTGCAGGTAATGCTATTGAAAGGTCGCACAAAAACATAACCGAAATAGCCAACTTTATGCTAAAAGAGGCCTATTTCCCCTATGTGTTGTTTTTGGAAGGTTCAAATTTTCTTACCGAAAACATAACGGTAACTCGTCCGAACGGCGAAGCAATTACCATAAACTACAACACTGGAAGCCTTAACCGTCTTGACAGATTGACCGCTGCCAATTATGGTATGCCGATTAACACTAACTTATGCAAGAACAAGTTTGTGAAAAACAACAACAGAATGATTATGCTGCAAGCTGCATCCATTTATACACAAGGTAATGGCGGACATTGGGATGAGGATAGTATGCTGAAAATAATGTTAGAAGTGGCAAAGACATCAATTCAAATGCTTGCAAAGGATTTGTTTAACCAACTTACAGATAAAAAGTAAATGGCTATTCACAACAGGTCACATAACAATTCAGGACTTATGCAACTTAATCGTATGCATAAAGATAATATCAAGCACAAAACGAGTGTTGATTTCATTGCACCAGAGCAATCCAATTATATACTTCTCAATAAAGATTGTCTTGATGTATTGAAAGAAATACCGGATAACTCAATACAACTGATTTTAATAGACCCTCCTTATAATTTAGACTTGGCGGAATGGGATACATTCGATAATTACATTGACTGGGCTTCGCAATGGTTGCAAGAATCTTACCGCATACTTTCTGATAGCGGCAATATGGTTATATTTGGTGGAACACAATTTCAGGATGAGAAAGGCGGTGATCTAATTGAAATAATACACTATTGTCGTCATAACACCAAGTTTCGTTTAGTAAATACCATTGTTTGGTACTATAAAAACGGGATGTCGGCACATCGTTATTTTGCAAATAGACATGAAGAAGCCATTTGGCTCACAAAAACAGATAAATACTATTTTGACCTTGATGCAGTTAGAGTGCCGTACGGAGAAAAGGAATTACAAGAAGCAATGCGCGACAAACGGCTAATTCCTGAAAATGTGTTGAAAGGAAAAAATCCCACAAACGTGTGGGAAATAGGACGTTTAAATGGTAATTCATTAGAGAGAACAGGGCATCCAACTCAAAAACCGATTGAGATAATGAGACGTTTTGTAAAAGCACTTTCTTATCCGGGCTCTATTGTTTTAGATTTTTTTGCTGGCAGTGGAACAACAGGTAGGGCTTGTATTGAAGAAAACCGTCATTGTATTATGTGTGATAAAGATGAACAAGCACGTGAGTATTTTAAGAAACATTTACAGCAGATACAAGGAGATATGTTTATAAAACCCTATCAGGAACAAACTGAATTATCTTTATTTTTTGGATAATCAATTATTCCATTGCAAAGAATTGAATTTATGATATCATAGTAAGTTAATGATTATTATTTTATACTTTCAACAATTAAATAAAACTTTTAACAAAAATGGCAAAAGAAAAGAAATTCATGACCATGGATGGCAATACCGCTGCTGCGCATATCGCGTATATGTTCACAGAGGTGGCTGCTATCTATCCTATCACTCCGTCGTCACCGATGGCGGAGAATGTTGACGAGTGGGCTGCTCAGGGCCGCAAGAACATGTTCGGCGAGACAGTGCTCGTTCAGGAGATGCAATCCGAAGCAGGTGCCGCTGGTGCCGTACACGGCTCACTACAAGCCGGTGCGCTCACCACTACCTTCACCGCTTCGCAGGGCTTGCTCCTTATGATCCCTAACATGTACAAGATTGCCGGCGAACTGCTCCCGTCAGTGTTCCATGTTTCGGCTCGTACTCTCGCTTCGCACGTGCTCTGTATCTTTGGCGACCACCAAGACGTGATGGCTTGCCGCCAGACCGGTTTCGCTATGCTCGCTGAAGGCTCCGTACAGGAAGTGATGGACCTCGCCGGTGTGGCTCACCTTGCAACTATCAAGAGCCGCGTGCCGTTCCTCAACTTCTTCGACGGTTTCCGCACCTCACACGAGTATCAGAAAGTAGAGGTCGTTGATATGGAAGACCTCCGTCCGCTCGTTGACATGGAGGCTCTGCAGGCATTCCGCAACCGTGCCCTCTCGCCTATGCGTCCCGTGATGCGCGGTATGGCTGAGAACCCC
>JAFVDX010000039.1 GCA_017478225.1 Paludibacteraceae bacterium | reverse complement strand
GGTAGACCATGATATACCGCCTACTGTAAGGTAATTATATTTGTAGTGCCAACAGCCAGTCTGCAAACATGCTAACGCTTTAGGCGGCTTAGGACAACTGTCGGGGACACCAAGCCCGAAGAGGAAATTATACATTATGAAAGATAAATGCCAATGCCTACAAAAAGACACTGGCAAGGATATTATGCTGTATGCCCCGAAATAAATAGTGATTGTAAACGGAAAAGAGAGGGGTGGCCTAAACTTTTATAGAGGAAATATAGCGAATATTCGCTGACGTTATATCGTTTCCCACCATATTTCTCCGAATTTTTAATATTTTTGTCTTTTCCTGCCGCATTTTCGGATAATTTGTGTAATTTTGCCCTCGCATTCTGCAAAGAGTGCAAGACATATTGCTCAATAACCTCACAATCACCACCGCGAGAAACGAGCAAACTTTCAATATTGGGACTGTACCCACCTACGGGCGCAGCATTCCCATATTTGAAAGTGGCTTGTGGTGAGCCGTGAGGTGTATGGCGGATGTCTGCGCCTCTTTATTTACTAAAGACCTACAAATATGGCAACAGGACAGATAAAAACAGAGCGCTTGGAGGAGATGAAAAAATCGCCCCTATTCTTTCTGCGTAAATATATCCATGAATATCAGGATAATAATGGGTATTCACATGAGGAATTCAGATGGGAATCCACCGATAAGGACATTTCTGTTTCTTTCACTGATAATAATTGGGATGATGTTAAATCAGATTATTCGCTTGCTGTTATTGATAGGTTTGACGAGCCTATAGTTAATCCAGAAGATAAAGAGCAAACATTACCAGCAAACATCTCCATTGAATTTCATGCAATGGATAGCAAACGTGAAAGTGATTGGCGATGTATAATTCAAAATGCAATTAACAGGAAAGCGAATCCGATTGATAATTTCTGGATGCGTGAACTGATTTGGGTTTTGAACTGGCGATATATCGACAGGACTGCTCTTAGTAATGCTTTGCAGCGATATGATAAGGCTGTTGCTTTACAATTTTTAGGCTGGGTCTCAAAACTCTCTAAGTGTTTGTCAAAGAACAAACAGGTGTTTCTTGCTACATTCTTGAGTGGGTATGGAATCAGTTATAGCATAAATTCACCAACTTTACTGAAAGAAGCATGTAGTATCACTGGGGCAGCATCCAATCCTAACATTGTCATTCAAATCAACGAGGATTATCGTAATGTTTTTGACTGGGTTGATTTGTTAAGCGCAACTCTAAACTATTATCCAATACAGAATTTAGGAGGGCATAATAATATTTGGCTGGAGTTTCTGCATTGGATGAATACCGATGATGCGTTTAGTGATTATTCAAGACTGAAACAAATCATTGCAATGGTTGCAGAGCCAGTCAGAATGGAAATAATGAAACGCTATTTCCATGACATAAGGATAGGCAACACGACTTATAATCCAAACGTCCTTGAACAATTCCGTCAGAATGAATATGCCCAATACATAAGATATAGAGAGTGTATACAGCAGCCAGGTTATCCAATAGACTTGTCCGTTCAGATACTGGCAGACAATGTTTTGACCTTTGTGAAAACTGAAGGAAAAGCATTTCAGACATTCGACGGTTTGCTTGATTTCGTTATGCAAAATAGCGACACAACGAATCCGAGCATATCTTTTCGTCTCGAGAAATTTATGCCCGTATGTCATGGCGGTGCAATATACAACAAGGCAAACTTTACTGGTTTTATAGATTACGCTATCATCTGTAAGATAGATGAGAGCAAATTTACAGAGGAGAATCTAAATAGAACTATTGAAGAATTACTCAATCTAAGCAGGGCTCGCAAAAAGTATGTCTGCCAATCTACCAACTATTATGTATATGAAGAAACAGCGTTAAGATGTGCCAATATTAAATGTGAGCAGTTGCAGAAAAGTGAAAACACATGGTGGATAATGAGTGATTATTCCTCTTATGTGAATCTATTTCTGGCCGATAAACTATATGAGACGCAAGATCATAAAGTTCTTCCCGTTGAATTTGTAGATGCACAAATCTCAACGGAGATTTTAGGCCGGTCTATAAGGGAAATCATAGGTAAGTATGAACAATTAGACGATGGGAGGTTTATAATTCCGTCAACTAAGACTAACACTTTTGAAACGAGATTGATTTCTCAATATTCCAAGCCAGAGTCAATGCGAATTATACCATTGAAAACAGCTCTCATAGGATTAGAGTTTGATGTATTCGGAATTTGGAGCGAATTGAGAGAACAACTTACTTCTGAAGATATTAGCAGGGGAACAGAAAGTAGCCATTATAAACAATTACGAGAAGAATACAAAACAAGGGAAGCTGCAGAAGTATTTAAACGTGTCGTTAACTCATTGACGAACGAATTAGGGGTTGACCTCATTGATTACAGTTATTTTGAAATTCCTTATAACCGTTCAAAATGGCAAGAATTAAAAAATAGATATTATTATCGTTCCTCCTTCCTGAATGAAGAAAGGCCAAATGAGTTTCTTTGTAAACAATACATTAAGCAGTATCCTCCCTTTTGCGCTCCTCAGTTAGCAGCAAATCGTAATGAAATAATCGATTTCCCGTATTTCTGGTGTAGAGGTATAGAATGCTTCCATAACAATTTGGCAGAACAAACTTTGGATACATGTTCTGATTGGAAGAAATATTCATTGTATCACATGATAGAGATTTTAGGTTTTCCAAAGTTGAAGAAGACAGATGCAGGATATGAGCCAGACAATTGTATTAGAGAATTTATTGGAGTTGCCAACAAGGCTATTCAAAAGTTTAAACGGTTGAAATGCCGTGATTGCGGACACCTTATTTTCACAGACAGGAACTATAACTATAATCGTTACAATTATTTCTCCTGCCAAAATCCATCATGTAAACAATACTTGAAATTAGTTTATCTGAATTTCTGTCACCAATGCAAGAAAGGACTAATAGATTCAAGAGATTCAGTACGATGTCCCAATGGATGGTATATTTGCCCAACTTGTTTGTCTTGCTGCAATGATCAGCAGTACGAACGTCAGGCGCAACGTTATGTGATAGAACGGCGTCCAATACCTCCACGCATTCAATCAATGTTGGGAAAAGGACATAATGACAAAGGAGAATTTTTCTGTTATCAATGCGGGGTTATGTTGGAGGAGATTCTTGTCGAGAATGAGAAGAAAATCGTATGTCCAAATTGCAATAAAGATTTTACTGATGCACTGAGATAAATGTAAAGCGAGAACCGCGCCGACATCCTCGGCCTCGGTTCCCGCTCTTTGTTTCTCTACCTTTATTATATTATAGCGACGAGATTTCCTCTGCGGTTAGACCAGTGTACTTCGCAATCAGTTCCACTGGCATATCAATGCTTTTTAAGTTAAAGACACAACCACGTTTACCTCTCTCGTATGCACATTGAATAGAGCCTATCATGTCCCACCAAATGTGTTGCCTCCGCTCAAACTCCTTTCGGTCT
>JAFVDX010000038.1 GCA_017478225.1 Paludibacteraceae bacterium | reverse complement strand
CCACCCCTTCCCATTCCGAACAGGGTCGTTAAGCTCAGTAAAGCCGATGGTACTGCGAACGTGGGAGAGTAGGTCGCCGCCGTTTTTTAGGAGCCCTTCGATAGAGATATCGAGGGGCTCTGTTGTTTTTTTTGTGTGTGGTGTGTCTGGGGAAAAAAAAGAGGATTTGAGGGGGTGGAATGGCCGGAAGGACCAGAGAGACAGAAGGACAGGATAGGCAGGAAGGACCGGAGATGGCGGAGAGACCGGAGAGACAGGATAGACCGGAGGGGGCGGAAGGACCGGAGAGACTGGAGGCGGGACGCCTGCGTCCCAAGTGGCGGGGGGATTGGGTCCGAATAATATTCGGACGAAATGGACAAAACTTTTTTTTGGGGGGATTTGGACGGGAATAGAGACGAGATCTTTTTGAGAAGGGATTTGGAAATATGGAGAAAAAGGCGTAAATTTGCGAGGAAATATGGGAATAGAGGGAAACGGAATGAAGAGAGTTGCAGGCTGGGATGTCTGCGTATCCCGGGCAGGAGCGATGCGGTGGCTGGAGGGGCGGGAGAGACCGGAGAGACCAGAACGCTACGCTAGACCGGAGAGACCGGAACGCTACGCTAGACCGGAGAGACCGGAACGCTACGCTAGACCGGAGAGACCGGAACGCTACGCTAGACCGGAGAGACCAGAACGCTACGCTAGACCGTAGAGACCGGAACGCTACGCTAGACCGGAGAGACCGGAACGCTACGCTAGACCGGAGAGACCGGAGAAACCGGATAGGCCGGAGAGGACGGAAAGATGCGGTAGGCAGGAGAGAGCGGAATGATATGGTAGGCAGGAGGGGTGGGAGCGTAACACTTGGTCGGAAAAAATGAAAGGGAGAAAGGGGGAAGTGAGAAGGGGGAAAAGAAGAAAGAATAAAGGAGAAAGGAGAAGGGGGAAAGGAGATAGGAGATAGGAGATAGGGAGAAAGGGGAAGGGGAAGGGAGAAAAGGATAAAATAGTAGATAAAAAGGTAAATAAAAAAATAATTGATATGGGAAAATATAGGATGAGGAAGGGGGAAATGGGGGTGGATACAAGGAAAAACTTCAAAGAAGAAACAATCAAGAAAAGCGAGGCAATGCTCGCAGAACTGGGCGTGGATAGGAATGTGGTGAGGACTGTGAGCGGACGAGTGAAAGGTACAAACAGCCACTTCAGGACATACGGCGAAGATCAGGTGGTACTGTGCAAAAATAATAACTGCATAGTAAGAGGAGGCTCGATAGAAGTGGCAGCACGGATGAAAATGGTGAATGAACTGGCTGGTGCGGAGTATAGAGACCCCGTGAAGCGTGCGGAATGGGAGGCTCGGTATAAAGAAGCACTAAGGCGCAAAAAGACGAAAATGACACGATTATGGGACTGGATGAGAGATGAGATAAGAAAAGAGATAAAAACAGGCGCAAGAGAGGTGGATATGTCGGAAATAATTGGCAAAATAGAGGAGAAAATGGAAGAGAAAAAAGAAAAGAAAAAAAAAGAAAGATAATTTGTGTAGATTATATTTTTTTCTTATCTTTGTAGGCTGATTGAAGGGGGCTGCGAGGCTATTAGAGGAGCTAGAGGAACTAGAGGGGCTAGACGCACTAGAGGGACTAGAGGGGCTAGAGGGACTAGAGGAACTAGAGAAACTAGAGGGACTAGAGGGGCTAGACGCACTAGAGGGACTAGAGGGGCTAGAGGGACTAGAGGAACTAGAGAAACTAGAGGGACTAGAGGGGCTAGAGGAACTAGAGGGACTAGAGGGACTAGAGGGACTAGAGGGGCTAGACGCACTAGAGGGACTAGAGGGGCTAGACGCACTAGAGGAACTAGACGCACTAGAGGGACTAGACGCACTAGAGGAACTAGAGGGATTAGACGCACTAGAGGAAATAGAGGGATTAGAGGGGAAAAGAAAGATGAAAGATAAAAGATAAAAGGATAAAAGATAAAAACAAAATAAAAACATATATACAGTTATGATAGATAATGATAGGATTTTGCGGGTGAATATAGATGAGGAGATGCGTTCGAGTTATATAGATTACTCGATGAGTGTGATAGTTAGTCGTGCGTTGCCTGATGTGCGTGATGGTTTTAAGCCGGTGCATAGGCGTGTGTTGTTTGGAATGAATGAGTTAGGCAACACGAGTGATAAGCCGACGAAGAAGAGTGCGAGAATAGTAGGTGAGGTGATGGGTAAGTATCATCCTCATGGTGATAGCAGTATATATGGTACATTGGTTCGTATGGCTCAGCCTTGGGCTATGCGTTATCCGTTGGTAGATGGTCAGGGTAATTTTGGTTCGGTAGATGGTGATAGTCCTGCAGCGATGCGTTATACAGAGGCTCGTTTGTCGAAGTTGGCAGAGGAGATGTTGCGTGATATAGAGAAGGATACTGTGGATATGCAGTTGAATTTTGATGATACATTGCGTGAGCCGACGGTGTTGCCGACTCGTTTTCCAAATTTATTGGTGAATGGTGCGAGTGGAATAGCGGTAGGTATGGCGACGAACATGCCGACTCATAATTTGGGTGAGGTGATAGATGGTTGTATAGCGTTTATCAAGAACAAGGAGCGTCAGATAGAGGATGACAAGAAGATAGAGAGTGGTGAGATGCAGTCTGTGGAGCGTACGGGAGATATAAGTGTAGAGGAGTTGATGCGTTATATAAAGGCTCCTGATTTTCCGACAGGTGGTACGATATATGGTTATAGTGGAGTGAAGGAGGCATACGAGACGGGTCGTGGCAGGATAGTGATTCGTTCGAAGGCAGATATAGAGACTGAGGAGAATGGCAGGGAGCATATAGTGATATGTGAGTTGCCCTACGGAGTGGTGAAGTCGGATTTGGTGAAGGGTATAGCGGATTTGGTGAATGAGAAGAAGATAGATGGAGTGAGTGGGATAAGTGATCAGTCGAAGCGTGATGTTAGGATAGTGATAGAGGTGAAGAAGGATGCGAATGCGAGTGTGGTATTGAACAAGTTGTACAAGTACACGGCGTTGCAGTCGAGTTTTTCGGTGAATAACATTGCGTTGGTTAAGGGTCGTCCGATGTTGTTGAATTTGCGTGATTTGGTAGGAAATTTTGTGGAGCATAGGATGGATGTAGTGACTCGTAGGACTCGTTATGAGTTGCGTAAGGCGGAGGAGCGTGCTCATATATTGGAGGGATTGATAATAGCGGTGGATAATATAGATGAGGTAGTTCGTTTGATAAGGGGTAGTAGGACACCGAGTGATGCTCAGCGAAATTTGGAGGATCGTTTTGGTTTGGACAATTTGCAGTCGAAGGCAATAGTAGATATGCGTTTGAGTCAGTTGACAGGTTTGCGTATAGATGAGTTGAAGCAGGAGTATGCTGATATAGAGGCTTTGATAAAGCGTTTGGAGGAGTTGTTGGGTAGTGAGGAGAAGCGTTATGAGTTGATATCAGAGGAGTTGTTGGAGGTGAAGGAGAAGTATAGTGATGAGCGTCGGACTCAGATAGTGTATGCCAGTGAGGAGTTTAATCCTGAGGATTTCTATGCGGATGATGATATGGTGATAACGATAAGTCATTTGGGTTATATCAAGCGTACGGCGTTGAGTGAGTTTAGGCAGCAGGGTAGAGGTGGTGTAGGAATGAAGGCCAGTTCGAGTCGTGATGAGGATTTCATAGAGTATATTCATACTGCGTCGATGCATTCGACGATGATGATATTTACGGAGAAGGGCAAGGTATATTGGATTCGTGTATATGAGTTGCCAGAGGGTAATCGTCAGTCGAAGGGTCGTGCGATACAGAACATAATAAACATAGAGAGTGGTGATAGGGTTCGTGCGTTTATCAATGTGAAGGGTTTGCAGGATAAGGAGTTTGTGGAGAATCATTATTTGGTATTTATCACGAAGCAGGGTTTGGTTAAGAAGACCTGTTTGGAGGCGTATAGTCGTCCTCGTGCGAATGGAATAATAGCGTTGTTGATGCGTGATGATGATGAGTTGATGCGTGTAGTATTGACGGATGGTAAGAGTCAGATATTGGTAGCGAGCAGGAACGGAAAGGTATGTAGGTTTGATGAGTCGAATGTTCGTGCGATGGGTAGGACTGCGACGGGTGTGAAGGCAATAACCTTGGATGAGGATGGTGAGGATTGTGTAGTAGGTGGAATATGTGTGGAGCCTGGTAGTGAGGAGACGGTATTGGTAGTGAGTGAGAAGGGTTATGGCAAGCGTAGTGCGTTGGATGATGAGAATGGTGAGGCTATATATCGTGTTACGAATCGTGGTGGTAAGGGCGTGAAGACGCTGAATATCACTGAGAAGACGGGTAAGTTGGTATCGATAGATGCAGTGACGGATGATGTAGATTTGATGCTTATAAACAAGAGCGGCACAGCGATAAGGATGGCGATGTCATCGATTCGTGTGATGGGTCGTGCGACTCAGGGCGTTAGGTTGATAGCATTGGAGAAGCGTCAGGATGAGTTGGCGTTTGGTTGTGTGGTGCCGAAGGAGGAGGAAGAGAATGGCACGGAGGTTGTAGAGGGAGTAGTAGAGAGCGGGGAAGATGTGCCGGTGGAGGAATAGAGTGGAATAGAGGCTTTAGACCGCTTCGCTGACATAGAGGCTTTAGAGGCTGCGCCGGGGGCTAGATGGACTAGATTTACTAGATTTACTAGATTTACTAGATAGACTAGATTTACTAGATTTACTAGATAGACTAGATTTACTAGATTTGCTAGAGGGGGGTGGATGCTGCAGGCGGGGTACCGATGTATTCGGAGGGGATTGAGGTGGTGGATTGGATGAATTAAATAATAAAACAAATATAGTTATGAAGAAGATTTATTTGTTATTGGCAGTGGCGCTGATAGGTGCAGGCTGCTACGCTCAGAAGAGCAATGTGAAGCAAGCAAAGAGTATCAGTGGTCAGTATGAGAATCCTGATTTCAAGAAGGCTCATGAGTTGATAGGTGCTGCGTTGTTGGATCCGACGACGAAAGACTTGACGGAGACATGGTATGTGGCCGGTTTGCTTGGTTATAACGAGATGGTTTATGACTATAATCTGGTACAGTATGGTGGCGGTAGTTTTGATGAGAAGCGTTTGTTTGAGGTGGTGAATGGTTCGTATGATTACTGGTTGAAGGCAGATTCGCTAAGTCAGATACCGAATGAGAAAGGTAAAGTGGATCAGAAGACCCGTAAGCAGATAGCGGATAAGATGGTGGAGTATTATCAGAAGTATATACTGGCTAATTATGCGTTGGAGTTGAATAGTCAGAATGATTTTGTAGGTGCATACGAGATGATGGGTAAGCATTATTCGATACCGGAGTTGGATATGATGCAGGATGCGAAGTATCAGGAGAAGTTTGTGAAGGACACGACCTATTATATATATTATTATTATATGGGTAGGTTTGCATATCAGGCAAAGATGTACAAAGAAGCGATAGATATCTTTGAGAAGATGCAGTCGGAAGAGGTGAGGAAAGTGGCTCGCGAGAGTGATGTGAAGTTCAGTTTGGAATACAAGGCGTTGTGCGAGATAGAGAGCAAAGATACAGCGGCTTATATCTCGACGATGAAAACGGGAATAGAGCGTTATCCGTCGGAGGAGTGGTTTACGGCGAATTTGGTAAATCATTATATCTTCTCGAATAAATATGCTGAGGCGATAGAGTACTTGGAGCGTTTGATAGAGGCAAAGCCCGAGGAGGTTCAGTATTACTTGGCTTTGGGTGATTTGCATGAGCGTCAGGGGAAATT
Source organism: Paludibacteraceae bacterium (assembly GCA_017478225.1). Classification (GTDB taxonomy): domain Bacteria; phylum Bacteroidota; class Bacteroidia; order Bacteroidales; family Paludibacteraceae; genus Colicola. Next base: position 124,545 of record JAFVDX010000038.1, on the reverse strand, counting down.
GGAGTCGGCGTTGTCAGATTATGATAATGTGTTGAAGTTGAATGATAAGAATGCGAATGGTTGGGCCGGCAAGGGCAGGTGTATATACAACGAGGCAGTGAAGTTGAATGAGGAGTTGGCCGATATACAAGATATGAAGTTGTATAATCAGAAGATGGAAGAGATGAACAAGAAATTTGCGGAGTCGTTGCCATTTTTTGAGAAGGCCCATGAGTTGGATAAGTCGAACACGGAAACGATGATGACCTTGAAGCGGCTGTATTACAGGTTGAAGATGGATCAGGAGTATGATGCGATAAACAAAGAGATAAACGGCGAAGACTAAGAATAAAGAGGAAAGCCCTTCCTTTGTTGTGGGAGGGCTTTTTTTTGTTGTTAGAGGGACTAGAGGGACTAGAGGGACTAGACGCACTAGATTTTCTAGACGCACTAGATATTCTAGATGGACTAGGGGCACTAGACGCACTAGATGGACTAGAGGCACTAGATGGACTAGAGGCTGTGCGTGGTTTGAGGGTGAAGGGAGAATAGGATTTGGATGGAATAAAAACGAGAAAAAAAAAGAGATATTATGGCGAGTTTTTTGGTAGAAGGTGGTAGGCGTTTGCAGGGAAGGATAGTACCTGCGGGTGCGAAGAATGAGGCATTGCAAGTGTTGTGTGCTGTGCTTTTGACGAAAGAAGAGGTGGTGATAGGAAATGTCCCGAAGATATTGGATGTGGAGAATCTGATAGATTTGCTGGTGGATATGGGTGTGAAAGTTAGTGAGGTGGAAAGTCATAAGTGGAGTTTTAAGTCGGATGAGTTGCGTTGGGATTATATAGAGACAGATGCGTTTTTGAAGAAATGTTCGAAATTGCGCGGAAGCGTGATGTTGATGGGTGCGTTGTTGGGTAGGTGCGGCAAGGCAATGTATAGGAAGCCGGGTGGAGATAAGATAGGGCGTCGGCGCTTAGATACGCATTTTATAGGATTTGAGAAATTGGGTTATGAGGTGAGTTATGATAGTGTTCGCGGTGCATATATAGTAGAATGGAAAGGTGGAAAAGAAGATGGAGAGCGATATTTATTGTTGGATGAGGCGAGTGTTACGGGAACTGCGAATGTGATAATGTCTTCGGTTAGATTGACTGGTAAGACGACGATATATAATGCGGCCTGTGAGCCATATATACAGCAGTTGTGTAGGATGTTGGTAAGGATGGGTGCGAAGATAAGCGGTATAGGTAGTAATTTGCTGACGATAGAAGGTGTGGATGAGTTGAGAGGAACGGAGCATAGGTTGTTGCCGGATATGATAGAGGTGGGTAGTTTTATAGGGATGGCGGCGATAACGGGTAGCGAATTGACGATAGCGGATACTTCATATAAGGATTTAGGAATAATCCCGGATATGTTCAGGCGGATGGGAATAAGATTGGAGCAACGGGGCGATGATATATATATCCCTCAGCAGGAGCATTATGAGATAGAGAGTTATATGGATGGTGGGATACTGACTTTGGCAGATGCTCCTTGGCCTGGTTTGACACCGGATTTGCTGTCGGTGATGTTGGTGGTGGCGACTCAGGCGAAGGGTAGTGTGTTGATACATCAGAAGATGTTTGAGAGTAGGTTGTTTTTTGTGGATAAGTTGATAGATATGGGTGCTCAGATAATCTTATGCGACCCTCATAGGGCGGTGGTGATAGGTCATGATAAGCGTGTGAGGTTGCGTAGGAACAACATGGTGTCGCCAGATATCAGGGCCGGCATAGCGTTGTTGATAGCGGCGATGTCGGCGGAAGGTGTGTCGAAGATAGATCATGTGGATCAGATAGATAGGGGTTATGAGGATATAGAGGGGCGATTGAATGCGTTGGGTGCGCGGATAGAGAGGGTGGATGAATGAGAGAGAGGTCAGCCGAGGGGCTGACCTTTTTTTTTGGGGGGACGAGAGAAACGAGAGGGGCGAGATTTACTAGACACACTAGATTTACTAGACACACTAGATTTACTAGACACGCTAGATTTACTAGACACACTAGATTTACTAGATTTACTAGACACACTAGAGGGACTAGAGGCTGCGCATTGGGGGCGGAGGGGAGATTGGGGGCGGGTGATTGGGGAGATTGGGGAATTTTTTTGGGGGATTGGGAAGATTGGGGTGATTGGGGGAGATTATTGGCAGCCGGCGTTGGGGTTGAAGTATTCGGGGATGTCGAATTGTTCGGTAGGTGAGTAGCCGAGTGTGGTGTCTTGATAGACTTGTTGCATGTAAAGTGCCCAGATAGGTAGTGCGGTGTTGGCTCCTTGTCCGTCCGCCATATTATCGAAGTGGATAGCGCGGTCTTCTCCGCCGACCCAGCATCCGTTGACGAGTGATGGTGTGAATCCCATGAACCATCCGTCGGAGTTGTTTTGTGAGGTGCCTGTTTTACCTCCCATAGGCATATTGAGTTTGTATTTGAATCGGACTCTGACACCTGTTCCGTGGTCCACGACATTTCTGAGCATGTCAATCATCTTATAAGCGGTTTGTTCGCTGATGATTTCGTGAGTTTTAGGTGTGAATGTGGCGATGACATTACCATTGTTGTCTTCGATTCTTGTGACGAAGAGTGGTTCGACTCTGATGCCTTTGTTGGCGAATGTGGTGTAAGCGTCCACCATTTCAGCGACGGATACTTCGCATGGTCCGAGGCAAAGGCTGACGACGGGGTCGAGTTGTCCTTCGATGCCGAAGGATCTCATAGTTTTGACGAGTTGTTCTGGTGTGAAGAGTGACATGAGGTATGCTGACATCCAGTTGGATGATTGTGCGAGTCCCCATGAGAGTGTGACGGTTTTACCGATATCGCTTTCGGGTACTTTATGGCTTTCTTTGGGTGTCCATTCTTTTCCGTTTCCGTCGATGAGTGTGACTGGTACATAGGATGTAGTGTCGCAAGGCCACATACCTTCGTCCATGGCGAGTGTGTAGATATATGGTTTGACGGTGGATCCGACTTGTCGTTTACCGACGGAGACCATATCGTATTGGAAATTAGCGAAGTTGGGTCCTCCGACATAGGCTTTGACATGTCCAGAGTGTGGGTCCATGGACATGAATCCGCACCGGAGGAAGTATTTTTGGTATCTGATGCTGTCGAGTGGTGTGAGTGTGGTGTCAATGATGCCTTGGTATGAGAAGACTTGCATTTCTTGAGGTGTGTTGAAGGCGTCGAGGATTTCTTGTTCGGAGTGTCCTGCTTTTTTCATGAGTCTGTATCTTTCTGTTTGTTTGATACTTCGGTTCATGATGTCGTCGATTTCTGTTTGTTTAAGGTCTCTGGAGAAGGGTGCTGTTTTGCTTTTCTTTTTTTCGTTGAAGAATCGTTGTTGGAGGTATTGCATGTGCTCTGCGACGGCGTTTTCGGCGTATTTTTGCATACGGGAGTCGATGGTGGTATAGATACGGAGTCCGTCGTTGTAGATATTATATGGTGTTCCGTCGGGTTTGCGGTATTTTTGGCAGAATCCGTAGAGGGGGTTGTTTTGCCATTGTTTGAGGTCGATATTGTATTGTTGTTGGTTCCACTGTGAGTAGTTGTTTTGTTTAGGTTCTTTGGCGGTGAGTAGCAGTCGTAGGTATTCGCGGAAGTAGGGTGCGAGTCCTTGTTTGTGGTCAACGGAGTGGTAGTTGAGTTGTAGTGGTAGTTGTTGTAGAGAGTCTTTTTGTTGTGTGGTGATATAGTTGTATTTATGCATTTGTGCGAGAACGGTATTTCGTCTGTTGAGTGCTTTTTCGGGTCTTCTGATGGGGTTGTAGAGGGCAGGGTTTTTGCACATACCGACGAGTAGTGCTGCTTGTTCGGGTTTGAGTTGGTCAGGTGTGGTATTGAAATAGACTTGTGCTGCTTGTTTGATTCCGACGGCGTTGTATAGGAAATCGAATTGGTTGAGGTACATGGTAATGATTTCCTGTTTGGAGTAGAGTCTTTCGAGTTGTGCAGCGATGACCCATTCGATGGGTTTTTGTAGTGCTCTTTGGAAGATATTATTGGCTTTTGGAGAGTAGAGTTGTTTGGAGAGTTGTTGTGTGAGAGTGGACCCGCCGCCTGCTTTTCCGAGCATGAGTACGGCTCTGAAGAGTGCTTTTTGGTCGATTCCGGAGTGTTGGTAGAATCGTGCGTCTTCGGTTGCGACGAGTGCTTGAATGAGGAAGGGTGAGATGTCGTTGTATTGGACACCGACTCTGTTTTCGGTGCGGTAGTAACTGCCGAGGACTTGCATGTCGGCGGAGTAGATTTCGGTAGCGTATTTATTTTTGGGGTTTTGCAGTTCGTCGAGGGGCGGTAGGTATCCGAGCCATCCTTTGGTGATGCAGAAGAAGATGAGGATGACTAAGGAGATGCCGAGCAGGAAGAGGCTCCAGAAGTATATTGCGAAATGTTTTTTGAAGGACATAATTGTTTGCTTTTTGGTTGAGAGTGCAAAGTTAGGGATAATTTATGGGATGTGCAAGGGGGGGGAGAGACTAGATTTTCTAGAGGGACTAGACGCACTAGATGGACTAGATTTTCTAGATGGACTAGACTCACTAGATGGACTAGACTCACTAGATGGACTAGACGCACTAGAGGGCGAGTGAGGATGATTATTTGATGAGGGAGAGGGTGATGGTGTCGAGGATGTCGAGGGCGTGGAGAGAGGCGAGACGGAGGTGGTTGTCGGAGATGGTGAGGAGCGGGGTGGTGGGGGTAGAGGGGTTAGATTCTTTAGAGGCTTTAGAGGTGTTAGATGGTTGGGTGGGGTTGAGGTATGGTTGGGCTTGTTGGAGGAGGAAAGTGCGGTCGGTGGGTGAGAGGAGGTTGAGGTTGATGCCTTGCTCGGTGCGTAGTTGGAGCATGATGGTTTCGTTGTAGATTTGCTCGGGTGTGAGAGGGTCGAGGATTTGTAGGGTGGTGAGGGGAGAGGGGGGTGTGGGGGGAATGGTGGAGGTGGTTGCGTGTGGGTCGTTGGTGGTTGTGTGTGGGATGTTGAGTAGGGTGTTGATATAGAGTTTGAGGTTGGGTTGGTTGGCAGATCGTAGGTTGGATCCGTTGTATGAGTGTGCAGCGGGTCCGATGCCGAGGTATGGTGATTGGTTCCAGTAGGCGGAGTTGTGAAGAGAGCGGAAGTCTTGTGGGGTTGGGTTTTGGGGGTTGAAATCTTGTGGTGTGGAGGTTTTGGTGGTGAAATCTTGTGGGGTAGAGGGGTTGGGGGTGGAGTTTTGGGGTGTGGATTCTTGTGTGGTGGGTGTGGAGTGTTGATTGGTTTTGATTAGAGCGAAGTTGGATACTTCGTAGTGTTTGAAATGTGCTTTGGTGAGTATGTGGTGTGCGAGGTGTAGCATTTGGTTGGCGGTGTTGTCGTCGGCGGAAGTGAGGGTATGGTTTTGTATGGCGTTGTAGTAAGGAGTGTTGGGTTCGGGAGTGAGGCAGTAGGTGGAGATATGTTGAATATTGAGGTCGATGGCTTGTTGTAGTTGCAGTTGCCAAGAGTTGATGGTTTGTGTGGGAATGGCATAGATGAGGTCGATGGATATGTTGTTGAATCCTGCTTGTTGTGCGTAGAGGACTGCGTTGATGGCTTGTTTGGCGTTGTGTCGTCGTTTGAGAAGGTTGAGTTGTTGGTTGTCGAAAGATTGTATGCCGATAGATAGTCGGTTGAATCCGATTTGCAGGAGTTGTTGTAGGAAATGTGGGTTGAGGTCTTGTGGGTTGGCTTCGATAGTGATTTCTGGGTTAGGCGCGATAGTGAAGAGTGAGCGTATGGTGTGTAGGATGGTATGTAATTGTTTGATAGAGAGTAGAGAAGGTGTTCCGCCCCCGAGGTAGATAGTTTGTATGGTGGTGTTGGGTTGGAAGAAGTGTTGTTGAAGGTAGAGTTCGTTGCAGATGGCTTGTGTGTAGTTGTTGCGTAGTGTGAGGGAAGTAGTAGAAAAGAAGTCGCAGTAGATACACCGCGACTTACAAAAGGGGATATGGATATAGATAGAAGCCATGTTTTTTTTGGGGGGCCGGAGAGACCGGATGGACCGGAGAGACCGGTTATTCCGGATTTTCCGGAGATTCCGGAGATTCCGGAGAGGCCGGAGAGTCCGGGGTGTCCGGAGAGTCGGGGGTGGTTATTTGTTCGGTGGTTGGGTTGAAGCAGGGTAGTGGTGAGTGTAGTGTTTGTGAGCCGAGCATACCGAATATATTACCGAGGTATAGTGCTCCGAGTAAGATGATGAGGAATGAGATGGTGATGCACCATTTTTTCCATGCGGGCATATCTTTTTTAGCGAAGGGATCTGCTGCTTTGACGAATGGGAATTTGACTTGGTCTGTAAGAGTTGCTCCGAACGGAATATTGACGAGTGATGCTGCGTTGACAGCCCATCCGTTGGCATTGAGTATAGGTGCGATATTTCGTTTTCTGAGTTTGAGCCATGCCATGATCATGCTTGGTCCGGATATGAGAAGAAGTATAGCGATGATGACGAGAATGGCTTGCCACCATTTGAGTGCTGCGAACCCTGCGGCGAGTGCGACGAGTGCTGAACCGATCATGCCGAGAGCCATACCGATAGCAGCGAATATGCCGGCGAATTTAGCGATATCGAATTGTTGTGGTGTTGCTTTGGGATCGGCGGGTGTTTCTTGTAGTTTGGCAGTAGTGTCGGACATGATTTGTGAGTCTTTTTCTGCTGCTCTTTTATTAATAAGGTCTTCAGCCCATTTAGCGACTCTTTTGTATGGTGACCAGAATGCTTGTTTGATAGAAATGGGGTTGTCGATGATTTTGGTGATAGTAGCGTCGTAGTCTTGTCCGTTTCGGTCGTAGAAGATAGCGTGTTTTCCGACGAAGAGGTCACCTGTGTCACCGACGGTCATAGCGGCTACGATTTCGAAGGGTGTGGTAGTGGTTTTGTTGGTGCAGTTGCAGTAGATGAGGTACATACCGCTTGCGGGTGCGAGTGTGGCGTGTGCTGCGGGGTTTTGTACTTTGATAGTGAGGTGGCATGCTCTTTGGTCGATGATGAGAGTACCTGCTTGGAAGATGGCTTTGATATTTTGGTCTTTGTCGTAGAAGTCTTGAAGAGTGATATAGTTTTTGAGGAGGGTATAGAAGTCACGATAGAGGTGTGTGAGTCGGTCAACCATTTGTATGTTGTTGGCTTCTTGTTCGAGTTGTTTATCTTGATCGATGAGTTGTAGGAGTTGTTGTTTGTTATTTTCTTTGAGGAAAGTGTCGATGAGTGTGGGTTCGATATTTTCGACGATTGCACCTTCTTTGGCGTTAAGCCATGCGGTATAGTCGTTGAATTGTGCTCCGATTTCGTCCCATTCTTGTTGGTTGAGAGTTTTCTTTTTTGGGTCGATAGCGATATTTTTGAGAGTGTTGAATGTGTCAGCCCATGCGGGGTTGATAGGTTCGTTGAGTTGGATTTCTGGTTTTCCTGTGATTCGTTGTAGTGGGAAGTTAGCGATTTCTTGTTGTTTGGAAGTGAGGTTGTCGTTGGAAATGGATTCGATTATGTCAACTTTGACATCGAGTGCTGCGGTTGCTTGTGTTTGGAAGGCAGCGAGTTGTGATCTGAGGAAGAAGTCTTTGACTTTGAGGTTGAGGTCGTTGTATGCTTTGAGTGCTATGTCGGTATTTTCGTTGAATGGAAGTTTAGGTTTTTGCAGTTGCCAATTTTTGAATTGTTGCAGTGCGTTGTAGAAGTTTTCGATTTGTTCAGCGTTGATGCCTTGTTCTCCGCTTCTGTCGGGTGCACCACCTGTGGCGTTGATAGCGGCAGAGATGATATCTTTGAGTTTTTGGTCGTCGGTGGAGTTAGGTGTGATGATGCCGTCGCCGTTGAATCTGGTTTTAGCGAAGATAGCGATGCTGTCGGAAGAGTCGGCTGTAGTGATGGCGTCGGCGTCGGCTTTTTGCAGGTTAGTGAGGATTTGTTTAGCGGAGGCGAGTAGTTGTTGTCCTTGGTCGGAGTTAGTGTTGATATCATTGAGAGGCACTCCGTCTTTAGCGAGGAGTAGGTTATCGGGGTTATTGATGACCGATGTGAGCCATTGAGCGGTAGCGATGATGTCGTTGACATGTATTTTGTTGTCGTCGTCCACATCCATATATTTGAGGCTTTTTTCGCTGATTTCGAGTCCTGCGATAGGGCAACTGAGGACGGTCCACATTTTTTGGTCTAACTGTGCGAGGTGTTTGATGTCTTCGCCTGATTGGATTTTGACTCTGGTTGCTCCTCCGATATTTTGGAAGGAGAATTTGTAGTTGTTTTGTTGCATAATATTATTTGGTTTTTAGATTTGCTTGGGGGGGCTAGATTTACTAGATGGACTAGATAAACTAGATTTACTAGAGGAACTAGATTTACTAGATGGACTAGATTTATTAGATTTTAGATGACGGCGTTGGAGAGTTGGTGGTAGTCGTGTAGTGAGAGGTTGTCGCTGACGAATTTGATGCTTGAGAGTTTTTTGAAGTCGAGTGCAGCGATGAAGGCGAGTTCCATATCGAAGACGCAGTCGTGGTAGTTGGATTGTAGGCAGAAGTCAACTCCTGTGTAGCATGGTGCAGTGAGAAGGGGTTGGTTGGTGTTGGGTGTGATGGGTGTGCAATTGAGAGATGGTTCTTGGTAGTTGACATTAGGGTGATTGAGTGCGACGGATGTGACTTGTACGAGTGAGGAGATAGGGAAGTTGGCGCTTCCTGCGTATCCGACATTGATGATATGTGTGTCTTTAGGTAGATTTTGCAGTGCTCTGATGATGTTGATTGCTCCGACACCTGTGATGAGGTGTGGGATATTAGGAAAGAGTTGTTGTGCCATTTGCAGTTCTTGTGGTTCTGCGACTACGAGAAGTTGGTTCATAATTTAGGGGTTTTAGAGGATTTAGATGTTTTAGAGATTTTAGATAATTTAGAGCGCTTTGCTGATTTAGATGATTAAATAGGTTGCAAAGTTACGATTAATTTTTTGACCTTGCAAGTGTGGTGAGATTGAAATAAAAAGAGGTTGGTTGTGGTGAGTGTAAGTATGTGATTTATAGGTGTGTGAGTTGAATAATTACGAAATTATCAAAAAAAGTGGAGTTAGTGTTGTATGTTTATAAAAAAGCCGTATCTTTGCGTGCGAATGTTTGCGAGATGGTCGGGGAAGGTGGTTGTTCGCAGTGAAAGTCCGATGTAATCGGCATTTGCGTGTAGTTTGGAGTGTGGGTGGTGTTCGAATAAAAATCGGACGGAATGGACGGGGATGAATTTGGTGGCGAGGAGGGTGAGTGGAGCAGGCGGGGGAGTGGATTAGAGGTTATAGACCGCTACGCTGACTTAGAGGCTTTAGAGAGGATAGATAGAAGAATAAAAAGAAGGAATATAAATAGAATATTAATCAGAGTATAAATGATATAAAAAATATAAACCCTAAAAATTAGACATGGAAACAAAGATTGTAAAGCGTGATGGCAAGCAGGAAGTGTTTGCCATAGAGAAGATTAAGGAGGCGATACAGAAGGCCTTTATAGCGTCGGATTCGTTTGCGACGGAGGAGATAATGACCAATATACTGGGTCATTTGCGTGTTCAGGATGGAATGAGTGTGGAGGATATTCAGAATCAGGTGGAGGTAGCATTGATGAGTGAGGGTTATTATAAGGTGGCGAAGAACTATATGTTGTATAGGAGTCGTCATCAGGGAGATAGGGAGACACGCGATAAGTTGGAATTTCTGATTAATTATTGTGAGGCGGTGAATCCTGCGACGGGTAGCAAGTATGATGCGAATGCGAATGTGGAGAAGAAGAATATAGCGACTTTGATAGGTGAGTTGCCCAAGTCGAATTATATTCGTTTGAATCGTCGTTTGTTGACCGACAGGATAAAGGAGATGTTTGGCAAGGAGGTAGCGGATAAGTATATGAGTTTGTTGCATCAGCATTTTATATATAAGAATGATGAGACGAGTTTAGCGAATTATTGTGCGTCGATAACGATGTATCCATGGTTGATAGGTGGAACATTGTCGATAGGTGGAAATTCGACTCCTCCGACGAATTTGAAGTCGTTTTGTGGAGGTTTTGTGAACATGGTGTTTATAGTGAGTTCGATGTTGTCGGGTGCGTGTGCGACACCGGAGTTTTTGATGTACATGAATTATTTTTTGGGTTTGGAGTATGGAAAGGATTATTGGGAGCGTGCTGATGAGGTAGTAGATTTGAGTTTGAAGCACAGGACGATAGATAAGATGATAACTGATTGTTTTGAGCAGGTAGTATATTCGATAAATCAGCCGACCGGTGCAAGGAATTTCCAGGCAGTATTTTGGAATATCAGTTATTATGACAAGTATTATTTTGATTCTTTGTTTGATAATTTTTATTTTCCTGATGGCAGCAAGCCTGATTGGAATGGTTTGAATTGGTTGCAGAAGCGTTTTATGAAGTGGTTTAACGCGGAGCGTTTGCGTACTCCGTTGACCTTCCCTGTGGAGACGATGGCATTGTTGGCCGATGGTAAGGGTGATTTTAAGGATAAGGAGTATGCTGATTTCACGGCTGAGATGTATGCAGAGGGTCATTCGTTCTTTACATACGTGAGTGATAATGCGGATTCGTTGTCGTCGTGTTGCCGTTTGAGGAATGAGATAACAGATAATGGTTTTTCGTATACATTGGGTGCCGGTGGCATATCGACAGGTTCGAAGTCGGTATTGACTATAAACCTGAACAGGACGATACAGTATGCAGTGAAGATGGGGATACCTTATCAGAGTTATGTGGAGGATATAGTAGAATTGATGCATAAGGTACAGTTGGCATATAATGAGAATTTGAAGCGTTTGCAGGAGAAGGGTATGTTGCCGTTGTTTGATGCCGGATATATAAACATAGGTCGTCAGTATTTGACGATAGGTGTGAATGGTTTGGTAGAGGCGGCAGAATTTTTGGGGATAGAGATAACTGATAATGAGCGTTATGCTCATTATGTTCAGGAGGTATTGGGAATAGTAGAGAAGATAAACAAGAAATACAGGACGAAGGATGTGATGTTCAACTGCGAGATGATACCTGCGGAGAATGTAGGTGTGAAGCATGCGAAGTGGGACAAGGAGGATGGTTATCAGGTGCCTCGTGATTGCTATAATTCATATTTTTATGTAGTAGAGGACAGGAGTTTGAATGTGATAGACAAGTTCAAGATGCACGGAACGAAGTATATAGAGCATTTGACTGGTGGTTCGGCGTTGCATTGTAATTTGGAGGAGCATTTGTCAGAGGCTCAGTACAGGCAGTTGTTGCGTGTAGCGGCGAAGGAGGGTTGCAATTACTTCACCTTTAATATACCGAACACGGTATGTAATGATTGTGGTCATATAGACAAGCGTTATTTGCATGAGTGTCCGAAGTGTGGTTCGAAGAATTTGGATTATCTGACTCGTATAATAGGTTATTTGAAGCGTATAAGTAATTTCTCGGCTGCTCGTCAGAAGGAGGCTTCTGAGCGTTATTATGCGAATATGCAGGATAACGAGAACAGGGAGCAGTTTGCGAAGAGTGAGAAGGAGTTGTCGGCGGTTTGTTGAGGACGCTAAGAGATAGAAGAAGCGGTTCTACTTGGGTAGGACCGCTTCTTTTTGTATTATGGTTTTTCCGGGGGTGCCGGAGGGTGCCGGAGATACCGGAGAGACCGGAGCGCTGCGCTTTTCCGGAGGGGCCGGAGAGGCCGGGAGACCGGAGAGGCAGGGGGCTTTAGTTGTTTATCGTCTGCCGGATGTTGTTCTTGAGCCGCCGGATGAGCCTCTTGGTGCGGAGCCTGCTGAGCCAGCGGAGCCGCGAGGTGTGGAAGTGGAGGGGCGATAGGAGCCGGCTGAAGTGCTACTTGAGCGAGGAGATGATGTTGTTCTTGTAGATGAGTTAGTAGAACTGGTGCGTGTTGGTGTACCTGATGTTGTTCTTGATCCGCTGGAGTAGGATGATGTTCTGTTTTGTGCCGGTGAGGATGCTCTTGATGTAGTGCTGGATGTGGATCGTGCAGTGGTAGATGAAGTGGATCGTGTGGTTGTTGCAGATGTAGTAGATGAAGATCGTGTGGTTGTTGCGGATGTAGTAGAAGAGCGAGGTGTGGTAGTGGTTGTTGTTCTTGCTGATGTAGTTGCGGAGTTAGATGTTCTTGTTGTGGTTGCTCTTGCGGTAGTTGTTCTATTGGCGTTAGCGGTTGCTCTGGAAGTAGCGGTTCGTGAGTTGTTGTCGGTATTGACTCTTGTAGTATTGTTTGCTCTTATGTTTTGGCTACCGAAGGTACGGCTTTGGTTTTGTGTAGTTGAGTTGGCTTGTCTTGAGTTGTCGGCGTTTCTGGTTTGTCTTGTAGGTTGTAGTTCTCTTGCGTTGTTAGCGCCGTTGTTTCTTTGTGTGAAGTTTTGGTCTCTGTGTTGGTCGGCGTAGTCGTGTCTTGTGACGGTGTTATGCATATCTCTATAGTGTTGGTGTGGTTCAGGACGGTAGCGGTAACTGCAGTAGGGGTGGTAGTGGTGGTAGTCGTAGATATGGTGCCAATAGTCGTGAATGAGCCAACAGTCGTATGAGTACCAGTAGGCTGGGTAGTATCCCCAGTGCCATGGTGAGTACCAGACGGTCCAAGTAGGTGAGAAGAACCAGTCGTAGATGACGGGTGTGTGGATATATACTGGTTCGATGATATAGTTTTGTCCGTAGATATATTCGTCGCCTACTATTTGAACGGTTACTTGTTGTGTAGCGGGGTCTTTTTCGACGAGAATGCTTGCGATATCTTGGAAGATATCTTGTGCGAGCACTGCTTGCAGAACGACGAGGTGGGTATTATCTTGTGTAGTTTCGATGACTCTTATGTAGTCCACTTTTCCGTCGGCGTTGAGGTCGAGGTTAGATATTCGTTGTTCCGGGTCGTTGAGCAGTTGTTCGAACTGTTCGAGGTCTTTAGCGTCGGCGAAGACAGTAGCGACTGCTTTGAGGTCGAGGTTTTGTGAGATATCTCCGTTGGTAGCGGTAACGGTGATGGTTTCGTCGGCTCTTGCTGTGAGTTGTGTGAGGCAGAGCATGGCAGTTAGCCAGAGTAAAATACGCGCTTTCATAACTTTGAAATTTAGAGTGTTAAACGATTAGTTAATTATTAGAGATGAGTCTCTTGCTTGATAGAGGTCAATTATTGTGCCAATGTATTTTGCAGTGCTTTTTCGGCGTGGTAGGAACTACGGACGAGCGGAGCGGATTGGACATGTGTGAATCCTTTGTCGAGAGCGATGAGTTTGTATTGTTGGAATTGTTCGGGTGTGATATATTGTTGTACGGGTAGGTGTTGTTTGGATGGTTGTAGGTATTGTCCGATGGTAAGAATAGTTACTCCGACATTTCTGAGGTCGTCCATAGTTTGTAGGATTTGTTGTTTATTTTCTCCGAGTCCGAGCATGAATGAGGATTTGGTAGGGATATCGGGGCAGAGTTGTTTAGCGATGTAGAGTGTGTTTAGGCTTTGTTTGTAAGTGGCTTTTGCTCTGACATGTGGTGTGAGTTGTTCGACGGTTTCGATGTTGTGTGCGAAGATATGTGGTTTAGCGTCGAGAACGGTTTTGATGAGTTGTGCTTGTGCTTGGAAGTCGGGTGTGAGTGCTTCGATGGTGGTATTGGGGTTGAGTATTTTGATGGCTGTGATGCATAGGTTCCAGTGGTTGGCTCCTTGGTCGGGTAGGTCGTCTCTTGTGACAGAGGTGAGAACTACATGTTTGAGTTTCATGAGTGCGACAGATTTGGCGAGTTGGTGTGGTTCGATGGGGTTAGGTGGTAGTGGGCGTCCGGTTTTTGTGGCGCAGAATCGGCAACCTCTGGTGCATATATCTCCGAGGAGCATAAAGGTGGCGGTGCCGTTGGACCAGCACTCTGCTTGGTTGGGGCATTTACCTGATTTACAGATGGTATTGAGGCACCCTTGTTGTATAAGTTGGTTGACTTGTGCGTATTGTTGGTTGGTTTGTCTTGAGACGCGCAGCCATTGAGGTTTTCTTAGGATATTCATCAGACGAGGTGTAGATTATGGTGCATTTTTTCTTTTTTGGTTTTCATGTATCTTAGGTTGTATGGGTTAGGTTGTATTTCGATGGGTATGTTTTCTACTATATTGATGCCATAACTTTCGAGTCCGACTCTTTTGACGGGGTTGTTGGTGAGTAGTTTGAGTTGTGTTGCTCCCATTTGTCTTAGTATTTGTGCACCGACTCCGTAGTCTCTTTCGTCGGCGTCGAATCCGAGGTGTATGTTTGCTTCGACAGTATCTTCTCCTTGTTCTTGTAGTTTGTATGCTTTGATTTTGTTCATGAGTCCGATTCCTCGACCTTCTTGGTTCATATAGACGATGATGCCTTTGCCTTCTTTTTCGATGAGTTGCATGGCTTTGTGTAGTTGTTCTCCACATTCGCATCTCATGGATCCGAAAATATCTCCAGTCATGCATGATGAGTGTACTCTGCAGAGGATAGGTTCATCGGGTTGCCATGATCCTTTGACGAGGGCGATATGTTCGAGGTTATTGGACAGTTGTCTGAAGGGGGTGAGGTAGAAGTCGCCGTAGGCAGTGGGTAGGTGAACGGTTTCACCTCTTTCGACGAGAGATTCGGTTTGTAGTCTGTATGCGATAAGGTCTTTGATGGAAATGAGTTTGAGTTGGTATTGTTGTGCGACTTGTTGTAGTTGTGGAAGTCTAGCCATTGTTCCGTCCGGGTTCATGATTTCGATGAGAGCCGCGGCGGGTGTGAGTCCTGCGAGTCTGCAGAGGTCGATTGCTGCTTCGGTGTGTCCGGCTCTTTGTAGTACGCCTCTTGATTTGGCGTAGAGAGGGTTGATATGCCCTGGTCGTCCGAATGTGAGAGGTGTGGAAGTGGGGTCGGCGAGTGCTTGAATGGTTGCTGCTCTGTCGTGTGCGGAGACGCCGGTGGTGCATCCTTCGAGTTTATCGACGGTGATGGTGAAAGGTGTGCCGAGCATGGATGTGTTGTCTTGGACTTGTCTTGTGAGTCCGAGTTGTCGGCATCGTTCTTCCGGGAGCGGTGCGCATAGTACTCCTCTGCCGTGAGTGAGCATGAAGTTGACTTTTTCAGGTGTGATGCATTGAGCGGCGATGATGAAGTCGCCTTCGTTTTCGCGGTCTTCGTCGTCAACGACGATGACGAAATTTCCTTTTTTGAATTCGATTATTGCTTCTTGGATAGTATTCATAATAGTCTTATAATTTCTTAGTAAAGTTTCCCATATCAGAAAATCAACGAATTGTATTTTTCTTTATCTACTAATTGAACGAATTAGACGAAAAACTTCGTTTTTCTTGATTTTTAGGTTGTCAAAAATTATCCAAAATTACCCAAAAATAAATTTTATTCTCTTCGATGTGGGAAAGTTTAGTTATCTTAGTATGGCATTGAATTGTTGTTGGTACATGTTTTTGAGTCGTTGCATGATGTTGTCGATTTGCTGATCTTTGAGAGTGTTTTGCGGGTCTTGTAGTATGAAAGCGAGAGCGTATGATTTTTTGTTGATATCGAGGTTTTTGCCTTCATAGACATCGAAGAGGAATACTTCTTTGAGTAGTTTTCGTTCGGTTTTGAGAGCAGCGTTTTTGAGGTCAGCGAATTTGACGGATTTATCGACGAGGAGTGCGAAGTCGCGTCTTACTTCTGGGAATTTGGGCAGGTCGGTGATGATGGGGTGGAATTGTTTGCGTAGTTGTAGTAGTGTGTTGAAGTTGAGGTCGGCGTAATAGACTGGAGTGTTGATATCGAATTGTTTAAGAGTTTTTTGTGCGACGATGCCGATGAATCCTATTTGTTTGTTGTTAGGAGCGACGATGGAAAGTCCGTCGGTGAAGAGTGAGTTATTGACTTCTTGGTAGGTGCATTTTTCGGTGTCGATACCAATTCTTTTGAGTATATTGAGGACATAGGCATGTAGTTGGTAGAAAGAGGTTGGTTCGTCTTTTCTTACCCATGATTGTGGAGTTTTGTTGCCTGTGAGCCAGATAGCGAGGTGTGGTTGTTCGGAGTAGGCGTTGAGTGGGTTGTCGGGTAGGTGTTGGTCTTGTTGGAAGTGGTAGGTATTTCCGAACTCATAGAATTGTAGGTTAGCATTTTGTCGGTTAGCGTTTCGTTGTATGGATTCGAGTCCTCCGAAGAGTAGTGTTTGTCGTAGTACGGCGAGGTCTTGAGAGAGTGGGTTTTTGATTTTGACGCAGTTTTGTATTGGGAATTGTTCGGATTGTTCGTAGTAGTTGATTTTGGTGAGTGAGTTGTTCATTATTTCTCTGAATCCTTGTGCGGTGAGTTGTTCGCTGATTCGTCTTTGTAGGAAGACTGGGTCAGGTTGTTTTCCGTGAACGAGGTTAGTATTGACTTTTTGTGGAAATTCGATATTATTATATCCATAGATACGGAGTATATCTTCGACGACATCGCAAGGTCTTTGTACATCGACGCGATATTGTGGTACGAGGAGTTGGTAGTTGTTGTTGTCGTCGGTATGGAAAGATATTTCGAGTGCTTGTAGAATGTTTTCGACTGTTTCTTTTCCGATATTTTTTCCGATGAGTTGGTATGTTTTTTCCAAGTTGAGTTGTACGGGGAATGGCGGGAAGTCATGTTGTTTGATATCGACGATATCCATAGCGATTTGTCCTCCAGCGATTTGTTTGATGAGGTTAGCGCAGAATTGTAGTGCGTAGATAGTGATATTGGGGTCTGCTCCTCGTTCGTATCTGAATGAGGCGTCGGTAGAGAGGGCATGTCTTCTTGCTGTTTTCCTGATGGAGACCGGGTCGAAGTATGCTGATTCGAGGAGGATATTGGTAGTTTGTTGTGTTACTCCAGAGTCGAGTCCTCCGAAAACGCCTGCGATGCACATTGGGTGTAGTTGGTTGCAGATCATGAGGTCTGCTTTATTGAGTTTTCGTTGTTGTCCGTCGAGTGTGGTGAATGGTTCGTTGTCTTGTGCATTTCTTACGACGATAGTGTTGCCAATGATTTTATCGGCGTCGAAGGCGTGCATAGGTTGTCCGAAGGAGTGGAGGACATAGTTGGTAGCGTCCACGATATTGTTGATGGGTCGTAGTCCGATGGTCCGGAGTGCGTTTTGTAGCCATTCGGGTGAGTCTTTGACTTGTATGTTTTGAATAGAGACTGCGCTATATCTTGGGCAAGCTTGTTGGTTGAGGACTTGTATGTTGATTTGTAGGTTATGGTTGTCGGCGTGGAAGTCGCTGATAGTAGGTTTGGTGAGAGTTATGTTTTGTGAGTGTGCTTTGTAGTAAGCGTAGAGGTCTCTTGCGACGCCGTAGTGTGAGCATGCGTCAGCACGGTTGGGTGTGATATCGACTTCGATGATATAGTCGTCTTGAATGTTATAGTATTGTTTTGCTGGAATTCCGACGGGAGTGTCAGGTGGTAGGACGATGATGCCGTCGTGGTTGTTTCCGATACCGATTTCGTCTTCGGCGCAAAGCATGCCGAAGGATTCGACGCCACGGATTTTAGATTTTTTGATAGTGAATTTGTCGTCTCCTGAGTAGAGAGTGGTACCGATAGTGGCGCAGATGACTTTTTGTCCTGCTGCGACATTAGGTGCTCCGCATACGATTTGCACGGGTTGGGTGTTTTCTTGTAGGAGTACGGTAGTGATATGTAGGTGGTCGCTATTGGGGTGTGGTTGGCAAGTGAGGACTTGTGCTGTTTGTAGTCCTTCGAGTCCTCCTTTGATAGTTTGTACTTTTTCGACTGTACCTACTTCGAGTCCGATAGAAGTGAGGTGAGCAGCGACTGTTTGTGGGTCTTCTTGGATGTTGATAAATTGTTTCAACCAGTTGTAGGATATATTCATAATTATGTGATTTTAGTCGGTGATTTTAGATGTTTTAGAGGGACTAGATATTCTAGAGGGACTAGATATTCTAGATGATTTAGATATTATTCTTTGATTTATTATTCTTTTGTGAGGAAGGTGAGTCGGCTGAGGTATTTTCCGATGATGTCGAATTCGAGATTGACGATGGAGCCGACTTTAAGGAATTGGAAGTTGGTGTTATGTTGTGTGTATGGTATGATGCAAACGCTGACGAATCCTTTGTCTTGCTGAACATCGGGTTGGCAGACGGTGAGTGAGACTCCGTTGATAGTGACGCTTCCTTTATCGACGCAGAAGTATCCTCTTCGTATCATATCTTGGTTGGAGTTGTATTGGAATCGGTAGTACCAACTGCCGTCGGTTTCTTGTGCTTGTATGCAAACGGCGGTTTGGTCCACATGTCCTTGTACGATATGTCCGTCGAGTCTTGCGTTGAGTAGCATAGATCGTTCGACATTGACCATATCTCCGACTTTGAGTAGTCCGAGGTTGGAGCGTTTGAGTGATTCTTCCATGACGGTGACGGTGTATGTATGTTGTATGGGGTCGAGTTTAACGACGGTGAGGCATACTCCGTTGTGTGCGATAGATTGGTCGATTTTGAGTTGGTCAACAAAATCGCATGTGAGGGTGAAATGGATATTGGTTTGTTCGTGTTGTATTTGCACGACTTGTGCCATTGATTCAACTATACCTGAGAACATAATATATTATTTTTAAGTATTTTCCGATTATTTTTTAAAGTATTTCCCGATTATTGGTAGTCCAGAGAGTGGGAAGTCTTTTTTTATGATTATGGTGAGATAGCATAAGATAAGGACTGTGCCGACTGCCATGCTGATGGACATTCGTCCTGTGAGGTATCGAGTGAGGTAATAAGTAGCGAGGAGGAAGATAGTGATTAGAGTATAGAGAGCGATGGTTTTGAGGTCGTAAGGTATTTGTAGGAAGTGTTTGCCGATGATATATGAAAGTATCATGATGACGAGGTAACTGATGGTATTGGAGAGTGCTGATGCCATATATCCGAATTTAGGTACGAAGAGGATTTGAATGATGAAGGTGAGTAGGAGTCCGATGAGTGAGAAGTAGGCTCCCCAGCGTGTTTTGTCGGTGAGTTTGTACCAGAAGGAGAGGTTGAAGTAGATACCTTGGAAGATGTATGTCCAGAGGACGATAGGTACGACTTTGAGTCCGCTCCAGTAGGAGGGGTCGATAATGAATTTGAGGATATCGAGGTAGAAGACCATACCGAGCAGGATGAGATAAGAGAAGATGATGTAATACTTCATGGCGTCGGCATAGGCTTCGACGGAGTTTTTGTCTTTATGTTTAGAGAACACATAGGGTTCGTAAGCGTATCTGAAGGCTTGTGTGAACATCATCATGACCATAGCCACTTTGAAGCATGCTCCATAGATGCCAAGTTGTGTTTGTGCGTCGGGTTGGTTATAGAGGAAGGGAAAGAGTATTCGGTCGAGAGTTTGGTTCATGATGCCTGCGACGCCGAGGATAAGTAGTGGTAGGGAGTAGCGGAGTATTTTTTTGAGTGTAGAGAAAGAGAAGTTGTATTTTTCGGCGAAGATAGTAGGTAAAAGGAAGAGAGTTTGTATGGTAGTTGCGATGATATTAGCGAGGAATACATATCCGACTCCGTAGTTGGGGTTGTACCAAGCGGAGATGACGCTGAGGTGTTGTATTTTAGGGCAGATGACGAGGAAGAAGATATTGAGTAGGATATTGAGTATGACGAAGAGCATTTTGAGTGCTGCGAAGGTGATGGGTCGGTGTTGGTATCTGAGGTATGCGAAAGGTATGCTTGCGAAAGCGTCGAGTGCGACGGCGATAGCGAGGAATCGAATGAAGTCGCCGTGGTTATGGTATCCGAGGAAGGATGCTATGTTTTGTGAGAAGATGGAGCAGAGTAGTGCAAAGAGGAGGGATGTGATGGCGAGGCAAGTGAGCAGGGTGGTATAGACTTGTGCGGGTTTTTGGTCTTCTTTATTGACGAATCGGAAGAAACCTGTTTCAGTTCCGTAAGTAAGTATGACGAGTAGCAGAGCGGTCCATGCATAGAGGTTGGTAACTATGCCGTAGTCGGCTTGCGACTGGAGGACATAGGTATATAGTGGGACTAAGAGCCAGTTGAGGAATTTGCCGATAATGCTGCTAAGGCCGTAGATTACGGTATCTTTAGCGAGGCCTGTCATATCTTTCTTGTTGGACATATACATTATATTTAGCGTGCAAAGGTACGGAAAATTTTGGAAAGTGCGAAGTATTTTTTTTGTGTGGAGAATTTTAGGGGTTTTAGGTTTTTTTTGGAGGGGGGGGATGGACTAGATGGACTAGATAGACTAGACGCACTAGATGGACTAGACGCACTAGATGGACTAGATAGACTAGATAGACTAGATGCACTAGATGGAATTTTTCTTTGCGGAAAGTGAGGGATTACTGCGTTATCCCTGCAGTCTGCCGACGGCATCCTGCACAAAGAAAAAATAACGATTTGCTTGCTTGAGTAAACTCAGACAGACAAATCGTCATTTTTTCTTTGCGGAAAGTGAGGGATTCGAACCCCCGAACCCTTTCAGGTCAACGGTTTTCAAGACCGCCGCGATCGACCACTCCGCCAACTTTCCTAAAAGCGGGTGCAAAGGTAAGGCAAGTTTTTGAATTGTGCAAATAATTTTTGAGAAAAATGAATTTGCCGAGGTTTTAGAGGGTTTAGAGACTTTAGAGACTTTAGAGACTTTAGACCGCTGCGGTGACTTAGAGGTTTTAGAGGTTTTAGTGGGTTTAGAGTGCTGCGGTGAGTTAGAGAGGGGTGATTGATTTGGCAGATTTGGAGATGTAATAAGAATTTTGTAATTTTGCGGGCGAAAACGAAAAATTGAAGTTGTGTAAAAAGAAATGTATAAAGAAAAAATGTAATATAAAGAAAAAGTTTAAGTTATGAATAATGAAAATGTAAGTCCTTGGGCATGGGCGATGCGTGGTGGATTGGTATTGGGTGTGATGAATATATTAAATTTTTTATGTTCTTCTTCGGATATAAAAATATTAAGTTCATGTTCGTTTTTGATATCTGTATTAGTAATAGTGACAGCATACTTTATGGCGAAGCGCTATAGGGATATGGAATGTGGTGGTGAGATAAGTTATGGTGGTTCGGTGAAGTTCGTGTTTTTGTTGTTTATGTTTTCGTCGTTGATAGAGTCTTTGGGTGTGTTGGTAGATTTGTTGTATGTAAACACGAATTATTTAGAAAAGATATTTAATGAACTGATGGTAGTTTATGAGGAGATGGGTATTTACAGCAGTGAATCGATGGATCAGATGGAGGTTATGTTGGAAGGTATTCTTCGTCCGTCGAGTTTTGCGATAGTGACCTTATTTTCGAGGATGATGAGTGGTTTGTTTTGGGCTTTGATATTGTCGATAGTTCTGAAGCGGAGAAAGGAAGTGGAGAGTGGAGCAGTGGAGATTGAGGTGGAGGAAGATAATGATGAAACAAAAAAGGAGGATTAAGAAATGGATATATCAGTGGTAATACCGTTGTATAACGAGGCTGAGTCGCTTGTAAAATTATATGAGTGGATAGAGCGTGTGATGCGTGATGGTGGATATAAGTATGAGGTGATTTTTGTGAATGATGGTTCGACGGATGGTTCATGGCAAGTGATAGAGGAGTTGGGTAGGCGTAAGAATGAGTTGGGTGAGGTTCATGGTATCAGTTTCAGGCATAATTATGGTAAGTCGGCGGCTTTGTATTGTGGTTTTAAGTCGGCGAAGGGTGATGTGGTGATAACGATGGATGCTGATTTGCAGGATTCTCCTGATGAGATACCAGAGTTATATAGGATGATAAAGGAGGAAGGATATGATTTGGTGTCGGGTTGGAAGCAGAAGCGATATGATAATAAGTTGACAAAGAATTTGCCATCGAAGTTGTTTAATGCGACTGCTCGGAGGGTGACGGGTCTGAAACTGCATGATATGAATTGTGGTTTGAAAGCATACAGACAGGATGTAGTGAAGAACATAGAGGTGTTTGGTGAGATGCACAGATACATACCTTATTTGGCCAAGACGGCAGGATTTACGAAGATAGGGGAGAAGGTGGTTCAGCATAGGAAAAGGGAGTTTGGAGTGTCGAAATTTGGTTTGAGCAGGTTTGTAAACGGCTATTTAGACCTGATGACTTTATGGTTTTTGAGTAAGTTTGGCAAGCAGCCGATGCATTTTTTCGGTTTGATAGGCAGTTTGATGTTTATATTGGGTTTTATAGCGATAGTGGTTGTAGGTGCGATGAAGTTGCATGCCTTGCATATAGGTGTAAAGCAGATGTTGGTGGCTGACAATCCTTATTTCCATTTATCGATATTGAGTATGGTATTGGGTTGTATGTTGTTTTTAGCGGGTTTTATAGGAGAGTTGATTATAAGAAATTCTCAGGAGAGAAATAATTATCTGATAGAGAAAGAGATGTAAGGAAAGGAGACGAGTTTTGTTAAGGGTAGATGGTTTATATAAGAGTATAGGTAAGACGGAGATACTTCGTGGAGTGAGTGTGAGTGCATGTGCGGGAGAGATAGTGGGTTTGTTGGGTCCGAATGGTGCGGGTAAGAGTAGTCTTATGAAGGTGTTGACCGGTTTGTGGAATTATGACGGGGGTGAGGTGGAGGTATGTGGAATAAGAGGTGTGAAGGAAAGTGGTTTATTGGGTTTAGGAAGGGGAGTTAGTTGGCGTTTGCCGAGAGAGGTGAGCCGGAAGATAGGTTATTTGCCTGAGAATAATCCGTTGTATGTGGATATGTATGTGCGTGAGTATTTGGGTTTTATGAAGGGTATAAGTGGGTGTGAGACTGATATAGATGAATTGATAGACAGGGTAGGTTTGCGTTTGATGGTGAGTAAGAAGATAAGTGAGTTGAGTAAGGGATATAGGCAGCGTGTAGGTTTGGCTCAGGCGATAATGTGTGAGCCGGAGTTATTGATATTAGACGAGCCCACGACGGGTTTGGACCCGAATCAGTTGGATGAGATTAGGGGCTTGATAAGGGAGTTAGGCAGAGACAGGACAGTGATATTTTCGACTCATATATTGCAGGAGGTGAAGGCTGTATGTACTCGTGCTGTAATCATTTCGGAAGGTCAGATAAAAGAAGATACTTCAGATTTTAGTAATTTGGAGGCATTATTTAGAGAAAGGACACGATGACAGATTTTGATATTAGGAATCAGATGGATGAGAAGGAGCAGGACAATGCGTTGCGTCCGCTTCGTTTTGATGATTTTGCCGGTCAGACAAAGATAGTGAGTAATTTGCGTGTATTTGTAGAGGCTGCAAAATTGCGTCATGAGAGTTTGGATCATACTTTGTTGTTTGGTCCTCCGGGTTTAGGTAAGACTACATTATCGAATATAATAGCCAATGAGTTGGGTGTAGGTTTTAAGGTGACGAGTGGTCCGGTGTTGGACAAGCCCGGTGATTTAGCGGGTTTGTTGACTTCGTTGGAGGCGAATGATGTGTTGTTTATAGATGAGATACATAGGTTATCGCCTGTGGTGGAGGAGTATTTATATTCTGCGATGGAGGATTACAGGATAGATATAATGATAGACAAGGGTCCTTCTGCCCGTACGATACAGATTGATTTGAATCGTTTTACCTTGATAGGAGCGACGACTCGTAGTGGTCTGTTGACCTCTCCGTTGCGTGCTCGATTTGGAATAAACTGTCATTTGGAGTATTATGATGCGGATGTGTTGTCGGGAATAGTGAGGCGTTCTGCTCGTTTGTTGGGTGTGAATATAGATAGTAAGGCTGCGTGTGAGATTGCTCGTAGGTCTCGTGGTACGCCTCGTATAGCGAATGCGTTGCTTAGGCGAGTGAGGGATTTTGCTCAAGTGAAGGGTAATGGAGATATAGATTTGGCGATTGCCAAATATGCTTTGGAGGCATTGAATATAGACACATTTGGATTGGACGAGATAGATAACAAGTTGTTGCTGACGATAATAGATAAGTTTCGTGGTGGTCCTGTGGGTTTGAATACGATAGCGACAGCGATGGGTGAGGATGCAGGAACGATAGAGGATGTGTATGAGCCCTATTTGATAAAAGAGGGCTTTATAAAGCGTACTCCTCGAGGAAGGGAGGTTACGGAGTTGGCATACAAGCATTTGGGAAAGACCCCATGGCAGAAAGAGATGAGTGGTAGTTTGTTTGATATGGAGTGATGGGGAGAAAATGTAAGAGATGGGGTTATAAGAGAAAGGGATTTTTTAGTTATATGATTAAAGTTCCCCACATCATATAATCAGCGAATTATATTTTTCTTTATCTACTAATTTAACGAATTAAACGAAAAACCTCGTTTTTCTATATTTTTAGGTTGTCAAAAATTATCCAAAATTACCCAAAAATAATTTTATTCTCTCTTATGTGGGAAAGTTTAGTTATATGATAAAAAAAAGAGGCTTGAGCCTCTTTTTTGTTTTTTTGTACCTTAAAATGTACCTTAAATTTTAGAGCAGAGTTACTAAGAAGTCTGTATCTGCTTGTGTGAAAGCGATTTTACCTTCGCGTGCGAGCCAACCTAAAGCCATATTGAGGTCTGCTACTTTAAGTTTGGTTGCTTTCTTGATTGCGTCTACTGTGAGTGCACCACCTTGGAGTGCGTTCCATACCAAACCGGCATTCTCACCAATTTTTGCTGTTAACATAATACCTTGAATTTATTAAATAGTTATTGATTGTTGTATCTTTATGAATATGTGATACCACATCTTTTTTTGTTTTCGGGTGCAAAGTTACGAAAAATATGTTGTCAAACATAATTTTATTTTCTTAATGTGGAAAATTATATATGGGCGGTTGAAAAATGATGACGAATGGAGAATAGTTGTAGAAGATTTATTGTTTGATGATTTTGAGTGATTGTAGTGCTTTATGTGCGGCGGTTTGTTGTGCTTCGAGTTTGTTGTGTCCTGCTGCTTGTGCGATAGATTGATTATTGAGGATGACTTGGTAGATAAAGGTATGTTGGTCTTTTTGGATATTGTATGTTTCTGCCAAGAGATTAAATTGTATGTTAAGATGTTTTGCTTGTGCGTATTCAAGAAGTCTGGATTTGAAGTCCACTTCTTTGGTTGCCAATTTGAGTAGCATGTGGTTGTTTTTCCCGATGATATTTTTTTCGACAAAGCGTTCTGCTTGTTGGTATCCTTTGTCTAAGTAGATTGCTCCGACGAGTGCTTCGAGGGCGTTGCCGAATATATTTTCCGAGTTATATTTGATAGGTGTTCCTGTGATGATATGTTGATTGAGTTTGAGTGTTTTGGCTACTTGGTTGAGGTGTTCTCTGCATACGACTTTGGCTCGTGCTCGAGTAAGGAAGCCCTCTCCTTTGGTTGGGAAAAGGTTGTATAGTCGGTGTGCGATTACGAGGCTGATGACAGCATCGCCGAGATATTCCAGTCGTTCGTTGCTATGGTGGTTGTTGGAGCGGTGTGTGAGTGCTTGTTTGTAGATATCGACATTGCCGGGTTGGTAGCCTATTAATTTTTCTAAAAACGAAGCAGACTTGTTCTTTCGAGGGAACAGTCTGCTATATACATTTCTCCAGATTTGCAGGATAGACATAATTGATTACTAAGGTTCTCCACAACAGATAATTAACGAATAATCTGTGTTTGTTGTTCGTGAATTAAGCGAATTATTATGTGTGTTCTGAAAAAACTAAAAACTTCGTTTTTTTTGTGGTCAAAAATTATCCAAAATTATTCAAAAGCGCCCTAAATTACCCCAAAATACTCAAATATGAATTTTGTTGTATCTTATGTGGGGAGTTTGTTAGTTATTGAATTTTTTGAATACGAGGCTTGCGTTGTGTCCACCGAATCCGAAAGTGTTGCTGATGGCATAATTAACTTGTCGTTTTTGCGCATGGTTGAAAGTGAAGTTCATTTTCGGATTGAGTTGTGGGTCGATATCGTCGTCTTTGTGGTTGATGGTAGGTGGTACGATATTGTCTCTGATGGCGAGTATGGTTGCGATTGCCTCGAGTGCTCCGGTGGCTCCGAGCAGGTGTCCTGTCATAGATTTAGTAGAACTTATGTTGAGTTCAAGTGCATGTTGTCCGAAGAGTCGTTCGATGGCTTTTGCTTCTGCTATATCTCCGAGAGGTGTTGAGGTGCCGTGAGCATTGATGTAGTCGATTTGTTCGGGTTGGATATTGGCGTCTTCCAATGCGAGTTTCATGACTCTGAATGCTCCGTCGCCTTCCGGGTCGGGTGCGGTTATGTGGTGTGCGTCTGCGGTCATGCCTTCGCCTACGATTTCGGCATAGATTTTAGCACCTCTTTTGATCGCATGTTCGAGTTCTTCTAAGATTAGGCATGCGGCTCCTTCGCCTACGATAAATCCGTCTCTGCTTTTAGAGAAGGGTTTGGATGCGTGTTCTGGGTCGCTGTTGTTAGTGGAAAGTGCATGCATAGCGTTGAATCCTCCTATACCCATGATTTCAACAGCCGATTCGCTACCGCCTGTAACGATGACATCTGCTTTTCCGAGTCGTATTTGGTCGAAGGCTGATGCTATTGAGTGTGAGGAACTTGCGCATGCGGATGTAGTGGCGTAGTTAGGTCCTCTGAGGTTATATTTAATAGATATATGTCCGGCTGGAATGTCGGTTATGAGTTTAGGTATGATGAAGGGGTTGAATCGTGGTGTTCCGTCTCCGCTGTTATAGTCGAAGGCAGCCTCTTGGAAGGAGTGTAGTCCTCCCATACCGCTTCCCCATACGCATCCCATGCGGTTTGGATTTTCCTTATCGAGGTTGAAGTTGGCATCGTTCATGGCTTGAGTAGCAGCGGCGATGGCGTATTGTGTGAATCCGTCGAGTTTGCGTGCTTCTTTGAGGTCCATGTATAGGGTAGGGTCGAATCCTTTGAGTTCGCAAGCGAATTGTGTTTTGAATTTAGATGCATCGAAATGTGTGATTGGTGCGGCTCCGCTGACTCCATTTATAAGGTTTTGCCATGTAGAAGGAACATCATTGCCAAGTGGTGTTACTGCTCCTAATCCTGTGATTACGACTCGTTTAAGTTCCATGATTATAAGAGATTGAATATGCTTTAATAGTTGAGATTTCGGGATTTCGAGATTTCGATATGCCGTTATTTCGATATTACGATATTTCGATATTTCGTTATATTGAGATGTCGAATATGATATTGAAAAGTAGAAAACGGTTCTGAAAGCATCTTTAGGATTACTTCCTGAACCGTTTTGTGAGTTTATTGAGGAAGCCGTAATTATTTAGCTGCAACAGCGTTCTCAATATAAGCAATGGCTTCGCCTACGGTAGAGATTTTCTCTGTGTCTTCGTCAGGGATTTGGATGCCGAAGGTGTCTTCAAATTCCATGATGAGTTCTACAGTGTCGAGTGAATCAGCATTCAAATCGCTTTGGAAGTTAGCGTCTTCTGTAACTTTTGATTCTTCAGCAGCCAATTTGTCAACGATGATGGCTTTTACTTGTTTAGCGATATCAGACATAATTATTATTTATTATAAGTTAAACTTTCGATATTTTTTCTGAAAAAGCGTGCAAAATTACAACAAAATATTTAGTTGTGCAAATTTTGTTTAATTTTTACATGTTTTAGAACACAAAATTGCTATCTTCGTTTTCTTGTGGTGCTACTGGAGCCTCAGGAATTTCCTCTTGTTGTTGTGTTGCGTTGTTGTCTTGTTTGGGTTGCAGATACTCTTGCGGGCGATAGAGGATTTGTACATTTTCAGCGATCACCTCAGTTTTAGAGCGTCTTACTCCTTCTTTTTCCCAACTTCTTGTTTGTAGTTTTCCTTCTACATATACTTTCATGCCTTTATGTAAGTATCTCTCAGCCCATTCTGCGAGATTGCGCCAGAGTACGATACTGTGCCAGTCGGTGCGATCGGGCACTTGTGTTCCGTTTTGCATGACATAGCCGCGTTCAGTTGTAGCGAGATTAAAGTTAGCGATGGCTACGCCTCTGTCAAGGTAGCGAACTTCGGGCTCGCCTCCTACATTACCAATCAGAATTACTTTGTTTACTGATGACATAGTTGTAAAGTGTTTGAAATTAAAGTGTTAATAATAATTAAAAAGTTTGTGGTTATAAAAAAAGTAACAAACTTTTATCTTTCGGGCGGCAAAGGTACGAAATAATTTGCACATACAAAAAGAAAGTATTATTTTTGCAACCTAAAAACTTGTAAAAAAGTTTGCTATAGTGAAAGAATATAAATCTTAAAAGAAAATATCATGAAAAGAACAATTTATGTGTTGCTGCTTGTTGTATTGTCGATGGGCATAGCAAATGCGAAGAAGACTCCAAAGAATGAAGTGTTGAAAGGCTCTTACTTAGTAGAGTGTATTGCTTTTTATAATTTGGAGAATTTGTTTGACACTATCCATGATGAGGGCAAGAACGATTATGAATATTTGCCGGATGGCGGAATGAAGTGGGATGGTGTGAAATACAACTATAAGATAAAGAATATGGCGTACGCTGTGTCTCGTTTGGGTGAGGATGTAACTCCCGGTGGTCCTGCATGTATTGGTGTGGCAGAGGTGGAGAATTTGCGTTGTTTGCAAGATTTGGCGGATGAGGTGAATGCTAAATATAACAGGAATTACATACCTATATTGCTTGAGGGTCCGGATCGTCGTGGTGTGGATGTAGGTTTTTTGTATAATCCTGATAAGTTTAAGCCTGTAAGTATAAAGGGTCATGAGTTGAAGGCTCATTATGCAGATGGTGGTGTGGTAAAGACTCGTTTGCAATTGTTG
The DNA here is from genome assembly GCA_017478225.1 of Paludibacteraceae bacterium. Lineage (GTDB taxonomy): Bacteria > Bacteroidota > Bacteroidia > Bacteroidales > Paludibacteraceae > Colicola. The sequence goes on along the minus strand of JAFVDX010000038.1, from coordinate 95,775 downwards.
GTGAGTGGTTATTTGCATGGTGAGAAGTTGCATATAATAGTTAATCACTGGCCTTCGCGTTATGGTGGGGAGTTGTCATCGCGTCCTACTCGTGATACTGCGGCGATGCTAACTCGTCAGATATGCGATTCTATTTATTTGAAAGAACCGTCAGCAAAGATAATTATAATGGGAGACTTGAATGATGATCCTGATAATCATTCTTGTAAAGATGTGCTTGAGGCAAAATTAAAGCGCGAGGATGCTACTCCTCAAGGTTTTTATAATTGTTTTTGGCAGATACTGAAGAGTGGAACCGGTACATTGGCTTATAATGGTGGTTGGAACTTGTTTGATCAGATAATAATAAATGGTAATTTAGCGAATACGCCGGACAGGAAACATTGGAGTTATTGGAAGGCTGAGGTGTTTAATAAGCCTTTCTTAACATATCAGGAAGGTAAGGATAAGGGAACTCCTCGTCGTACATTGAAAGCCGGTGTGTGGGATTTTGGTGGTTATGGAGACCACTATCCGACTATGATATATTTAGTTAGAGAAAAGAAATAGATGAATTATTCAGCAAAAGAAGGTCCAATAAAGATGCCCGAATATGGGCGTAATATCCAGCGCATGGTTGAGTATGCTCTTACGATAGAAGATAAGGAAGAGCGTACTCGTTGTGTGCAAGCAATAATGCGCACGATGAGCAATCTGTTTCCTTATTTACGCAATGAGGAGTCGAAGCATAAGATGTATGACCATTTGGCGATGATGTCCGATTTTAAGTTGGATGTGGATTCGCCTTTTAGTAGTCCGATGGCAGGCGAGATGCGTTATACTCCTGAGAGGTTGCCATATAATACAGAGCATAGAATAAGGTATCGTCATTATGGGAAGATATTAACAGAGATGATAGATGAGGCGGCCAAGGAGAGCGATAAGGAAAAGCAGAAGGCGATGATAGTGATGATAGCCAATAGGATGAAGCAAGATGCCTTGTTGTGGAATAGTGATAATGTGGAAGATAGTCATATAAAAAATGATATTGAGAAACTGTCGGAGGGCAAGTTGAATTGTGATTTTGAGGAATTTAGATTGACAAATTCTAAATCTCTGGTTCAAGGTCAGTCGCAGCAGGGAAAGGGTAATCAGAAAAGAAGGAAAAAGAAAAAATAGCAGATAATTAGGCATGTGAAGGTTGTACAATTATTAGAAATGCTAAATAGACTAATTAGAAAAGAAAATGAAAAGGTCGCTATTAATATGTTGGTTGTTTGCTGCAGTTGTATGTGCGAGTGGTAGTGTAGATGTAAATGCGGACGGAAATGTGAGGTTTTGTTATCATAGTTTGTTGGCGAAGAAAGTAATAGTGAATATTGCGGGTAAGCATGTGGAGATGGAAAAGGCTGATAGGGGTGAGTTTTCGGCAGAGTTGTCCGGATTGCAGCCGGATATGTACACATATACATATACTATAGATGGCGTAGAGACTTTGGATCCTGATAATCTGTTAGTAGTAAGAGATTGTAATCGTAGATATAGTTATTTGATAGTAGGTGGAGAAGGTGCAGATTTGTATAAGACTTCGGATGTGGAGCATGGGATAGTGGAGCAGAGTTGGTATTTGACTGATGATGGCAGACAGCATGCAATGACGGTGTATTTGCCTCCATCTTATAAGACGGGCAAGGGCTATTATCCTGTACTTTATCTGTTGCATGGCACCGGTGGTGATTGTTTGGCATGGAGAGATTTGGGGCGTGTTGCACAGATTGCTGATAATCTGATATCGCAAGGCAGGTCAAAAGAATTGATAATAATAATGCCGAATTGTAATTATTGGCAACAAGAATCTCCAGAAAAAAGTGGTATAGAGGAGTCGTGGAACATGATGGGGACAACGATGAGGATGATGGACGGGAAGTTTGAGGAGAATTTTGGGAATTTAGTCAATCAGGTGGAGAAACAGTATAGGGTATTGACGCGAAAGAACTCTCGTGCGATAGCGGGGCTATCAAGAGGTGGTTATTTTGCGTATCATATAAGTCATTTTTACAATATGATGTTTGATTATGTGGGGTTGTTTTCAGCCACATATCGGACAGATGGTAAATCTCGTGTGTATAGAAATATAGAAAAGGATTTAGTTCGTCAGTTTCAAACTCCTCCTGCGCTGTATTATATATCGATAGGTAAAGATGATTTTTTGTATGACGAGAACAAAGCGTTTAGGAAAATGCTTGATGAGAAGGGGATTGGTTATATATATAATGAGTCGGCGGGTGGTCATGAGTGGTCGAATTGGCGCAGGTATTTGGTAGATTTTTTACCTCGTTTGTTTAAGAATTGATTGGTGACAGATTTTAATAGAAAAGAATAAAAGAGAAAAAGAATAGTTATGACTTCGAAAGAATTATTGGTTAGCATGTCGGCAAAGACAGGGATGACTCAGCGTGAGGTGGGTGATATGTTGAGCCGTTTGTCAGCGGTGATGACAGACGAGTTGGCAGAAGGCAATACGGTGCATGTTCGTCAGTTTGGAGATTTTGAGGTGCGTGAGCGTCGAGAGCGCGTGATGGTTCATCCGCAGACGGGTGTGAAATCGCTAATACCTCAGAAGCGCCAAGTGGTGTTTAAGCAGTCGAGTAATTTGAAGCAAGAGATTAAATAAATGCTATTATGAACGAGAAGATTACAATAGTTGGTTTGCGCAAGAAGATTGCGGAGCAGATGGGCATAAGTGAGCAAAAGGTAAATGACTTTTTGTCGGCTTTGTTTCCCACGATAGTAGATGGTTTGAAGCAGGATGGTCAGGTGCGAGTAGGTGGTTTAGGTGTTTTCCGTTTGCAGAAGATAGAGTCTCGTAGAAGTGTGAATGTTCAGACGGGTGAGTCTATAGTAATAGAGGGTTATAATAAGGTGGTTTTTACGCCAGAGTCAGGATTACGAGACAAAGTAAACGCCCCGTATGCAGATTTGGAAGTGAAGGTAATTTCAGAAGATGGGACTTTGCAGGAAGTAGAGAAGCCGGGATCGCCGGAAAATGATCCTATTAGGCGTTTGGGTGAGCAGGCTGAAGAGATAAAGGATATAATTGCCGGATTTGACAAGGAAGTGGAGCCGGAGAATGATGGTGATGGAGAACAAAAGCAAGAGCAAAAGGAAGAGCAAGAGGAAGTAGTGGAGGAACAGGATAGTGAAAGGTCTGTGGCTGCAAGTATGCAAACAGCAAGTATGCAAACGGCAGAAAGAGATGAGCAAATAAAAGAAAATGAAGATATGAAAAACAAGAACAAAAACAAAGTGAATGAGACTACAGAAGAAGTAGTTAGTCAGGCAACAGCGCCTATAGATGTAAATAACGAGGATACCAATACATTAGAAGACGAGGAGCAGGAGAAGAAGAAATCTCGCTCATGGTTATGGACGGGTTTGATTACAGTGCTTGTTTTCTGTTTGATATTGATATTATGTTATTTCTTCTTGCAGAATAAGTTGTCGGCATGGGCAAATAATTTGTTTGGTAGAGTTGAGGATAAGAAAGTAGAGCAAATAGATGTTGTAGTAGAGGCAAATGATGAACCTGCAGAGGCTGTGTATGAGTTGCCGGAAAGAGTGTATGATAAATTCATTGCAACAGAAACCTTGACACCTGGTAGTCGTTTGGCATGGCTTTCAAGGAAATACTATGGCGCTCCTGATTTCTGGGTATATATTTATGAAGCCAATAAGGACAATATTCAGAATCCCAATCTGATAACTATTGGTACTCGTGTGAAGGTGCCTGAATTGCCTGCTGAATTGATTGATGTAAATAACGAGGCTGCGATGCGTCAAGCGCATGAGTTGCATGAGCAATATAGAAGCATAAGATAAGAAAGAAAAATAAGATAATAAAAGAATATAATTGATAACTATGTGGTTGTCAATTATATTTTTTTACTTTATACCCTGCATTTTTGAGGAGTGCAATCAGTCCGTTGTCGCCTCCAAGATAAAGTGCATTAAGGCAAATAAGGCAGTTGCCTTCTTCTAAATATGGTCGAAGTCGCTTTACCCATGTGAGGTTGCGTTGCCAGAAGACTTTGCAGTCGGAATAGGATAATGTGCTCAGGTTGTCGGGCATACTAACTTCGTATGAGAGTTCGTTGAGGAGTCCGTTTTGGTAGAAGTGCTTGATGCGTTTTTCTAATTGTATTTCTCTTTCGGGAAATTTTACTATTTGTAGCAATTGTTTTTGTTGCCAGTCTTGAGGTTCGCGGTCGAAAATCATGTAAATGGCTTCTCCGGTATTGTCTAATGGAAGGACAGGAATACCTTGTTGCATGGCCACTGTTTGGAAGAAATTTTCTGAAGAGCGGTTTTCGTCGTAATTTAATTTCTTATGAAGTAATTCTGTTCGGTATATTTCAAGCAGGTATGCTGGTTTCATTCTTCCGAGTTTGTTTAAATCGAGTTTAGCATTAAGCATAAATGCGTCTTGCAAGAGTCTGTATTCGTCGAAAGAGTAGAGTTGTCGAAGCGTGATGCTGTCGGGCAGGAGGGCCGCTTGTTGAAGTGCTTTTTGTGCTTCAAAATCATGGATTGACATCTCTGTTATTATCTTATTGCATTTGCCATATACTTTGAAGAGATTGGGTATAGAGTCGAGGAACTGGATGTCGGTAAGTCGGTTAGTAGCAAAGAGGTATGATTTCTGCTTTATTCCATTGCCGGAAATCTCATAAAGAAGTTGTGCATGAGAGGGTATGATGATACCCAAAGTAAAGAGTAGAAGATATATTTTTTTGTGTATTGCCATAATTATTGGAATCTTGAAATTAAGTTATATGCCTGATAAATACCTAATTCTCCTGCTTTGCTGAGGTCTTGCAGTCCCTCTTCTGTTTGTTCGATATAGATGCGTGTGAGTCCTCTGTTGAAGTAGGCTTCGGCAAAGTCTTGGTCTTGGTTGATGGCATAGGTATAGTATTCGATAGCGGCTTTATAGTCTTTTTGCATGCAGAGCATGTTGGCTTTGTTGTAGTATGCAAATGAGAAGTCTTTTTGCAGGTGAATTACTTGGTCGAGGTCTCTAAGAAGCATTTCGAAACTGAGTTTGCTATCTTGTTCTTTGTCGTATATTTCTCCTGTGCTTCTTTGATATTCAAGCAATTTATATCTCCAATTGGCTCTACAAAAATATGCAATAGTATGTTTGCTATTGAGTCTGATTGCCCGTGTACAATCATCGATGGCGGATGAATAGTCTTGTACGAGTGCAAATTCCACTGCTCTGGCAAAATAGAGTTCGCTAAATTGTTGATTTTCTTGGTTGGGTACAATAAGTGGAGATATTTTGTCTATTTGTTCGGAAATGCGGTTGATAGCATCAAAATGTTGGTTTACGAGTTCGGCTGTGAGAGGAATTTCTTGTAGGGTAAATCTGAGTGGGGAGGGTAGAAGATGCTGTTTGTTGTAGTCATCAACTACATAATGAAAATAATTAGTTCGTCTAAGTGGTTGATTCTGCGAGTAGTATGAGAGTACTATATTTGGTTCGTTGACAACATCGGTATAGCGTTTTTGGACGCTTCCTCTCGACTGACTGTTGTATTGTTTGTCGTCGGTTTGTTCGTTTTGATTTTGCGCCGCGCGTTGTGAGAATTCTTTTCTTCTGTCTCGTTTCTGCGGTTGTGATTGTGCTAATTGCACATTGGTATTTACTTTTTGTTGTTTGATTATTTCTTCTTTATTTTCTTCCAGTTCATGTGCTTTTTTCTGGTATAAGAAAGCCGTTTTGGGGTCGTCAAGAGCGGTTGCTGCCTGAGCCGCAAGGTAGTATGATGGTAAGAAATATGGGTATCTGCTAATTAAGGAATCGAAATCTGCTTTGGCTGCAGTCCATTGTGCGAGTTGCAAGTAAACAAGTCCTCGCTGGTATCGCATCTCTGTTTTTTCGGGGGCTTTGTCGATGGCAGAACAGAGGTCTTCGAGTGCATTGTTGTAGTCTCCTAATTCGGCGCGCAGAATGCCTCTGTTATAGTAGCATTGTGGATCTGCGGGGCTGAGTTCTATTGCTTTATCGTAGTCGGTTAGCGCGCCGCGGAAGTTGTTCTTTTTATAGAATATGATGCCTCGATTGATATAGTCGCCCGCCCAGTGGCTACCTAAGTTGATGGCTTGGGTTAGATGCAGCAAGGCATCGTCTTCTTTGTTGAGAAGCATGTCGGTTAGGCCAAGAGCAGACCAGTTAGAAGGGTTTTGACCATCGTATTGAGTTGCTTGTGTGAAGCAGTTATGAGCGCAGATTGTATCTTTTTTAGCCATGCAAATCACTCCTTTTTCAAATATGATAGAAGCGTTTTGCGGCTTTCGTTTGAGCAGATAATCAATGTCTTGCAGAGCATTGTCGAAATTCTGTTGTTCTGCGCGTGCATCGGCTCTGAGTAATATGTAGGTTCGGTTTTCAGGTGAGAAAATTAGTGCTTCAGAAAAGTCGGCTTCTGCTTCGCTGTATCGTTTGAGTTGCAGGCGTACAAAACCTCGGGTATAGTAGGCACCGGGGAGGAACGGATTATTCTTGATGGCTGCGCTGCAGTCTTTCTCAGCACCCGCCATATCGCCAAGTTGAATCTTTGCAATAGCACGATATAAATAAGGTTCAGCAAGATATGGTTTGATACGAATTACTTGATTAAAGTATTGAATAGAGAGTACATAATCGTCGAAGTAGAGCGCATTGCGTCCAATGGATGTAAGTCGATCGGTATTAAGTTGTGCATGTGCGCTTAATGTAAAGAAACAAGAAAAGAGTAAAACTGATATGTACTTGATTAGTCTCATTAGTAAAGTATGTTGTTTGAGTAAAACTATGAAAGTTAAATTGCGTAAGCGGGTATTGTGGTAGTGTATTTGTCGGATTCTATATAACCAATCTGTTGTTAATTGTTTTGTTTTTGTTGCGGGCGATGACCGGCAAGCCTACCGCGTTCCAAATGATGGCTGCAAAGGTACAAAAAGAATACCAAATTACAATATGTTAATTTAACATCTTTGTAATTAGAGCGTTTTGAATGATAAAAATGATTTTATGAGTATATTTTTGCAGTATGATATTTTTTTTGTAAATTTGCCGCTTGAAAAAGTAAGAAATAAGATAATTGTAAGTTGTTATGGCTATACAGTTTCAGTATAACAAGACCTCACTTCAGTCGCTTGAGAAGAATCTGAAGATGCGTGTCCGTGCTTTGCCTACCTTGAAGAATAAGGAGTCGGCATTGCGTTTGGAGGTGAAAAAAGCAAAAGACGAGATAGAACAATTGGACAAGAGGGTGGAGGAGCAAATTAGTGCTTATAATGAGATGCTTGCACTATGGGGTGAATTTGATACTTCGCTTTTGCATGTTGACGATGTGAAGATGAGTATAAAGAAAATTGCAGGAGTAAGAGTACCTGTATTGGATGAGGTGGTTTATTCTACCAAAGAGTTCAGTATTTTTTCTTCACCGAAATGGTTTGCTGATGGTTTTACGCAACTAAAAGAGTTGGCGCAAGCAGGAATAGAGCAGGAGTTTTGCAGAGAAAAACTGAATCTTCTTGAATATGCACGCAAAAAATCAACTCAGAAAGTAAATCTATTTGAAAAGGTACAAATTCCCGGATATGAAGATGCAATAAGAAAGATTAAACGCTTTATGGAAGATGAAGAGAATTTGTCGAAAAGTAGTCAAAAGATAGTGAAATCAAAGAGAGAAAGGGAGGCGCAGTCATGATTGAGAAAATGAAAAAATATACCTTCCTCGTATTTTATAAAGAATATGAGCAGTTTCTTTTACAGTTGCGTGAATTGGGAGTGGTTCATGTTAATTGTAAGGTGGAAGGAGTGCTTGATAATGAACAACTTGAGAAAAAGATAGCCCTTGCTGATAAGTTACAAAAAGCCATTGCTAAGGTTGAAAAATACGCAGGTGAAGGAGTGTCAGAGAAAGCGGGTAATGAAGTGAAGAAAACAGAGATGACCGATGTTGAGATAGAGGAATTGTTAGATAAACTATCTTCGCTTGAGGCTGAAGAACAGCAGATTGTTGAGCGAATGACTCAGTTAAAGCGTGAGATTGACCGAATGAGACCATGGGGAGAATTCTCTGCTGAGAAAATAGAGAAACTGAAGCAGGAAGGTTGGAAACTAAGATATTTCACATGTTCAGAGAAGCAATATGACAAAGAGTGGGAGACCTTATATAATACTTTTGTAGTAGGTAAGGAAGGAAGTCAGTTGTATTTTGTGGCAGTAAACAAAACGGTAGAAGCATACGATTTGGACGCTCAGGAGGTGGAACTGAATAAGCAGGATGTAAGGATGTTGTCGGCAGAATTAGATGGACTCAGTGGCCTTTTGGCAGCAAAGCGTGCAAGTATTGAGGCATGGGCAATTGCCAATTTGTCGAAACTTCAGGTCGCTCGCAAACATGTCCTCAGCCAAATAGATTGGCAAAAAATAACGCTTTCTACTACTGCGTTAGTTGAAGATAAATTGTGCTTGCTTGAGGGCTTTTGTCCTGTTGAAAATGAGAATAACTTGAATAAAATGCTTGATGAGAAGCATATTTATTATTCTGTAGCCGAACCCAAAGAAGAGGATAATGCGCCCGTGAAATTGAAAAACAATTGGTTCACAAAGATGTTTGAATGTCTGACGGGTATGTATGGTTGGCCAGTGTATGGTGAGTTTGACCCGACGCCAATACTCGGACCTTTCTTCCTATTGTTTTTTGCTTTATGTATGGGGGACGCAGGATATGGTATCTTGCTCATTTTGTTTGGAATACTGACCACAAAGAAGAAAATCAATATTGAGATGTTTGAAGGTCTTGGACCGCTTATTACTACCCTTGGTATAGGTACATTGGTTATAGGCTTCTTCCTTGGGACATTTTTTGGAATTGATTTATATACAGCATCTTGGGTGCCTGAATCATTGAAGTCAGTGATGATTAAGGGTAAGGTGGCAGGTTATGATATTCAGATGGTGATGGCCTTGTGTATAGGTGTGTTCCATATATGTTTAGCCATGACTATAAAGGCAATATGTTATACCAAACGCTTTGGTTTTAAGCAGAATATATCTACTTGGGGATGGCTATTTTTGATACTTGGTGCTTTAGTAACAATAGTCTTGGGTTTGACAGAGGTGTTCTCACCTGAGGTTACTAAGTGGGTGCTTATCGCGGTAGGTTGTATTTCCGGATTAGGTATATACATATTTAATACTCCGGGTAGGAATCCGCTTATAAATATAGGCGCCGGTCTATGGGATACATATAATATGGCAACAGGTATATTAGGAGATGTTCTTTCTTATATTCGTTTGTATGCATTAGGTTTAGCAGGTGGTATGCTTGGTGCAGCCTTCAATAGTTTGGGCGTTATGGTGTTAGGCGATAACCCCACTTGGCAATGGCTGTTTTTTGTACTGATTCTGTTGATAGGACATTTGCTCAATCTCTGCATGTCGGCTCTTGGTGCGTTTGTCCACCCCTTGCGTTTGTCGTTTGTAGAGTATTTCAAAAATTCGGGTTATGAAGGTAAAGGACATTTGTATGAGCCTTTTAGAAATGAATAAATGAACTAAATATAAATAATTAAAATTATCAAAAATTTATGAACGAAATTCTTGGTTATCTTGGTTGGGCTTTGATGCTTGGGCTCGCCGGAATAGGTTCGTCTTTTGGAACCACAATCGCAGGTAATGCTGCCGAGGGCGCATTGAAGAAAAATAAAGACAAATCATCATCTTATATGATTTTGTCTGCTTTGCCAGCCACTCAGGGTCTTTACGGTTTTGTCGCTTTTCTTATGTGGATGGGCAAAGATTTTGCACAGCAAGGTGCATTGTGCTTTGGTGTAGGTTTGGCTGTTGGTTTGGTCTGCTTGTTCTCAGGTATTCGCCAAGGACAGGTATGCGCTAATGGTATAGCCGGAATTGCAGCCGGTCATGATGTACAAACCAATACCATGATTTACGCTGCGCTGCCCGAGTTCTACGCTATCTTGGCGTTGGTGGCTGCACTTATGGTATAAAAAAGCATTAAATAGAATTGAACTGCCCGATAAATTAGTCGGGCAGTTTTTTTATTATGTAAATTACATGATTTATGCTTTGTGCATTAAAATATAATTTGTAACTTTGCAGGCTAATTGTGTGGGATATACCCATTGCTTATGGTTTAACTTGTTTGATGCATAATACTCGAATTGAGTAGGCGTTAAACCGAATTATTATTATAATTTATAATTAAACAAATAAATATTTTTATCATGGGATTTGTAGAATTTTTGCAGAAATTGTTTGGAAATAAGTCTCAGCGTGACATGCGTGAGATTTTGCCGTATGTGGAGAAGATAAAGGCTCAATATGAGTTGATTGATAAGTTGGATAATGATTCATTACGCTCTCGTTCTGCTGAGATTATGGCAAGAATTGCCGATTATGTGTCAGCTGAAAAGCAAAGGATAGCAGAGTTAAAAAGCACTGTAGAAGAAACTCCTATTGAGAAGCGTGAGAAAATATATAAAGAGGTGGATGATTTGGAAAAGTCGATAACCAAGAAATACGAAGATATATTGCTTGAAGTTTTACCGGAGGTGTTCGCTATCGTGAAGTCAACTGCTCGCAGATTTGCAGAGAACGAGACGATAAAAGTAAAGGCAACTGAATTTGATAAATATCTGTCAATAGATCATGATTTTGTTCATATCGATGGTGACTATGCCATTTATCAAAACCATTGGATGGCAGGTGGAAATGAAATCACATGGGATATGGTGCATTATGATGTTCAGTTGTTTGGTGGCGTGGTTTTGCATCAGGGTAAGATAGCCGAAATGGCTACTGGTGAAGGTAAGACTTTGGTCGCCACATTGCCTGTATTTTTGAATGCTATGACCCATGAAGGTGTGCATGTGGTAACTGTGAACGATTATTTGGCAAAGCGTGACTCAGAATGGATGGGACCTTTGTATATGTTTCATGGTTTGTCGGTGGATTGTATTGACAAGTACAGACCAAATTCCGATGAGAGAAGAAAAGCCTATGCATGTGATATCACCTTTGGTACGAATAATGAGTTTGGCTTTGATTATCTTCGTGATAACATGGCCACTTCGCCTCTTGATTTGGTACAACGCAAACATAATTATGCTATAGTAGATGAGGTGGACTCAGTGTTGATAGACGATGCTCGTACACCATTGATTATATCAGGTCCTGTGCCTAAAGGGGAAGAGCAGTTGTTTGATGAGTATAAACACCGTGTAGAGATGCTTGTTCGCACTCAGCAGCAACTGACAACCAAATTGCTTGTGGAAGCAAAACAGAAAATGATTTCTGAGCATAAAGAAATTGCAGAAGAAGGTGATTTGGCTTTGTTCCGCTCCTTCAAAGGAATGCCAAAGAATAAAGCATTGATTAAATACTTATCAGAGCCCGGTGTGAAAGTACGCTTGCAAAAGACAGAAGAGTTCTATATGCAAGAGAATAACAAAAACATGCATATAGCAACTGATGAGTTGTATTTCGTTATAGATGAGAAGAATAAGTCAATTGAGTTGACTGACAAAGGTATAGATGCATTAACAGGTTCAACTGATGATCCGCAATTCTTTGTACTGCCCGATGTAGGTAGTGAGATTGCAGAAATTGAAAAGATGCCGATATCTATTGAAGAAAAGCAAGCAAAGAAAGACGAAGTACTACAACAATATTCAATCAAGTCGGAGCGTGTACATACTGTAAATCAATTGCTGAAAGCCTACACTTTGTTTGAGAAAGAAGTAGATTATGTGATTGATAATAATGAGGTTAAGATTGTTGATGAGCAGACAGGTCGTATAATGGAAGGTCGTCGATGGTCAGATGGTTTGCATCAGGCGGTTGAGGCAAAAGAGAATGTAAAGGTAGAGGCAGCGACGCAAACTTTTGCAACTATTACTTTGCAAAACTATTTCCGTATGTATCAGAAACTTGCAGGTATGACAGGTACTGCCGAAACTGAAGCAGGTGAGTTCTGGAATATTTACAAATTGGATGTTGTGGTTATTCCAACCAATCGTCCTATTGCCCGTATAGATATGAACGACCGTATTTATCGCACCAAACGCGAGAAATACAATGCCGTGATTAATGAGATAGATGAATTAAGAAATCAAGGCCGACCAGTGCTTGTCGGTACAACATCTGTTGAGATAAGCGAGTTGCTCAGTAAATTGCTTGACCGTCGAAAAATACCTCATAATGTGTTGAATGCCAAATTGCACCAGCGTGAGGCAATGGTCGTGGCTGAAGCAGGAAAAAAAGGAATGGTGACAATAGCCACAAATATGGCCGGTCGTGGTACAGATATCAAGTTGACTCCTGAAGTAAAAGAAGCAGGTGGTTTGGCAATTATCGGTACCGAAAGACACGAGTCGAGGCGTGTGGACCGTCAGTTGCGAGGACGAAGCGGTCGTCAAGGTGATCCCGGTTCAAGTGTGTTCTATGTATCACTTGAGGATGACTTGATGCGTATGTTCGGCTCCGACCGTATCGCAGGACTGATGGATCGTATTGGGTTTGAAGACGGAGAAATGATAGAGAATAATTTGATTACCAAATCAATAGAAAAGGCTCAGAAAAAAGTCGAGGAAAACAACTTTGGTATCAGAAAACGCCTACTGGAGTATGATGATGTAATGAATCAGCAGCGTAATGTCATATATGCTCGTCGTCATCACGCATTGATGGGCGAACGCTTAGGGGTGGATATTACCAACATGATTTACGACATGGCTGAAACTATTGTCAGACAAGCACGAAGCAATAATGACTATGAAGGTTTGCAATTTGACGCCATGCAGGTGTTTGCAATTGAATTGCCCTTTGACGAAGACTCTTTCTCAAGAAATAAAGTACAGACATTGATAGATGACTTATCCGAGGCGGCACTTCTTTCTTTCAAGCGTAAGATGGACAAACTCACACAAATAGCCTTCCCTGTAATTAAAAATGTATATGAGACTCGCGGTCAGATGTATGAGAATATACTTGTTCCTATTACCGACGGAAAGAAGGTATATAATGTGGCTGTGAATCTGAAAAAGGCAGTTGAAACCGAGGGTAAGGAGGTGATAAAAGAGTTTGAAAAACGAACATTGTTGTATGTTATCGACGATTTGTGGAAAGAGCACTTGCGTCAGTTGGATGATTTGAAACAGTCGGTTCAGAATGCAAGTTATGAACAGAAGGACCCGCTTTTGATATATAAGTTAGAGTCATTCAATTTGTTTGCGGAGATGTTGCAAGAGTTGAATAAGCGTGCAATCAGTATTTTGCTCAGGGGTCAGATTCATACTCAACAACCTGAAAATGTTCGTCAAGCACAGGCACCTCAGCGTACAGACATGAGTCGCTACCGCACTCAAAAAGATGCAATGGAGCAGACAAATCACTTGCAGCAACAGGCAGCTGGTAAAGATACTCGTGCAATGCAAAAGCCTGAACCTATTCGCAGAACAGAACCTAAGATTCGACCGAATGACCCATGCCCGTGCGGAAGTGGAAAGAAATATAAACAATGTCATGGGAAAATGCAATAAATAAGATAATTGTACTTATAAATATAAATATTAAAACCTTTTAGTAACTTTATTATTACCCTAAAACTATGAAATCTGCATCTTATTATCGTAAAGAAGCATTGAAAACTCTTGATGGCAAGTGGAATAATGCAATGCACTATTCTTTGTTGATGTTAATTAGTTGGATTGTAATGATGTCTTCTATGGTAATAATAGTGCTGCCGATAGTATTGAAAGCAAGTACTGCTATAATCATTATTTGTACAGTATTGGCTTGCTTGTTGTTGGTCGCATCATCTTTTGTAACATTTATTTTGCAGTATATCCTGAAGGCCAAGTTTTTAGGAATGTCAAGAGGCTTGGATCCTAAAAATGTGAAAGTGAGTGTGAAAAGAGCCTTCTTAGGAGTGCTGTTAATGTCTATTTTACCATCAATAGTCAGCCAAGTAATTTCTGCATTAGGCAAATCAGCGGACGAAGTATTTGTACAAATAGTTTTCATGGCAATGCTATTTATGGTAGTAATATTAAATGTTATTTATGCGGTTGTAATGATTGTTTATCCGTTTGTTTCAGAGGATAATCAACAAGATTCTGTGGATAAGATATGGGTAAATTGTTTCCGCTTAACGGATGGTCATAAATGGCGTTTGTTCTGTTTAGATATTAGTTTTATCGGTTGGGGATTATTATGTATTCTATCATTGGGTATAGGTTTATTATGGGTGGTTCCGTATCAGTTGGTTGCAGAGGCTAAATTTTATGATGATATGATAGCAGAGCAAAATTCCAATAAGCCTAATCAGAGTATAAATAAAGAACCCATCACGATAGGGAATAAAATTATATATCAATGATTTTGGTTGAATGTTGATATATAATCAATAGATTGAAAGAGTATATTAAAAGCAGAAAGCCTAATTTATTCCGAATATATGGAGTAAATTAGGCTTTCTGCTTGATTGTGGTTAGTATATCTTTTCTCTTAGTACATTATTTTTTGTGCTTTACCGTTATTTGAGATTATAATATAGATGCCTCGTAAGAGTGAGCCGTTGAGGTGGGTTATGTCTCTTCCGTCGATAGTAAATATACGGACTGTTTCTTCGCTTATTACTTTACCATCAACAATTTCTATATTAGGCAGCGCCTCTATATTATTATCTGATGTATCTTCATCATCATCTTTAGGGCAAATTACAGCAGTTGATGCTATTTGGTCAAGGACAGGCAGAGCCTTACCTTCATAGTTGAACCATGTAGTGTTGCTAATAGGATTGCCATCTTCCCACCAGCCACCGCTATATTTTTCTGCCCAACAAACTTTAGCCCAAGTACCATTTACCTGAAAATCAATAAACATTGGGTCCCAATAGATATAACCTAAGTTATTGTCGTCTGCATCAATTTTTTCTTGCAGGTCCTTCATAAATGCCACTTGTCCGCTTTCTGATGCTTCGTTATAGATAGAGCCGTTCATGCCAAGTTGTCCTTCGTAGTTGCCTCCGTTTCTGCCTGATGGTTTGTATTGTGTCCATGAATAGCCGGTTTCCATAACAAGCACTTCTTTGTTGTAGAGCGATTTCATTTGTGAAGCCCATGTTGACATACTCTCCGGTTTGGCATTGCTGTAAGCGGGATAGTAAGAGCCTCCTATAACATCAAAATCCAAATCACCAACTTTGTTCATGAAACTTTTGTAGTTGTTAATATGATTTTGGTCTGCATTATTGAGGTGCATCACAATCTTTGCATTTGGGCATGCGGCTCTAACTGCAGCACATCCGCGGGCAAGCAGATATTTGAAATTAGCGTTATCTCTGCCGCCATAAGATTTTACATCGTTGTTGCTGCTGTTTTTCAAGTCCAAGAATCCGAACAAAATGCCTGAGTTGATTTCGTTGCCAATTGATACATAGTCAGGTGGAGTTTGTTGATTATTCATCTTCTGTAAGAAATTATAAACATAATTATATACAGAATCTCCTAATACTTCGGTGGTGCTGACATTGCTCCATGTAACGGGAATGATTTGTTTTGTTGCGTCTGACCAGAAATCGCTCAGGTGAAATGTAAGTTGTATTTTCATCTTGTGTTTTACTGCCCTTTGAGCCAAATTAAGGATGTCTTGTTCCCCTTGATATCCTCCTTGAGGTCTGCCGGCGGCAGGATTTTCTGGCATACGCTGTGTGTATGCAGTGTTGTTTTCGTAGTAGGTGACGCTTGTGCCAGGGTTATTAAACAAACGAATACGAGCGCAGTTGATACCTTTGGCTTGAAGTAGGTCAAGCGGATCGGTATAGAGTTTGCCATCAGCATCATAATACTTGCCGCCATGTGCTTCTATATAGGTTAGGCGACTGATGTCTGCGCCACGAAGTTTGTTATAACAATTGTCACCTTGCGGCGTGTCCGGTGTGTCGGGGGTTTGGTCATCGGAGTTATCTTCTTTGATAAGTCCATTGTTATAAAACGCTGCCCAGTTGCTTCCGGCGTAAGCGCTCAGAGACCCTTTGGGAACAGTTACAATACAAGTCTTCCCTGTTATAATGCTTTCTGCAAACACATCTGCTGCAAGCGAGGGTGGGGTGGTAGCCTTGCAAACTATAGAAGTCAGTGCTGTCGCTTCTTTGAAAGCCTCAGCGCAACTAATAGCAGTTAAGGTACTTGGCAAAACGAGTGTTTTTAGAGAAGTGGCAGAAAATTTGGCATTGATAGAAGTAATGCCTTCTGATAGAGTCATACTCGTGATGCTTGGAAGACGATTATAACTCTTGTCCGACCAATAAGTAACCCAAAAATCCCATTGATTATAACCTACTTGAGTTACTTGATAGTTTTTGTCAAATGAGTTGTCACCTGTCGCATCGTTGTATGTGGCATGTACTTGTGAGGGCAATGTAATTTCAGTCTGACCTTCGGCACCAAGTTCGAATGCTGATACAGATACAGAACCGTCTGCAAGACCATATATCTCACAGTTGTCGCCCCAGTATTTATTTCCTTCTGTGGCATTGTCAAACGCCAATGCAGCAGTTATTATACTTAATGCTGCAATAAGAGTAAAAGTGTGCTTCATATTATGTATTAGGTAATTTATTTACTTACTTATATTAAATTTGTGAAGATGGTAAATAAGCATGTTTACATGTTATGTCGCAAAGGTACAACTATTTTCTAAATAGACAAATATGCTTTTGAAAACATAAAATAGAGTACATTTGATTTTTTTTATGTACTTTTGCAGCCGTCTTTTGTAGCGAGGTCGTCACCGCCTGCAACCCAAACAAAAACAGGTAATAACAGATTAGTTATATAGAAGACTTTTTTATTTTGTTTGATGAATATCAAAAAAAATGATATTGTTCGATATCTTCGTGCTGAGTTTGTAGCCGGAAGAAGTTGGTTTGATTGGTTATTTTTGTGTTTAGGAATAACTATTCAGATTATAGTATTTAGTCTGCACCCCGAAAGACCTCTTGCAGTAGTGAGTGGAATAGCGGGTATAATATCGGTCATTCTCTGCTCTCAAGGCAAGATTTCTACATATCTTTTTGGATTTGTACAAATAATTACCTATTTGATTCTATGTTATGAGCAGCGCTTATATGCTGAGGTAGGTATGAATATGTTTTATTTCTTTTCTCAGATTTATGGCATATATGTGTGGCGAAAGAATTATAGTGTGAGTGAACAAGTGGCGCAACTGCAGCCCCGCCGTTTGAAACCGACAATAATGGCGTTTGTGGTTGTACCAACAGCAATTATTGTATCAGTTGTAGTGGGCTTTTTGTTGAAGACATATACCGACGACACACAACCTTGGCTTGATAGTTTTACAACTATTCCCGCTATAATCGCACAAATACTGATGGTGCTTGCATATAAAGAACATTGGTACTTTTGGTTGCTAATAGATATTTTGTCGATCATGATGTGGATCAATGCAGCCAACTGGTGTATTACTGCTCAATATGCTTTTTGGTGCGTAAATTGCGTGTATGGATGGCGTAAATGGAGTAAATAAACTATTGATTATCACCTTTTAATCGTTTATTGCCTTTAGTTCTTTAATGGTCTTGCCCATATTGATTAAGTGGTCGGCAATACGCTCTGAATTTTGTGCTAAAGAGATATATTCTGTTCCCACTTGTGGTGAGCAGATGTTGAGTGCAAGCCGTTGAATATGATTATGTTCCATTTCATCTGTGAGACGGTCAATTTCGTCTTCTATCTGGTTGGCTCTTCCTAAAGCAGCCAAATCTAATTTATGGTATGCTAACAGAATTTGGTCGTACAAATCATTGATAAGTTGCTCCATTTGGTCGATTTCCGATAGGGCGTATTGTGAGAATTGCAGGTTCTGTTGTTTCAAACTATCTGCATATTCAACAATGTTTTCTGCATAATCACCTATTCGTTCCAAGTCGCTCACTGTTCGTATAGTTGATACTAAATATTGGTGGTCGAATCGATTGAGATAACTATCAGAGAGACGAACAGCGTATTTTACTAATTCGCGATTGAGGAAGTTTAATTCTTTTTCTGTTTCTCTGAATGTATTTATGTCGCTATAATCTAAAGTCTTAACAATATATATAGAGCGTCTGAAATTTTCTATTGCCAATTTCGACATATTTTCGACTTCTGCCTTCAACTGCCTTACTGCTACAACGGGTGTACGGAGCATTTGCTCGTCAAGAAAATACAAGTGATATGGGCTGTTTTCTTTTTCATTGGTTTCTTTGGTGGGAATAATCTTGCATGCTATATTTACTAATTTGTCTGTCAATGGCATAGCCACAAGCATAGTACAAGTATTGAATATAGTATGGAACATTGCTAATTGTATTTGTGGTGCATGTGGGAAGAATTTGTCAAACAATACACCAAAACTCCAGTTGCCTGACGAGAGCCCCCATAATCCTAATGCAATGAGTAAGAATAGTAGTACACCCATTGTATTGAACAGAAGGTGAATCAACGCAGTTCGTTTGGCGTTGGTTCCGCTTGTCCATCCTGCAAGAATTGCTACTACGCAAGAACCTATGTTAGAGCCCATTGTAAGATAGATACCTTGGTCCAGAGTGATAAGCCCCGTTACAACCATCGTTATAGCAACAGAGGTCATTACAGACGATGATTGAATAATAGCAGTGAGCAATGCTCCAACTACCACTAACAATATCGGATTGCTTATCTTTGCCAAAAAGAGTCTTACTTGTTCCATTGCGGCAAAGTCTTCCATTGCGTTTGACATCATTCCAAGTCCTACGAACAACATACCGAATCCCGTCATTATTCCGCCTATCTGCTTCCACATATTGCTCTTTGTAAAGAGCATAATAAATGCACCAATACCTGCAAATGCAGCGAAAATCAAAGTTGTTGAAATGGCATTAGACGAGAACATACCCAATGCTACAAGTTGGGCAGTAACTGTTGTACCTATGTTAGCACCATAGATGATGGTGGCAGCCTGACTGAGACTCATAATTCCCACATTGACAAAACCTATTACCATTACCGTTACCGCACCGCTGCTTTGAATGGCTGCAGTTCCCAAAGTACCTATTCCTACACCCAACCATTTGCTGCCACCTGTCTTGGAAAATAGTTGCTTTAGGCGCTTACTGCTCGCACTCTCCAAATTACTACTCATCATTTGGCAGGCAACCAAAAACACACCAATACCTGCAATAAGAGTCAAAACTGCAACTAAAATAATAGTCAAATCCATATTGTTATATTTATTATTTACCTATGCAAAAATGTTTGAAGATATTACCTAAAACCTCGTCGGAAGTGATTTGCCCTGTTATCTCTCCAAGTGCATTTAGGCAATCTTGCAAATCCATTGATAAAAACTCTCCACTTATGTTCTTTTCAAGTCCTTTCTCTACTTCTTTTATAGCCTTTAATGCCTGCTGTAGAGCCTCATAGTGTCGAACATTGCTTATGAGAGTTTGATGACTGTCAGGTGAATCATACATTGTGGCAATCAGATGTTTTAGTGGTTCAATTGAACCATTCTTGGCTGAAATATACATGACATCCTTTTCATCGATTGAAGAAGAGTGGGGAATAGGAAGCAAATCGATTTTGTTATATATCCTTACAACTTTTTTATTACTCATATTGATATCTTCAAGATATTGGTTATATTCCTTGCTTGTGTCTGTTGCGTCAATTACCAAAAGTACTATATCTGCCTTTTCTGCAGCTTTACGACTACGGTCAATACCTTGTCTTTCTATTTCATTGCTTGTGAGTCGAATACCTGCCGTATCAATGAAGCGAAACAGAGTGCCGTTGATGAGTATCGTATCTTCTATTGTGTCTCTGGTTGTGCCCGGGATGTTGCTTACTATTGCTCTTTCTTCTCCAACCAGAGCATTGAGTAGGGTAGATTTGCCTGCATTGGCAGGACCAATAATGGCTACAGATATTCCATTTTTCAGAGCGTTACCTGTTTTGAATGATGCTACTAATCGGCTCAGGTGTTCTTCAATTAGTTGTGATAATTGCTTTAGTTCGCCTCTATCTGCGAATTCAAGTTCTTCGTGGTCGGCAAAGTCTAACTCAAGTTCGATAAGAGAGGTGAAATGGAGGAGTTTTTCTCGGAGATCGTAAAGTTGCTTGGAAACCCCTCCGCGCAGATGATTGAGTGCCAAGTCGTGTGCGCTTTTGTTTTCGGCTGCAATAAGGTCGGCGACTGCTTCTGCTTCTGTTAAATCCATTTTCCCATTAAGGAAGGCTCTTTGAGTAAATTCTCCCGCTCGAGCCAAACGGCAACCATGGTCAGTAAGTGAGCGAAGTATTTCTTGCTGAATATATATTGAGCCATGACAACTGATTTCTGCAGTGTCTTCGCCTGTGAATGAATGAGGAGCGCGAAAAACACTAACGAGCACATCGTCTATGTTAGCAAAAGTGCCATAAAGTATTTGTCCGCCCTTGGTATTGATTATCGAACGCTTGCCTGAGAAAAGGGAATCAACAATTTCTAATGCGTTGCTGCCTGATACTCTTACAACTGCAATTCCGCCTACACCCGAAGGGGTGGAAATAGCGCAAATGGTATCTCTATTCGTGTTCATGCTATTATGTTTTCGTTTGCAAAGTTACACTAATTTTCTGACTTGTAAAACACTTTGTGCTATTTTATTGTTGTTTGTGTGAGTGAGAATTTATGTGTAATTTTGCACGATTAAACAACTAACTATAATGAAAGTTACATTGATAGCGGGTGCCAGACCTAATTTTATGAAAGTGGCGCCTATAATTAAGGCCATAGTTGCGGCACGCAATTCAGGCAAAGATATATCCTATAAATTAGTACATACGGGGCAGCACTATGATAAAAACATGTCTGATACCTTTTTTGAGGAGTTGCAAATACCTGCTCCGGATATCAATTTAGGTTGCGGTGGCGGAACTCAGGCTGAACAAACAGCAGCCATTATGGTGGCGTTTGAAAAGTATTTGACCCAGAATCCTACAGATTTGGTCCTTGTAGTGGGCGATGTCACTTCTACTATGGCTTGCTCAATAGTGGCAAAGAAATTATGTATAAAAGTAACTCATGTTGAGGCAGGCATTCGCTCATGGGATTTGACTATGCCCGAAGAAATCAACCGTATGGTGACTGATTGTCTTGCAGATTTTTATTTTACGACCTCAGAAGTAGCAAATCAGAATTTGAGAAATGCAGGAGTTACGGAGCAAAACATTTATTTTGTAGGTAATGTGATGATAGATACACTTCTTCAGAATCGTTCTCGATTTCTAAAGACGCCACTTTTTGATAGTTTGAATCTGAGAGAGAAAAAATATATTGTACTTACTTTGCATCGCCCTGCAAATGTAGATGAGGCAGAAAAACTCAAGTTTTTAATGGAAGAAATAATAAATAATGTAGGTGGAGAACCGATTATTTTCCCTATTCATCCTCGAACAGCCAAAATATTCAGAGATTTAGGTATAGAAGCCGAGAACTTGCATATAGTAGAGCCGATGGGGTATTTAGAGTTTAATTATTTAGTGGAGCATGCGCGGGCAGTAGTGACTGATTCGGGTGGTATAACCGAAGAAACCACTGTTATGGGAGTGCCATGTATTACACTCAGAGATA
Source organism: Paludibacteraceae bacterium (assembly GCA_017478225.1). Taxonomy (GTDB): domain Bacteria; phylum Bacteroidota; class Bacteroidia; order Bacteroidales; family Paludibacteraceae; genus Colicola. Next base: position 74,063 of record JAFVDX010000038.1, on the reverse strand, counting down.
ATACAGAACGCCCGGAGACATGCACCATTGGTACAAATGAATTGATAGGCACTGACCCTAAGAATATCCGTCCGGCACTGCAAAAACTCTATGCAGGTGAGTGGAAAAAAGGTAATATACCACCGCTATGGGATGGACATACTGCGGAAAGAATAGTGGATATTCTAACACAAATGTAAATAAGTAACTTATAGTTATAAATACATCAGGCTGCTTGACTTGTCAGGCAGCCTGAAGAGTATATATATTATAGTAAGGTTTGATTTGAATTATTTGATTTGAGTACCATTGGTGTTGAATATCTTGCCACCTTTATATATAACTATTTGACCATTGTGGAAAATCTTTCTTGCAGATGTGTCATCTTGGTTTGTGATAATATCCTCAATGGCAGTTTCAACTGAAATAGTTTTTGGTATTATAGTTATGTCATATATCTTAACAGACCCTTCGCTTTCGAGCATTTGTGCCTTCTTTGCTTTTAGCAGTGGAGAATAGAACATCTGCTCATCGGTAGGCTCAACATAACCAAAGATGAATACCATCTGTGACTGAGCGATATTGTATTGAATGGTAACAGTCTTTTCCCCGTCAATAGTAAACAATGTGTCCTGTTCGGTACCTATCTTCACGCCGAGTTGGTGAGTGCCAAGTGTCATGGCATTGAGATAAATCTCACCTTCACCTGCGGGGAGCAGGAAACTTACTCCACGGAAACTCTGTGCCAAGCCTAATGAAGCAGAGGAGAAGAGGCTTGCAATCTGCTGCATCTCTATTTTGCTCATAGTAGATGATATTTCAAGACAATTTTCAGAATCTATTATGGAGTCATTTTCAGCAATAGAATAGAAAATACCATCTATATTTGTTCCTGCAGGATTATAGACTATATCAATATCTTTCATTGATATATTGATAGCGGTAGTTTGCTCTGTGATAGGCTGAGGGCGTTGTACCTTACCTAATTCTACTACAGGAGCAATCGTCAGATCAGAGAAGAAGAAAGTGGTAAAAGTCTGTTTTTCTCCCCATTGTTCAATTTCTTCCGTTCCGTAATGTATGCCAGGTGTGAGAACACCTATCTCCGTATCCATTTGCAAATCGCCTATCAACAATTCCATAGTATGTTCTGTCTCGCCCTTGATGTATGCATTTTCCTGCAAGTGCACATACGAGTCGTTCTTAATGATGAAGGTTTTCCCCGTAAAGTTAGGATGGCTCTCCGATGACAGACTCAGGCTTACCCCATCCACGGTGAGATTACGATTATATGTCTCAATCGGTGGTATGTAACTGAACATGGCGAGTGTGGCACCTTCGTCACCACGGATAATCACATCTGCTCCGGCATGAATGCCACCGCCGCGAGAGATGATTTGGCAATTGCCTTTCACATACACATTCAGAGGTATAGGTGACGGACGGCCGGTACCAAAAGTGAAGAACTGGAACCACATATTATCGCTGGAAACCAATCTGTAGTTGTCGAGTGTCAGCGTATAGGTCTCGGGATCATAGGAATATGAGCCGCTCTCATACCAATAGTCTCCTTCGTAGATTTCAAGTGTGTTGAAGTCCACAAAACGGTAGTCATCAAAAGGTTTGTTCACCACTGTGAGCGTGTATGAAGCCTGATAAGCGGGATAAACGCCTTCCTCACCTGCGTAGGATGCAGTGACAGTGGTCTGACCGACAGACATCACTTCGATGGCACCGGTCTCGGCATTCACTTTTGCTACATTCGGTTTGGAAGAAGCGTAGGTTATTGCTAACTCTCGGCTATTATTCAGCGTATTAGATATAAACTCCCCTTTGCCGACGAAGGCCGCGTAGGTAGTGTCTTCGGCGACAAAGAAACTGAATGGCGTTTTGCTGTTCACGCTGCCTGAGATACGGATTACCGTATGCCCGTTTTCCCAAGTCTGAAGGTAGCCGGCAAGCCACCACGAGTAGTATTGGGCTTCGTCGGTGTTGAGATAATTATCGTCCTTTTCAATCTGTTGGTTGTTGACAAACGAGCAGTAGAACAATGTGTCAATATTGTAGTTGTCTCTATACACAGCAGCAGTGACAGTAACTGTATCAGCCAAACTTCCGGCTTCGGTATTGAGCCACTGCTTGAGTTGCATGTTCGTCAGGTTAAACGACTTCCATTCGCTGCTGACGACTTGTGCCTTTGCGCTCATAAAACATAGCGGCAAAAGTGCAAAAAGTAAAATCTTTTTCATATCAATTATAATTAGTTGGTTATTGATTCTCAGTATATAAATACCATAGGGATAGCGTAAGGATAGTATCGGCTTACGCATACAATGCAGCAGCGGTAATCCGCTGCGCATTTATTGTACAAATCGGATTACCGCAGGTAGGGTATTTCAATTTTTTCAGTTGAAAAAGTAAATTTTATGTTGATTTTTACTTTTAGAAAAGTAAATTCAATAGAGGAAACAGAACAGCCAGAGTGGTATGCGGTTGCCAAAACCTATCTCTGTGTCGTCAACTGCGATGTAACTGTCGGGAATATCTTTTATTTGCTTGAAGGTCTTGTCTTGGGCACCTATCTCGAATGTATAGTGCTCATTCACGAGAAAATCTCCTTTTTTCGGCATACTGATTTCGGCAATGTGCGAGAGTTGGTTCATAAAGAATGTTTCTCTCAGACTGGCTTTATTGACCACCGGTTGCAAGGCATACATAAGGTTGGTGTTGTCAAGATAAATCTTTTCCGGTCTGGATAGTTGCTTATAACTGTTGATGTCTTTTTGCAGCAATCTTAGCAGTCCTGCCTTTTCAAGAAGCGAGAGCAACTTCACTATCACCTCCCTCGATGCACCCACTTCTCTGCTTAGAGTGCTGATATTAGGCTCAAGAGGCACAACCTTCGAGAGAAGACTCAGCAGTTTCCGTGCTTTTAAGTTTACAATATGAAAATATGGCGTAAATTTTAAGTTTACAATATGAAAATTGTAGGAGAATTTTAAGTTTCTAATCTTAAATTGCGGTAATCCAATATGTCAAAGGTCGCTTTGTGCTGGCGTGTATGAGCCACGCTCCTTTGTAACCTTGCGGCGAGCCAACGCCGCAAGGCTTGTCGTTACTTCACTTCTACGCCGGTAAAGGTATAAACTTTACCGTCACGGAGTATGAGTATCTGTCCGTCGCGGACAATCTTCATTACGGGCGATGATAATTGAGATTCAACATTTTCCAACGCATCTTCATTTTCGCCACCTTCATTTCCACCTTCATTCCCTCCTTCATTACCACCTTCGTTTCCACCTTCATTTCCTCCTTCGTTACCACCTTCGTTGCCGCCCTCATTACCTCCTTCGTTTCCGCCTTCATTTGATAGGCTGATAGAATATAGTCTCACACTACCTTCGGCATCTTCGGCGTTGAGGCGACGAATAGCAGGTGCAGATGGTTGCGGATTGGTGTTGACAGCATAGATATAAACATAGGTGGCGATATTCAAGTCGTATGGTATAGTTACTATACCTTTGGTGTCTTGAGTGAGCATTGTTGGTGAATTTTTGCCAATTTGCACTGCCAATTGATATGTACCTAATGTTTGCAAATCAATTTTGATGTTTCCTTTTCCGACAGGCAGTAGGAAACAAAGTCCGTTGTATGCTTCTGCAAAGGCTGCAGAACCAGGGATGAGGTTATCAATAATTTCGTTCAACTGCAGAGCATCTGTAGTTGAGTAAATCTCAAGGAATCCTTCAGTCTTATCAACCTTATCTGCTTGGGTAAGAGTAAATAGTATTCCGTTAGCCTCTGTTCCAGTAGGGTCGTCGGTGAGTTCTATTGCACCAAAGGATACATTACCACCGATAATTTGTTCTCTCTTTGGACCTATTTCTACTCTCATAGCAATTTTACCATTGGCATCAACGAAAGCGGGACCATTGTTTGTTTGTGCGATATGTATATCTTTGGTTAGCATCATGGTGTTTTCGCCGAGTTCTACATCTTCAACCATAGCCACCATTGCTCCCCATTCTGCCGGATCTTCACCTTCAGCATACTCAATGTCCATAAACGCCTCAAAATAACTATTGTCCTCTACTCTTAAAGTTTTGCATTGCAACAGCGGGTGAGGGGTTTTTTCTTTAGCATGTACTTGTACGCCGCTTATTGTCAGTTTATCTTCTACACTGAACTGTGGGAATCGACCTTCCATTGTCAAACGACTCTTGTCTTCACCATCGCCTATTATATTCATTGCCCAACCGCCAAACATACCAGCAGAGTTATGCCTGATGAAGCAATTGCCTATAACTTTTATATTTAGTGGTAGTGGTCCGCTTTGATAATCAAGCCAATCCATCCATCCCATTGAATTATCTTCTTCTTCTGTAAATTCTCGTTGGAAGTTGTTTAATGTAAGGGTTCGAGTTGCGATATCAAACGAGAGTTTACCATCGCCATAGATGTCGGCAGCGTTGTCTGCCGTAACCTTAATCATATCGAAAGCGAGATAAGTTGAGTTCCAAGCTGTGGTATGTTCAGTGCGCTCTTTGGATAATATACTAAGAGCAAAATAGTCACCTTCTTTAACCACGAGTTTCCATTCTGCATTTCGTGCTGATATTTCTTCGTCACCTGCAAACGATGCTTTTATCATCGTCTCACCTTTGCCCACAACAGTTATGTAACCATTTTTCTCGTTCACGTTTGCTACTTTCTCGTCGGAAGAAGAATAAGTGATGGGCAACATAAGTGGATTATTAGCCTGCATAATATTGTATGGAAGGCCTGCATAAGCGGTGTATGAAGTATCTGATTTAGAGGAGAAACTAAGATAAGTGTCGCTATAATAATTAAATATAAACGATTTTTTAGTTTCTGTTGCCGAGATAGCAGATTCTTCCCAATATACTGACCAAAGCACTTCCTTGTATTCATCTGAGGCAAGTCTGTCTTCGTTAATGAGTTCTGCTACTTTATTTTTGTAAATATACTGTGCGATAGTGTCGTATCCGTACTGAGAATCATTCAATTCACTCATTTTCTTCCAGTGCCTGACAAGTATGGTTAAACTATCACATTGTTCTTTTTCCACAGCCGCAACTTGTTTGATCATGTTAGTGGTAAATTGATGGCGAAGCACCCCATTAAGAGTATAGTCGTAGCCACCTCCAATAACCTGAGGATATTCTACCTCACTCTGCGCCAACATAGTTAATGACGCTATAGCCACAATGGCGGAAAGTAAAAATCTTTTCATAACCGTACAAAAAATTTGAATTAGTATTTAGTTTTATTAGCAATTATGCATATAACAAAATTTGCACAATAGCAATATTGCGCAAATTTACGGCTATATCATGATATAGACTAATAATTACGGCTAAAATCAATTGTCATTTTGTAAAAATCAATTCCCAAATTAACAAAAACAAGAGTTTTGGGACTTGTATTTATGATTATAGCACATTTTTCGGTTATTTCAGAAATGAATAATTGTGCCTATTGGCTTATCAAGAAGATTCAGAGTGTCTTTCTCTGCTATTTGTTTTGCTATATTCTCAGGTTCGTTCCAAGCATGTTTTGATAGAGCAAATTTATCGTGGTGTACAGTAAGATAATTTTTTGCTTTTAGGTCGAGCATTACCTTTTCCAAATCTTGCGGCATCGTATGTATATATGCCCAATCTTCGTTGTATTGTCCGTTTTCGAGAATAGCAAGGTCAACAGATCCAAATGAATGGTTTATTTCTTTGAATCGGTGGTCGTATCCGCCATCACCTCCGATATATATTTTCCTATTGTTATTTTGCACCATAAACGAAGCCCAAAGCGTTTGATTGCGTTTAATAAGACGATTGGAGAAGTGTCGGGAGGGCAGACATGTGATTAGTGTGTTGTCAGGAGAGGTATAAGAGTCGTACCAATCCATCTCGATTATGTTTTTATATCCCCAGTATTCAAGATATTCGCCCACACCAAGTGAGCAAATGGCAGTGCCTACTTTGTCTTTCAAGTGTTTGAGAGTGCCATAATCAAGGTGGTCCCAGTGTTCGTGGGTTATTATAAGGTAGTCGATATAAGGCATGTCTTGTGCACTATAGATATCTGTACCTTTGAATGGTTTCATCATTATAGAAGCAGGGAATTGGATGTCAAATACAGGGTCAACCAAGAATTTTTTTCCTCCGAGACAAAAGATATATGATGAATGTCCAAACCAAATAATCCAATCAGAGTTGGTAGAGAGGCTTTTTATATCTGTTTTAATTGCTTGCAGGCTATCTTTAGGAGTAATGTTAATGTCTTGAATTTGGTTGAAAGCAAACTCCCACATTGCCTTTAATGAACTTTTGTTCCCTGTGAATTGTGGAGTAGGTATCTGATTACGGAATTGTCCATTTTTGTAATTAGCAGAATTTATTATTTTTTCTTTTCTTTCTTTTGTGAATTTGCGACCAAAAGCAGGGTGTTGCAATATGGCAAAAGCCGCTATTGCAACACCTATAACTATCGCAGCACAAACAATCAATGCTGTTCTCATAAAATCGTTATTATTTCCAGTATTTATCTACTAATTGTTGTTTGATATTAACTTCTTCTGGGCGGAAGTGTTTAGCAAACAACTGCCATGCCACATCAAGCATTTGAGTCGTATTGATATTGACATCAATGGCCAGGATTTTGTCGGAATAGTCTTTAGCAAATGCTAAGCAACGATTGTCATAATCTGTTAGGTCGAATCCGTTTTCAAGTTTTGTTTTTGCATTAGCGGCGTCGGCATACAGACGAACAGCGGCATTCATGACTTGTGGATGGTCTTCACGCGTTTTTTTACCGGCAACAAGTTGTTTGAGTCGGGAGAGTGAGCGGAAGGGGTCAACAATTACTTTACCGATATCAGAGTCACGGCGGAGATAGAGTTGGCCTTCGGTTATATAACCGGTGTTGTCGGGTATGGCATGCGTAATATCTCCTCCCGAAAGAGTGGTTACTGCTATAATAGTAATACTACCTCCTGTAGGGAACTGCACTGCCTTCTCATAAATCTTAGCCAAGTCAGAATAAAGCGAGCCGGGCATACTATCTTTAGATGGTATTTGGTCCATACGATTACTTACTATTGCAAGTGCGTCGGCATAAAGGGTCATATCGGTTAGCAATACTAAGACTTTTTGATTTTTCTCAACAGCAAAATACTCAGCAGCGGTAAGAGCCATATCTGGAATCAAGAGACGCTCTACAGGCGGGTTTTCTGTGGTGTTGACGAATGACACGATGCGATCCAATACGCCTGCATTTGAGAATACATTTTTGAAGTAAAGATAGTCATCGTTAGTGAGTCCCATACCTCCAAGAATAATCTTATCGGCTTCGGCACGGAGCGCTACATTTGCCATCACTTGGTTGTATGGTTGGTCAGGGTCTGCAAAGAAAGGTATTTTCTGTCCGCTGACAAGTGTGTTATTCAAGTCAATACCGGCAATACCGGTGGCAATCAACTCTGATGGTTGTTTTCTTCTTACAGGGTTAACCGAAGGACCTCCGATTTCAACTTCAGTACCTTCAATATCAGGTCCACCATCGATGGGTTCTCCATACGCATTGAAAAAGCGCCCTGCCAACTGATCACTTACTTTTAATGTTGGTGCTTTGCCTAAAAATACAACTTCTGCGTTGGTGGGAATACCTTCTGTTCCTTCAAAAACTTGAAGAGTAACATCGTCGCCCATGATTTTTACGACCTGAGCCAACTTGCCATCAACAGTTGCCAATTCGTCATTACCAACACCTTGAGCCTTCAAAGAACAGGTGGCTTTGGTTATTGCGGTAATTTGCGTGTAAATCTTTTGAAATGCTTTTGCCATATATATTGTATTTTATGTTCTATTTATTTTGCGGCTGCAAAGTTAAGAAAAATCTTTTAATAATAAGTTATTCTTGTTCATTTATTTCTTTGAGATAAATCCTCACTGCTTGAGCAATCATTTCCGGGCAAGGCCTTTTTTGCTGCGGCGGAGCACCATTGAGCCCTAATAATTCGGCGCAAACCAAACTGCCGTTTTCTTGTTTGAAAGTATTGGCTAATTTTTGTACAAGTTGATAATTAGGCAATTTGGCTTGTGGCTTATTAGAAATGGTATTACCTTTTTCTAACCCTGCAAGCAAGAACATTCCGCATGCAGCACCACATGTCATTCTCATTCTGCCAATTCCTCCACCAAACGATGCAGAAAAGCGTAGAGCGGTTTCGTTGTCGATATTATAAAGGTCGGCACATGCTGCTACTACTGCTTGTGAACAGTTATAACCTTGTGAGAATAGAAGTTTACTATTTGTTGCTCGCTGCTCTATTTGTTCGTTCGTAAGTTTCATAAATAAGTCAATTGGGTTTCTTTTACGAAATCTTCTAATGATGCAAAGGTGTAACAACCGACCGTTTGTTGGGCAGCCTCTCTATTGGCCAACATATCGTCGATATAATAGATGTGTTGTCTTTGCCACGGACCTATTTCGCTGTCAACTAACTTGAAAATTCTATCGTCGGGTTTGGATAAGTGGAGTAAATGTGATGCGAATATCCTATCAAAATACTTCTCAAAACCGAATTTTTCTGTTATGTAATTCCAATGAGAGTCGTTGGAGTTGGATAGCAGATAAATGCTAAATCCGTTTTGTCTAAGTCTTTCAATGGCTTGAAGCCTATATTCGGGCAAATCCACAATCATAGAGCGCCATGCCTCTTCTAATTGTTCTTGCGTAGTGCCTTGTCGGCAATAGGGCAATACTTGTGAGAAGAAATCATTAGTAGAAATCAGACCTTTTTCGTAGTCTTTCATGAGTTGACGATTGGCCACACTTACTGCATTTGTACCTTCCTCGTCGTTGCTTATGCCCATAATGTTTTTTAGGTTGTTTTCACCTAAGAGTTGAGTTAGGTTATTAATGCAACGGGCAATATCAAGATTTATCAGCACCCCGCCAAGGTCAAAAATGATTGTCCCTTTGAAATGAGGGAACCGCCGAGGTGGAGCGCCATATTTGCAAACTATTGGTTTGTTTCTCATAGTTTTGATATCATTCACTCAAACTTTCAAAAAAGCACTCAAGCAAATTTTTGTAATTTCCGTTTAAGATAACATGGTGGTTACCTATAGGGTTGTTTAAGAAGTATTTAGCAGATGAAGTTGGTGCTTTTAGTATCACTTGTGTTCGGCAGAGGTCTTGCTCATATTGGTTGGCTGTAAGACTGACGCTTTCTACAAAGGCTCTGTCTAATTTGCCGCTTACTTTGAATAATGTGGCCTCACCGGTAGGTAATACTCCGTGTAATGCGACTCCGATGCCGGACTCAAAATGAGTATCGTATTGGTAGTTGTTGATCATGTTTAGTGGAACTGTGCAGTGTGCAAATAGCAACTCGCCTGTTTCAGGATTTATCTTAGCGGGATTGGCTTGAAAGCCTGTTTGTGAGGTGAGTTGCTGAGCAATCATCATTGAGAGTAGGGCAGGAACATCACCTTCGCAACTCGACGGAATACCTTCTTGATTCAACAAAGCGAGTGCTAAACAACCCGTGTTATGAACGGTAGTTAACAAGTCGAAACATCGAATGGTGAGTCCTGATAACTCATATTTTTTTTTCAGTCTTGTAAGTGCACCGTATATTTCTAATGCGCCTACGAAATAATCGCTTGGGCAGGCTTTGAGGCGTTTGCGGGCAGATATAGGATAGTCATGTTTGTGTATTTCGCTGAGCAATTCGTCCATTGGGATATTAATCACATTCATGCCTAATTTATCTTTGATAGCATCCGGATTTACTTCAGAAGAAATCAACCAGTCGCTTGGCTGACCTATTATACCTATATTCTTGTCCATTAGGTTTCTTTTAGCGCATGTGATTGCAGCCAAAGTAACGATTCTATCTGCAATATATCTCTCTGAACCATGTATAATTTCGCCTTGTAGTCCGTTTTGGCGAAGATATGAGAGAATTTCCATGGAGGCAGCAAGCGAATTGCTTTTGCCGTTGGTGAGAAGATATATCTTTTTGCTTTTTATGTTGCTATATTCGTTGATTGTCTTTAGAAAGATGCCTTCAGTACCGCCAGTACGGACATAAATCAGGTCTAAATCGGCAGTACCATATTTAGAAAAATCATCGCCCAACACTTCTAATTCAACCTCATTTAATTGTTCTTGAATTTGACCAACAAATAATTTGGTTTGTTCTTCTAATTTTGTTTTGTTGTGAATTGGCGAAGTAAGAGTAAAAATGTTTGCTTTCATAGAATTGAATTTTTGATTATTTAGTGCGCAAAAATACACTTTTTTTCTCATATACACAACCTGCTGTTGTATATTTTTTTTACAAATGCAAATATGTGTTATTCCATACAACAACAAAGAGTTATGAAAACTCATAACTCTTTGTTGTGGGCGATGACGGATTCGAACCGCCGACCCTCTGCTTGTAAGGCAGATGCTCTAAACCAACTGCGCTAATCGCCCTAAATCCTAAATTATTTATTTGTTTGTTTGTTTCAAATTTAGCAAACCTTTGAAAGATGCGCTCATCTCTGATTTGCGGGTGCAAAGGTACGCTGAATTTTTTATATGCACAAATTATTTTACAATATTTTTTCACTTTTTAGGTTACAAGGCTGAAAATAAATAGATTGTAAAAACCTATGTTTTATCTTTTCTTTGTTATATTGTGTATTACCTTTTCTCTATAAGAAATATATTTTGTAATTTTGCGGGTGATTTGGGTGGTAGTGTTCTTATGGGAAAGTTTAGTATTGTGATTTGTAAGTATAGTGGTAGTTTAGTGTAGTGATTAATAAATAGTGGAATTGTTCAATAATTTATATCTTAATATTTTATAGGTATTATGGTAACATTTATTATTTCTCTTATTGCTTTGGTTGTAGGTTTCTTTACCTACGGCGTGTTTGTTGAAAAAGTATTTGGCATAGATGAGCATGCTGTGACTCCAGCGGTAAGCAAACAGGATGGTGTGGATTATGTTCCGCTTCCTGCTTGGCGTATTTTCCTTATTCAGTTTCTCAATATTGCCGGTCTTGGTCCTATATTTGGTGCAATAATGGGTATATTTTATGGTCCGAGTGCTTTTTTATGGATAGTTTTAGGAACTATATTTGCAGGTGGAGTGCATGATTATTTATCAGGAATGTTGTCTGTGAGGAAAGGTGGAATAAGTCTGCCGGAAATAGTAGGTTCAGAGTTGGGAATGGGTATCAGACAATTTATGCGTTTGCTTTCGCTGGTACTGCTGATCTTGCTTACAACGACATTTTTGTCAGGTCCTGCTTCGCTTCTGCATGGTTTGGTAGAGAAAGTGAGTTTTCAGTGGTGGGTGTTGATAATATTTGGTTATTATATGCTTGCCACATTGTTGCCGATAGATAAAATAATAGGTCAGTTTTATCCTTTATTTGGTGCTGTCTTGTTGTTTATGGGTATAGGAATTGCTTGTGTGATGCTATTTGGTCATGGGTCTGAAATGCCTGAGTTGACAGATGGTCTTGAGAATCGTCAGACAAATGGTTTGCCTTTGTTTCCGATGATGTTTGTGTCGATTGCTTGTGGTGCGATAAGTGGTTTTCATGGTACGCAGTCGCCATTGATGGCTCGTTGTTTGACTAATGAGCGACAAGGCAGGTGGATATTTTATGGAGCGATGGTGGCTGAGGGTATTTTGGCATTGATATGGGCTGCTGCGGCAGGCACTTTCTTTGCTGATCCTGAGAAGGGACTATATGGCATTGATGGTTTGCAGGCATTTGCTGCGGCTCATCCTGGTGAAAATATCGCAGCGTTGGTTGTGGATAGGGTTTCTCGCTCATGGCTCGGAGTGGTAGGTGGAATATTGGCAATAATAGGTGTGATTGCAGCCCCCATCACATCGGGAGATACAGCACTGAGAAGTGCACGGTTGATTGTGGCTGATTTCCTTAAATTAGAGCAAAAGACTATCTGGAAACGATTAGTTATTTCTATTCCTATGTTTGCAGTAGTATTTGGGATGACTTTTGTTAATTTTGATGTAGTATGGCGCTATTTTAGTTGGACCAACCAAACACTTGCAGTATTTACTCTATGGGCAGGAACAGTTTGGCTTTATCGCGAGAAAAACATCAATAATCAGAAGAATAGCAAGACTAATTTTGGATTTCTTATAGCCTTGATTCCTGCTTTGTTTATGACCATGGTGAGCGGCTCGTATATTCTTATTGCACCTGAAGGAATAAATTTACCTGTAGAGTATCGTTGGGTAGGGTATGTGTTGGCAGGTGTGCTAACAATAAGTCTGCTTGGTGCATTTATAGTCTTTGCAAGAAGAAATAGCAAGAGATAGAGGTCTTAGACCGCTACTCTGATTTAGAGGTATTAGAGGACTTAGAAAACTTAGACCGCTACGCTGATTTAGAGGTATTGGACTGATGCATTGTGTCGAGCAGAGATTTTTTTAGGTAGAGAAATATGGCGTAAATTATCAGAACAGAGGCAAGTCCGATAATTCCTCCTACAAAAATGTCTTGCGCAAAATGTTGCGAGAGATAGATTCTGGAATAACCTCCTAAGAGAAAGCATATAGCACATGTTATTTGTGTAGTAAGGCTTATTAGGCGGTTATTTTTGTATTTGCTACAAACCAAAATGCAGATACAAAAACACAATACAGCAAATGAAGCCGTATGCCCACTTGGAAAAGAGTGCCAACTATGCAATTTCACACCGCTTACTAATGGCAGGATATCGGGGTTGTTAGCGATGTCGAAGAATATCTTTGGGCGGGGCATGTTTACTAAATGTTTTATCAACTGAATGATAGCGGCAGAAAGACCTTCGGAAAGAAGTACAAAGAGTGTGTTGAAGTATTGCCTACGAATAAGTAGATAAAGAGCCAAAAGATAAATTGCAAATTCTCCGATCAGTGTGTAATATCTGAAGAAAAAGTCGGCGATTGTGAAATGACAACTATTGAGAAATAAGTGAAGTTGGGCTTTGTCGGTAAGCAATATAGTAATACCCAAAGAAAATAATGCAACAATACTGATAGAGAGAAAAATTGCATTTTGTTTTATGAGTTGTTTCATGTGATAGGAAATTATGTAATGGCATGCAAAAGTACTTGATTTTTTAGTAACTTACAAGTATTTGTGTTTTTTAGTAGCCTAAAATGGTGAAAAGGTGTGTAAGTAGGAATAGCCATTTATAAGGAAAGTTGGGTGGTTTGCTTGCATAGTTGAGTAATACCTATTACTTTTGCAAAAAAAAAATAAGGATATGTCACACGAACACCATCAAAATCATCATCACCATCACCATTCGCATGGTGGTCAGTTAACATCATTAAATGGTATATTTATTATATCTATAGTATTGAATGTCCTTTTTGTATTGGTAGAAGCGGGAATAGGTTGGTGGAAAGGGTCATTGTCGCTTTTGTCAGATGCGGGTCATAATTTGAGTGATGTACTTAGTTTGCTGCTTGTATTGATTGCTTTCCATTTGGCAAAGATACATAGTAATAATCGCTTCACATACGGATATAAGAAAAGTACTGTGTTGATATCGCTTGTAAATGCAGTTATTTTGCTTGTTGCGGTAGGGGCTATTGTGGTAGAGAGTATTCATAAGTTGCGTAATCCACAGCCATTGGATGGTTCTGCAATTTCTTGGACAGCAGCGGTTGGTATAATAGTCAATGGCGTGACAGCGCTTTTGATGATGAAAGGTCAGAAGACAGACCTAAATGTGAGAGGTGCTTTTCTTCACATGGCTGCCGATACGCTTGTTTCTGTAGGAGTTGTGATTTCGGGATTGGTTATTTATTTTACCGGTTGGTATGTAGTTGACCCTATTATCAGTTTGGTGATAGCAGCGGTTATATTATTCACCACTTGGGATTTGCTCACAGACAGTTTGCGTTTGTCGCTTGATGGCATGCCTGAGGGTATAACTCTTGCAAAAGTAGAAGAGGTGATGCGTGAAAACACAGCAGTAAGAGATGTGCATCATTTGCATGTATGGGCAATAAGTACTACAGAAAATGCGTTGACAGCGCATGTGGTGATTGAAAATATAGAGCAATTGGAAGATGTTAAGCACGAATTAAAGCACAGACTAAAAGAAGTGGGGGTACAGCATGCAACTATTGAGATTGAGTTAGTGGGTAGTGAATGTGAAGAGCATGAATGTGATTGTCATGAATAATTCTCTGATAATGCAAGAAGTGCTATGACCAACAACAGTCATAGCACTTCTTTTTTATGAGATTTATGAATCACCATTTATTATAGTGTATATTTTCTATTTTGAATTTGTCTTTAACTTCAGGTTGTTCAGCAGGATGTCCAAGAGTGACAAGGCACATAGGTATAATATGTTCCGGCAGGTTTAATAGTTGTTTGGTTCGTTCTACTCGGTCTTGAATAGGGTAGGTACCAACCCATAGTGCGCCTAATCCCATGGCATGTGCTGCAAGGAGCATATTTTCAGTTGCGGCAGATGTGTCCTCTACCCAATAACCTTGTGCTTCGCCTTCTAAGGCTTTGCTCATATCGCCGCAAACGGCTATACATAATGTAGCACCATTTTGTACTCTGGAATTAGGAAATTCCTCGCCTATAGTTTTTAGTATATCTTTATCGTCAATAACTACAAATGCCCATGGTTGTTTGTTTACTGCTGTTGGGGCGGACATGGCAGCCCGAAGTAAAGTTTCTATTTGTGCATCGGTGATTGCCTCGTCGGTAAAGTGCCTAACGCTTACTCGCGTTTGGATAACATCTAATGCAGCCGCACATCTTTCGGCTTGTGAATCTTTTTTTTCGTTGCATGATGCCAATAATACAACAGCAACAAGGGCATACAAAATCTTTTTCATTGTTTTATGTTTTTTATAATTTACTAAAGTTTTCCACATCGTATAATCAGCGAATTATGTTTTTTCTTTATCTACTAATTAAACAAAAAACTTCGTTGTTATTTATTTACTAAAGTTTCCCATATTAGATAAACAACGAATTGTATTTATTGGTTATCTACGAATTTTACTAATTAAACGAAAAACTGCGTTTTTTTGTTTGGTCAAAAATTACCCAAAATTACTAAAAATTATCAACAATTACCAACAAATACCAACAATTGGATTTTCATTTTCTCTTATGTGGGAAAGTTTAGTAATTTACTAAAGTTTCCCATATCAGATAAACAACGAATTATATTTATTTGTTGTCTACAAATTATACAAATTAAGCGAAAAAACTGCGTTTTTTTGTGTTGGGTCAAAAATTACACAAAATTACTAAAAATTATCAACAATTACCAATAAATACCAACAAATATCAACAATTGGATTTTCATTTTCTCTTATGTGGGAAAGTTTAGTAATTTACTAAAGTTTCCCATATCAGATAAACAACGAATTGTATTTATTTGTTGTCTACAAATTATACTAATTAAGCGAAAAAACTTCGTTTTTTTTGTGTTTGGTCAAAAATTACCCAAAATTACTAAAAATTTAATTTTATCTCTTTGTGTGGAAGTTTAGTAATTTATATTCATCAGTATTTCTTAATAGTTGCTCTTTTAATACCAACACATGTTAGTATTGCCAGAAAAATCGACAAGATGGATACTATAATCATTCCTATTCCGGTAAGTTGATTTTCTTCATCGTCATATACTTCTTTTGTTCCGTGCCAATCTAAATTCATAAGTTCTTTGTCATCCGGTTCTAACCAAACGATTACTTTGCTCGGCAATAATTTGCCATATTGCATTGTGTCGGAAACGATGTCGTAGTTTTCTATGTCAAATGCTGTTTCTTGGTTGCTCTTATGAAAATATATAGTATCGTCTCTAAAAGCCAATCCATCTACTTGAAAATCGGTGTATATGGAATCGTATGCTAATGTGGCATTATCCATGTCATAATCCATCATATTGATTTCGACACCAGTGTTTTTTAATGGCATTTGCCTTACATCGCCACCAAAAAAATCTAATCCGACCATATTATATACTATTGCTCCGCCGACAGTTAGCAACAGAGAAAATACAATAATAAAAATATAAGGAAAGAGGAAATAGATGATTGCAGATAAGTAATTTTTGTACTTAAGCCAACCTATTGCGGCGCATATAACGCTTGGTAGATTAGCCAATAGAAAGCATGCAACAATTCCTAATAATACAAGACAGATGTAACCCATAATCGTGAGCAGTGCGATATGACCATTTTTCTCACCATAAGAATAATATGCCGCAAAGGTAGAATAAAAATCTCAATTGTACAAATTTTATGATAAATTAACAATATTTTATTGTTTAAAAACATATCATACAAAATAGATAGTATATTCTTTATAAATTTGCGCGTTTTTAGTGGAAATTATCATACTTAACAATAAATTCAAAAACTTATGGATTACACACTTCTTATTTATTGCGTATTAGCAGCGTCGTTGCTTGCGCTTGGTTTTGCCTTCTATTTTTACAAGAGCATGCTCAAGAAAGATGAAGGAACGGACCTTATGAAGAAAATTGCAGCCCATGTTAGACAGGGAGCGATGGCCTATTTGAAGCAGCAGTACAAGGTTGTAACGATTGTCTTTGTAGTGCTTGCAGTCTTGTTTGGTATTATGGCAGCCTTTGATTTGCAGAATGGTTGGGTTTGGTTTGCTTTCCTTACCGGTGGTTTTTTCTCTGGTTTGGCAGGTTTTTTTGGAATGAAGACTGCTACTTATGCTTCTGCGCGCACAGCCAATGCCGCTCGTCAGAGCCTTAATTCGGGTTTGCAAGTAGCCTTCCGTTCGGGTGCTGTGATGGGTCTGACGGTAGTTGGACTTGCTCTTTTGGATGTGTCGGTTTGGTTCCTTGTGCTTGATTATTTTATCCCTGAGGGAGCCGACAAACTCATCATTATCACAACTACAATGCTTACCTTTGGTATGGGTGCCTCGACTCAGGCGTTGTTTGCTCGTGTGGGCGGTGGTATATACACAAAAGCAGCCGATGTAGGTGCGGACTTGGTAGGTAAAACGGAATATAATATTCCTGAAGATGATCCTCGCAATCCTGCAACTATTGCAGATAATGTAGGAGATAATGTAGGTGATGTTGCCGGTATGGGTGCAGATTTGTATGAGAGTTATGCAGGCTCAATACTTGCTACGATGGCACTTGGTGCTTCTGCTTTTGCAACATCTGCAATTGAGGGAATGCAGTTGAAGGCTGTTCTTGCTCCTTCGCTAATAGCAGCAGTGGGAGTACTGCTTTCTTTGATAGGTATTTATTTGGTAAAGACAAAAGAAGGAGCCGGCATGACAGAATTGCTGAAGGCTCTTAGTCGCGGCACTAATACAGCGGCTATTCTTATCGCTATTGCTACATTTGGCATATTTGCATTACTTTTTGGCACCGATACAAATCAATGGTGGCAGGTAAGTTTGTCGGTTGTAGTTGGATTGCTTGCCGGTGTAATAATAGGAAAAGCAACAGAGTATTATACATCTCAGACATTCCGTCCGACTCAAAAAGTGAGTGAGTCGTCAAAGACAGGTCCTGCTACTGTAATAATCAGTGGTCTTGGTTTGGGTATGCTCTCAACTGCTATTCCTGTTGTAACTGTGGGTGTGGCTATTATCCTTGCATATCTTTGTGCAAATGGTTTCCATGTGGAATTTACGCCTGCAAATCTGTCTATGGGATTATATGGAATAGGTATTGCGGCCGTAGGTATGCTTTCGACTCTTGGAATAACTCTTGCCACCGACGCTTATGGACCTATAGCCGACAATGCAGGTGGTAATGCAGAAATGGCAGGTTTGCCTGCAGAAGTGCGCCAGCGGACCGATGCTCTTGATGCACTTGGCAATACAACTGCTGCTACAGGTAAAGGTTTTGCTATTGGTTCGGCTGCACTTACCGCACTTGCGCTCTTGGCATCTTATATCGAAGAAATCAAGATGGCTCTTGTTCGTATGGGCAAAGCATTACCCAATGGAGTTGAGGCTGCCAAAGCCACACTTATTGACTTTATGGATGCATATAATGTAAACCTTATGAACCCGATAGTGCTTGTAGGTATTTTCATAGGTGCCATGATGGCCTTCCTTTTCTGCGGTTTGACGATGAATGCAGTTGGTAGAGCGGCGCAGAAGATGGTAGAAGAGGTGCGCCGTCAGTTTGAAACTATCAAGGGTATTCTTGAAGGGAAAGCAGATCCGGATTATGCTCGTTGCGTAGAGATCTCAACCAAAGGAGCACAACACGAAATGCTTTTGCCCTCGTTGCTGGCTATAATTGTTCCTATTGTTACCGGTCTTGTTCTTGGTGTGGCAGGCGTTCTTGGACTTCTTATAGGAGGTCTTTCTACAGGTTTTGTCTTGGCTGTGTTTATGGCTAACTCCGGTGGTGCATGGGATAATGCAAAGAAATATGTAGAAGAGGGGCATTTTGGAGGTAAGGGAAGTGATTGCCATAAGGCAACTATAGTAGGTGATACAGTAGGCGATCCGTTTAAGGATACTGCCGGACCATCGCTAAATATACTTATCAAACTTATGTCAATGGTAAGTATTGTAATGGCAGGACTTACAGTCTCTTTCCACCTACTATGATATAGAAATAGTTAATTCAAAAGGCACGCATTGAGTTGCGTGCCTTTTTGTTGTATAATTTACTAAAGTTTTCCACATCATATAATCAGCGAATTATGTTTTTCTTTATCTACTAATTTAACGAATTAGACAAAGACTCCGTTTTTCATTGATTTTATCTACTAATTATACTAATTAAACAAAAAACTTCGTTTTTCATTGATATTATTTACTAATTATACTAATTAAACAAAAACTTCGTTTTTCATTGATATTATCTACTAATTATACTAATTAAACAAAAAACTTTGTTTTTCTATATTTTTAGGTTGTCAAAAATTATCCAAAATTACCCAAAATTACCCAAAATTACCCAAAAATAATTTTATTCTCTCTTATGTGGGAAACTTTAGTTATTTTATATGTTTTTGGCGATAAACGAGAGGGCTTATTCCTGTTTGTTGCTTGAAAAGGCGGTAGAAAGTACTTTCTGATGGGAATCCGGAATTAGTTTGAGCATTGATTATGGCTTCTTTGTTTGTTTCGAAGTTGGGGTTGCTTAATATAGTTTTGGCATGTTCAACTCGTTTTTGGTTAATGTATGTTGAGAATGATACGCCAAATTCATCACGAAAAGTAACAGATAAATAAGTTCTGTTGGTATTAAGCATAAGTGCCAAATCCTGAATAGTAAGATTAGGATTCAAATATGGTTTGTCAGAATCCATGATTTCTATCAACTTTTGTGAAAGAGAAAGTTTGATAGATTCGATATTATCTATGCCTTGTTGCTTATTTATATCATCATTATTTATATTATCATTTGTGCTGTCGTGTTTTGTTTGTGTAGGAAAGGCTATATCGAGGTTTAAGTTTTCATGTTCTAAATTGGAGTAAATGTCGATTGTATTTGAAACATATCCTAAAGCGTAAAGCATGATAGCCATTATTATTGCAGGGATAACAATGAGTTCGTTGTTTACAAACCACTCTTTACCAATGAAATTAAGTATAGATGATACAATAGCAATACTTCCAAACAGATGAAGTAACCAAGAAAATGCACGGAATTGATATGAACGATCGTCGGAGTAATAATTGTCCAACAATTTAAGATAGTGGTGTATATGTTTGTTACCTATGATCCATACGCACACTACTTGTAAAAAGAAACATATCCTTGCAAGTATATAGAAGACTGATTTAATGGTTTCAGACTCAATGAGCAAGCAAATAGGATATACAACCAATATAACTATTGAAGGCAAAAAGAGTCCAAGATATTCATTTGTTTTTAATTTTTTAGATGTTAGGTTGCAAAGGTACAGATAAAACAATGGATATACCAGTAGATTAACAATTGTGTATATGGTCTCAAATAAAGCACTTTCTATACCTGAAAAATAAATAAAATGACAAAGATAAAGGATAAATGTGGCAAAATAAAATATTAAAATAAGTTGTTTGTTGCTTTTGTTGAGAGTGGGCGTTGAAGCGATCTTGAGTACATAAAATGCCAACCAAAATAGTGAGGTTAGCATCGGAAGCGATATTAGTAATGTTTTTAGATAAATATTCATCCTAATATGTATAATGTAGATTTTCTGTTATATGTACTATTGTGATTGTGAGTGATATATTGTTGTTTAGAAGGATTATTTCTCAAAATGAAATTATTTCTTCCGGATTTATTGGGAATCCTTTTTGCCACAACTCGAACCATAGTGGTTTTTCGTCGCTGGCAATAGCGATACTTTCGCCTGCTTTTACGCTCTCACCTATTTTTTTGAGCAGACGCTTATTGTTTTTATAAATAGAAATATATTCGTTTTCATGCTGAACTACGATAACCCACTCGTGCTCAATGCTTCTTGTGGTATAAACAACTGCTCCTGAAAGCACGCTTGTTACATTCTCATTTTTAGGTGTTTGAATAGTGATATGATAAATCTCGCTTTCTTTTTGGAAGTGCTGTTCTATACTACCATGTGCGGGTCGGAAAAGTGTGTACACAAGGTTTGTAGTAGGAACATCGAACATGGTAAGATTATCTTTTTCTTTTGCTTCATATTGTGCAATAAAGTCTTCTGTGGCTTGACTTTTAGTTTCTAACAATTGTTCTCTTTGCTGAACGGCAAGTGAGTCAAGGGGTTTGACGGAGTCGGTTTTTACTTCGCCTGAAACGACAGACTGTATTACTTGGAGGTAGTCAGATTGTAGTTTTACCCGCATGTTTAGACTATCAACTCTTGCTATTTCTTCGACTAATTCTTGTCGTATGTTTCCGTTGTATCCAGGAAGGTAATTTCTAAGCGGTGTGAACCAAATCAAGAGTGCAAAGATAGCAAAAGTGAGTAGTAGAAATGATACGACAGCGAAGAACATACCCATACGAGATATGCGAAAATGCCATACCTCTCCGAGTGTGTTTTCGTTAAGAATAGAAACACGGAATTTGAAGCGTAATCTTGATAAAAAACTATTATCCATACGAGCGGCAAAGGTAAAACTTTTTTGCCAATTAAGCAAAAAAATGGTTCAAGTCAAAAAAAAAAGCGGCATAAATTTCTATATATGAAAATTTAATTGTACCTTTGCACGATTTTGTGAATATGCAGGTATGGCAATTCAGAATCGGTAAAAAGATGAATAAATAATCATTGATAATTAAATACTTATTATAACTATGGCAAAACAAATTAACAACGAAGAGAACTTGGATGTACAAGAGACTCTATCAAAATCAGGTCAGTGGATTATTAAGAATCAGAACATGCTTATGTGGTGTGTGTGTGGTATTTTGGCAGTGATAGTAGCCATTATGCTGTTTAATACATATTACCTTAAGCCAAAGTCAGCAGAGGCTGATAATGAGATTGCTAAAGCAGTTGTATATTTTGCTGCGGATGATTTTGAGAAGGCTCTTAATGGTGATGAGGCTGATTGCATAGGTTTTGAGGCTATTGCTCAAGACTACAGCATAACCAAGCCCGGTAAACTTGCTGCTCTTTATGCAGGTTTATGCCATTACAACCTGGGCAATTACGATGATGCAATTCATTATTTGAAGAAATTCAATGCCAATGATTTGAATATAGCTCCTGCTGCTCTTATGAAGACCGGTGATGCTTATATTGCACTTGGAGAGACAGAGAAGGCAATTGGTTATTTTCAGAAGGCTGCTAAGTCGGAAAATAAACTGATAGCCCCGATAGCACTCAAGAAGGCCGGTTTTGCTCAGTTGGAGATGGGTAATAAGAAGGCTGCTCATAAGTCGTTTGCTTCAATAAAAGATAACTATCCGGAAAGCCAGGAGGCGCAGGATATAGATAAGTATATTGAACTTGCAAAGTAATGGCAACGGTATATCATAACCTTTCGGATTATGACCGATCTACCTTGCCTGAACCTGAAGTGTTAGCAAGGCAGCGGTATGCGATAGTGGTGGCAGAGTGGAACTCTGACATCACTTTTCCTATGCTTGAAGGAGCAAAGAAAATGCTGCTTGATGCAGGTGTTGACGAATCGAACATTATTGTGAGTTATGTCCCCGGAACGGTAGAACTGACATACGGTGCAGCGGAATATCTTAATGAGGTAAATGCTGTGATTGTTATAGGGTGTGTGATTAAAGGTGATACCCCGCATTTTGATTATGTTTGTCAGAGTGTAACGCAAGGCATTACGATCCTTAATACCAAAGACATTGCTCCTGTGATTTTTTCGGTATTAACTGTACTTGATAAGCAACAAGCAATAGACCGTGCAGGCGGGAAATTGGGAAATAAAGGAACAGAAGGGGCTTATACTGCTATTCGTATGGCGAATTTGTAATCTATAATATTTATAGGTTATAGAGAAGACTTATATAGAAGGTGTAGGGTAGGATTTTTGATTTGTTGCAGGCGGATTAAAAAGTACAAATAGAAGTAGATTGCTGATACGGGGTGCAATAGATATAAGTATGTAGAGGCTGATTACGGGGTGCAATAGATATATAAAGTACTATCGATATATGAAAGTATATAAATTTGGAGGTGCCAGCGTGCGCGATGCCGCTGGCATTCGTAATTTAGAAAGTATAGTTGCTCAGACACTTCAGTCGGAGAAAATGGCAGATGTTCATGATTATGCTCATGATTATACCCATGATTATGCCCATGCTTATACCCATGCTCATGCTCATGATAAACTGATTGTGGTGGTGTCTGCTATGGGAAAGACAACAAATGCTCTTGAACGAGTAGTTGCTTTTGTTCATTCGGGTCAGATAGAGCAATCGTTGGGGCAACTGAATGATATAAGAGACTTTCATATAGATATTATAAAAGATTTATTTTCTGAAGGATATCAGTTCTTGATAAATAAGGTAGATGGACTTTTAGAGAACATAATGTCGTTGATAAGGAAGGATAATTCTTCGATGAGTTATGATGAGTTATACGATCAGATTGTGAGTTATGGTGAGTCAATAAGTACTCAGATAGTATCCTATACACTCAATCGTGACGGCTACTCAAATAGTCTTATGCCTATGCAGCAACTGCTTATAACGGACTCTACTTTTCGGGAGGCAATTCCTGATATGGAATTGTCGAGGGTAGCGATAGAAAATTATTTATCTACTCATAATGATGAATTATATATTGCTCAAGGCTTTATCGGCGGAACAAATGATGGTCGGCGCACTACATTAGGTCGTGAGGGTAGCGACTATACGGCAGCGTTGCTTGCCAATATGCTTTCTGCGACGGATGTAACTATTTGGAAAGATGTGCCCGGGATATTAAATGCTGACCCCAGACTGATTTCGAATACTCAACTTATAGAAAGGCTTACATATTACGATGCGGTTGAACTTTCGTATAGTGGTGCACAGGTGATTCACCCAAAGACGATTCGTCCGCTTGAGAATAAGCATATTCCGCTATATGTTAAGCCGTTTATGGATCCGAGTGCTGCAGGTTCAGTTATATGCGACACGGCTCCGAAGATAAACATACCTGTATTTATATGGCGTAAGAATCAGGTATTGATAACGGTTCGTCCAAAAGATTTTTCTTTTCTTCTTGAAGAAGGCCTGAATAAACTTTTTGAGGTTATTCATCATAATAGGCTCAAGGTGTCACTAATACAAAGTAGTGCGGTGACCATATCTGTGAGTGTAGATAACTCACGCTATTTGGCGGGTGCAATTGCCGAATTACAAAAAGATTATAAGGTAAGTTTCAACGAAGGTTTGTCGTTGTTAACAATAAGGAATACTACTTCTCAAATCAATGCTGAGCAAAGTAAAAACAGGGTAGTGTTGCTCAGTCAGACCACTCGTCATACGGCCAAGTTTTTGGTTCAAGACTGATTCTTGCGTATAATAAGAATACTCAATTCGTAGAGTAGATACACGGGCAGAGTTACAAGCAATAATGTAAAAGGGTCGCCTGTGGGGGTGATTACGGCTGCAACAATAAGAATTGCAACGAAGGTATGTCGCCTATAATACTTGAGTGTCTCTGCTTTTAGAATTCCTATTTTGTTCAGGAACCATGTTAGGATGGGAATTTCAAAGAGAAGTCCCATCAAAAGACTTAATATGAGGAAGGTGGAGATATAAGAGGAGAGTGAGATTTGATTGTGTACTTCGCTATAGACTTCATATCCACTTAGGAAGCGAAAAGAGAGGGGAAAAATAAGGAAGTAGTTTAGCAAAACTCCAAGAGTAAAGAGCAGGATAGAAACAGATAAGGCAATGGTGGAGTAATGCTTTTCTTTTTCGTATAGTGCAGGTGAGATGAATCCATATAGCCAATAGATTATCAGGGGAATTGCAATTATCAAACCACCCCAAAGAGACACTTGAATATGTGTGGTGAATTGAGCGGTGAGTTCGGTGTTAAGGAATTGAATATCTGATAAATCAGGTGTTGTAAAGTTAGCATTGAAATGCTGTGCTACGCGACAGATGGCTCTAAATAATATGAAATCAGATTTAGATGGTGCAAAGAGCAGGTGAAACACCGTTTTCTTCATAGCGAAGACGCATATTGCGCCTATTATCCATGCGCATAGAGATTTTATTATAACGACACGGAGAGCATCTAAATGTTCCCAAAAACTCAGATTATTTTCTTGTGCTGACATGTTGCAAGAATATCAGTCTTTAAGAGAGTCTGATTTTTCTGAGTCAGATGATTGGTCTTGTGTCGGTTTGGTTTCTTGTTTTGTATTTTCGGGGTCTTCTTTACCATTCATACCATCTTTGAATGAGCGAATACCTTTGCCCATACCGCGCATAAGTTCGGGTATTTTTTTTCCGCCGAAAATTAGTAGAATCACGAGTACGATAAGTACGATTTCCCAAGTTCCTAACATAGTTTTAGATGTTTTAGAAGATTTAGATATTTTAGAAGTTTTAGATATTTTAGAAGATTTAGATAAATTAAGATTGTTTCAGTTGTTCAACAAATCTATTGATTCGTTGCATTTGGTGTGGAATATCGATTCTTTGTGGGCAATGTGAGATGCAGTGGTTGCAAGCGATGCAGTGGTCTGCTTGTCTTAGAGGCGGCACTTTTCTGTCGTATCCGACGAGCCAACGCTTTCTTGCTTTTCGATATTCGTTGCTTTCGGTGTCTGTGGAATCAGGAATGAATCCTTCTGACAGACAGTCGTTGTAATAGCCAAACACAGCGGGTATATTGATACCATAGGGACATGGCATACAATAGTTGCATGCAGTGCATGGTACAGCGTTCATGGCGCAAATTTCATCTGCAAGCCTCATGAGCATTTGGTCTTCTTGAGGGGTGATAGGGTGGAGGGGTGAATAGGTATAGCAATTCTCTGCTACATGCTCCAAATAGGTCATTCCGCTCAATATAGTGAGAAGTCCTTTAGGTGTGCCTGCGTATCTCATAGCCCATTGTGCCGGTGTGGCATTGATGTCCATGCGTTTCATTTCTCTGACTATAGTTGCCGGTTGTTTAACCAATCTTCCTCCGAGCAGGGGTTCCATAACTACGCCCGGGATATTTCGTTTTTCTAATTCGGAATAGAGATATGAAGCGTCGGTGTTTCGTGGATTGATTTCGTTAGCATAGTTCCAATCGAGATAGTTTAATTCGATTTGTACGAAGTCCCAATGGTACTTGCCTTCGTCATGCCATCTGAGCAACATGTCGAACACTTTGATGTCGCCATGGTATGAGAATCCTAAATTTCTGATTCTGCCTGCTTTTTTCTGCTCTACGAGCCAATCTAAGATGCCGTTGTCGATGTATCTTCCGTAGAATGCCCCCATACCGTCTTTGCCGCCACCTGACATGCCTATACCATGCAGTAGAAGGTAATCAATATAGTTGGTTTGTAGGTATTTGAGTGAGCGCTCGAACATAGCGATAGACTCTTCTCTTGACCATGTATCGGGTGAGAAGTTGGACAATTTGGTTGCAATGTAGTATTTGTTTCGAGGATATCTGCTAAGCGCAATTCCTATGGCCTGTTCTGACATGCCTTGGCAATATGCAGGCGAGGTGTCATAATAATTTACTCCGTGTGCGATGGCATAATCTACCATTTCGTTTACGGCGTCCTGGTCAATGGGTGAGTCTGGGTTTTCTCTTGCAGTTCCACCGGCAACGACAGGCAAGCGCATCATTCCGAAGCCTAACAGAGATACCATATCGCCGGTGTTGTGATTGAGTCTCATGGTCATTTCACCTTCCGGCTGAGCATAATTTGCAGTTGAGGAATTGCTCTTGTTGTTTTTGTTGCATGCAGTCATAAGTAAGGAAGTGCCAGCAACTGCTAATGTTGTATTTTTTATAAACTCGCGTCTTTTCATATCTTTGAGGATTGAGAGTATTAGTTAGATTAGGTACAAGGCATTTAATCTAAGTGGTGGTTTTTATATCCTTCTACATAGATTGCGCTGAATGGTCTTGCGGGGCATAGATTTTCGCAAGCACCGCAGCCTATGCATCGTTCGTTATCGACAGCGGGTACTTGTACTATTCTTCCGTCTTTTGTGGTATGTTCAACCATTTGTATAGCCCATACCGGACAATTTCTTGAGCATGCTCCGCAAGTATCTCCATTTACTACAGGGATACAATTTTGTTCAATCCAGACGGCATGTCCTATGTGGTGAGCAGTTTTTTCTTCTTTACTTATTTTATGAATTGCTCCTGTGGGGCATACTTCAGAGCATTTTGTACATTCCGGTCTGCAATATCCTCGTTCGTACGAGAGTTCCGGTTGCATGAATTTAAGCGGGTCGGAAGACGGACGAAGTACATTATTGGGGCATGTGCTGACGCATAATTGGCATGCACTGCAATGTTTAGTCATGTTTTTCTCTGACAGAGAGCCTGGAGGCGTGATAGGGGTGTCTCTATGCGGCTTTTTCTTATCTTCGATTATAGCCAAACCGCCATCTACTTTTATTTTGGCTTGTGCAGAGGCAGTGGCAGCAAGGGCCAATGCGGACCCAGTAAGAAAGGCTCTTCTTGAGGAATCGGGTTGTTGAGATTGCTTTTTGTTAGAAACTTTAATTGGAAGGGCAAATTGGTAATGAAGAGCATCGAATTTGCATTTGTCGGTACAGTCGCCGCATACTATGCAGCGTGAATAATCAACAGTACCTTCTTTGTAGTTAATAGCGCTTGCTTTACAATTTTTTTCGCAGAGTGAGCAATTCTTGCATTTGTCTTTGTTGAATTGTATTTTAAGTAAGGAGAAGCGGGAGAAGAAAGACAAAATAGTGCCTACTGGGCAGATGGTATTGCAGTAGGTTCTGCCGTTGCGCCAAGCCAAGAGTGCGAGTGTAAGCAAAGTGAGTAATGCAACGATAAATGTGGTAACACTTCGCATCCAAATATCCACATGATTGAACATATAACTATCGTAATTACTTTCGATAGATGCTAATACATTGCCAAGCATGTCGTATAGCGGTTTGAATAGAGAGTTGATAATTCTTCCGTATGCTGAATATGGGGCGAGTAGTGTAGTGACGGGGGCAAATCCAATGATGAGGCATAGTATAAAAATAATTAAAATACCGTATCTGAGCCAGCGTTTTTCTTTGGAATAGGAATATCTGTTTTTCTTTTGTTTTTTGCCCAACCAGCCGAATATATCTTGCATTACTCCGAGCGGGCAAATAACGCTACAATACATTCTGCCCAAGATCAGAGTAAGGAGAATAAGTGCAATTAGGACAGCATAATTGAGAGCAAGCAGTGCCGGAAGGAATTGTATTTTAGCCACCCAACTAAAATAAAGATGAAGCCCCCATCCTCCTCCTAAAAATAGCAATGTGATAATTAAAAAGAAGAACGAAGCGAGAGTAATACGAATTTTTCGAAGCATAAGAAGATATTTTGTAATAATTCTTTGCAAAAGTACACTAATTTTTTAATATGTACAATTTTTTTTGTACCTTTGACCGCCAAAAGGTTATATATCATGAATAAATTGGAGCAAATAAAGAAAGATAATCGTTATTTGAAACTTCTTAGTGAGAAGTTTCCTACAGCCAATTCTGCGGCAACTGAGATAATCAATTTGCAGGCTATATTGTCGTTACCCAAAGGAACGGAGCATTTTGTGAGTGATTTGCATGGTGCTTCATCAGAATTTATCCACATGGTAAAGAATGCGTCAGGTGTGATTCGCAGGAAAGTGGATGATATATATGGTAATAGTATTTCAGAGGAAGAGAAGCGTGCGTTATGTGCTTTGATATATTATCCAGATGAGCGTCTTGAGATGGAGCGTTGTGAGTTGCTGCAAAGAGGTGAATTAAAAGATTTTTATAGGCGTCGTTTGCATCAGATAGTGGATGTGGCTCGTGCGGTAACGGTGAAATACACTCGTTCGAAAGTGAGGAAACTCTTGCCTGAGGAATATGCGTATGTGATAGAAGAGTTGTTGCACGAGAGTTCGCTTGAGGACAGATGTGATTATTTCAATGCCATTATTGAATCAATAATAAATATCAATCGTGCTGAACAATTGATTATAGCCATTTGCTATTTGATACATTCTCTTGCGATAGATGCATTGCATGTAGTGGGTGATGTGTATGATAGAGGCCCCGGTGCAGAGAAGATAATGGAAATACTTTCTACTTACCATAATTTTGATATTGAATGGGGAAATCATGATATAGAGTGGATGGGTGCAGCAGCAGGAAATTTAGCGTTGATTGCGACAGTGTTGAGAGTGTCAATACGATATGTAAATATTGAGACACTTGAAGAGGGGTATGGAATCAATTTGCTGCCTTTGGCTACATTTGCTCTTGATACCTATGGAGATGATGATTGTGAGATATTCAAGACGAAAGATTTTGAGAATAATCCTCGTCTGAAGCGTTCTGCGTCGTTGATGGCAAAAATGCACAAGGCAATATCTATTATACAGTTCAAGTTAGAGGGTCAGACAATACTTCGTCATCCGGAATATGAGATGAATTCTCGTTTATTACTTGATAAGATAGATTTTAAGAAGGGGACCATCAATGTTGATGGTAAAGAGTATAAGATGCTTGATATGAATCTGCCTACGATAGACATTGAGAATCCGTATTCATTGTCTTTGGAGGAAGAGGCTTTGATGGAGCAATTGGCTCGTTCTTTCAGGAAGTCGGAGCGTTTGCAAAAGCACTTACGATGCATGTATCAGCATGGTTCTATGTTTTTATGCAGGAATAATTTTTTGCTTTATCATGCGTCTATTCCGATGACAGCGGATGGAGATTTTAAGGAGGTGAATGTATGCGGTAAGCGTGTGAAAGGGCGTGCTCTTATGGAGCGTGTGGATGAAGTGGTAAGAGATGCTTATTATGGTAGAGAAAAGACAGCCACAGCCTCGGATTCACTTGACTATATGTGGTATTTATGGTGTGGTGAAGGCTCGCCGTTGTATGACAAGGATAAAATGACCACTTTTGAGCGTTATTTTATTGCTGATAAGCAATTGCAAAAAGAGAATAAGGGTGCTTACTATGAACTCGCCAACAGAAAAGATATATGTGAAAAGATATTGCGTGAGTTTTCGATAGATCCTCATGAGGGCAGAATTATCAATGGTCATATACCTGTTCGTACGATAAAGGGTGAGACTCCGATGCGTGCAGAGGGGAAGCGATTTGTGATAGATGGCGGATTTAGCAAGCCTTATCAAGAGAAGACCGGTATTGCGGGTTATACCTTGATATATAATAGTCATGGAATACAACTTGTGGAGCATGAGATGTTCGAGTCAAGGTCAGAGGCCATTCGCTCCGGTGCAGATATTCATAGCAGAATTGAGTTGCAGGATTTTTCCGGTCATAGGATTCTTGTTCGCGAGACTGATTTGGGCAAAGAACTTGAAAATCAAGTAGAGAATTTGAAGAATCTTGTTTATGCGTATGAACATGGTATAATAAGAGAAGAAAGAGAATAGAAAGGTAGAAAAAATGACTGTTAAGGATTGATATCTTAGCAGTCATTTTATTTAGATTGTTTAGATTGTTTAGATTGAGTTTGTTCTTGAGTTTATCCTTGAGTTTGTTCCGGTTTCATTTGTGGGAAAAGCAGAACTTCTTGAATGGTGCTTTTGCCGGTCATAAACATCACTAATCTATCGATGCCGATTCCAATGCCTGATGTAGGCGGCATACCATATTCGAGTGCTCTCATAAAGTCATGGTCAATAATCATGGCTTCGTCGTCTCCCTTGTCGGCCAATCGCATTTGTTCTTTGAATCGTTCGTATTGGTCGATAGGGTCATTGAGTTCGGAATAGGCATTAGCCAGTTCTTTCCCGTTGACCATCAATTCAAATCGTTCTGTAAGGCCTTTTTTAGAGCGGTGCATTTTTGTAAGTGGCGACATCTCAACGGGATAGTCGGTTA
Organism: Paludibacteraceae bacterium; assembly: GCA_017478225.1. Classification (GTDB taxonomy): domain Bacteria; phylum Bacteroidota; class Bacteroidia; order Bacteroidales; family Paludibacteraceae; genus Colicola. Next base: position 43,550 of record JAFVDX010000038.1, on the reverse strand, counting down.
TGAAAGTAGGTTGGATAAAAGTGCCTTCACAAAATTCACCAAATATCTCGTCAATCATTTTACCTTTTCCCCATGATGGCTCAATTTCTAATTTGAGTTGTTTACAAATCTCTCTGATTTCGTCTTCTGATTTGTCGGTTAAGTCGAAATTAGTTTTTTCTTTGATAGCATCGAGAATAGGCAATCTCCTGTATGGTGCTTTGAATGATATAGTCTTGCCATCTATTACACTGTCAGTAGTACCATTTACGGCGATGCATATTTTTTCGAGGAGTTGTTCGGTGAATGACATCATCCAATTGTAGTCTTTGTACTGAACATATAATTCCATGCATGTAAATTCCGGATTATGCGTTCTGTCCATTCCTTCGTTTCGGAAGTTTTTTCCTATTTCATACACTCCTTCGAACCCGCCGACGATAAGTCGCTTGAGGTATAACTCGGTTGCGATACGCATGTACATATCAATATCCAAAGCATTGAAATGCGTGATGAAAGGTCTTGCTGATGCTCCTCCTGCAATAGATTGTAGAGTAGGTGTTTCTACTTCGGTGTATCCTGCTTGGTCTAATACTTGTCTGATAGTTCTAAGTATAGTGGCGCGTTTTAGGAAAGTGTCTTTAACTCCTTCATTAACAACGAGGTCAACATATCTTTGTCTGTAGCGTAATTCCGGGTCATCGAATTTGTCGTAAGCCACTCCGTCTTTGTATTTAACAATGGGCAATACTTTGAGTGATTTGGCGAGTACGGTAAGTTTTTTAGCATGAACAGAAACGGCTCCTGTTTGTGTTCGGAAGACGAATCCTTCGATACCTATAAAATCGCCAATGTCTAAAAGTTTTTTGAAGACGATGTTGTACATTTCGGGTTGTTGGGGAGTATTTATATCGTCTCTGCTGACATATACTTGTATTCTGCCTTTGGAGTCTTGGATTTCGATGAACGATGCTTTTCCCATTATTCGCCGTGACATAAGTCGTCCGGCTATGCTAACTTGTGGATATTGTGGCGTTTGCCCTGTTTGGATGGCTTCATTTATTTGTGGTTCTATAGCCTCGAAATCAGCCTTAATTTGTGTAGAAAAACCTGTTACCACATATTCTTGTGCGGGGTATGGATTGATGCCCATATCTCGCATAGTTTGCAAACTTTGTCTGCGTACTTGTTCTTGTTCTGTTAATTCCATATATTTGTTTGATTTTTTGTCGTTTGTAATGTTCTTGTAAGTCGGTGCAAAATTAGGTATTTTTTTTCAACCCTACAATAAGTACTTTTAGGTTTGTATATTATAAAAAGTTGTTATAACTTTGCGGCTTGGTAGTATTCAACTTGTTAAATAAGTGGATTATAGATAAATAATAATTAAGAAAGGAGTGTACCATGAAAGTATATGAACATTTTCCATTGAAAGCATGGAATACTTTTTCGATGGATGTAAAAGCCCGTTATTTTGCAGAGTATGACACAAAGGATGAGTTGTGTGAGTTGCTGAAGCAATTTGCCAATGAGAAGATTTTGCATATTGGTTGCGGGAGTAATTTACTTTTTTTGAATGATTATGATGGTGTGATACTTCATTCGAATATCACAGGTGCAGAGAAGTTGCATGAGACAGATAATGAAGTGTTGCTGAAGGTAGGCGCGGGTGTAGTGTTTGATTCTGCAATAAGTTATATGTTGGAGCGTGGTTGGGGCGGTGCAGAAAATCTGTCGGATATTCCGGGTGAGGTAGGTGCGAGTGCAGTCCAGAATATAGGTGCATACGGTGTAGAGGTGAAGGATATAATTCATCATGTAGAAACGATAGAGCGCAAGACTCTGTTGCCCAGAGTGTTTGGTGTGGCGGAGTGTAGGTATGGGTATAGGGATAGTATATTTAAGAATGAGTTGAAAGACGAATATATAGTGACTGCAGTAGTTTTTCGATTGCAAAAACATGCAGAATTGCATTTGGATTATGGAAATATCAGGCAGGAGTTGCAGCATATAGAGCATCCTACGATTAGCGATGTAAGACATGCGGTAATAACTATTCGTCGTCAGAAGTTGCCGGCTGTAAGTGAGGCGGGTAGTGCGGGCAGTTTTTTTAAGAATCCCATTGTGTCGGTTGAAAAGTTTGCTGAGTTGCAGGCGAGTTATCCTGATATTCCGCATTATGAGTCAGGAAATGGTGTGAAAGTGCCGGCGGCGTGGCTTATAGATAAGTCAGGAATGAAAGGGAAAAAGATAGGTGGGGCAATGGTATATGAAAAGCAACCATTGGTAATAGTAAATACAGGCGATGCTGTGCCTGAAGATGTGGTGAAATTAGCAGAAAAAGTGCAGAAGAAAATATATTCGGAATTTGGAATAAAGATAGAACCGGAGGTGAATTATATATCTTAGTGAGAATATCAATAGGTATTTTGGTTCCATATTTCCCATGCTTTCTGAGCCTGTGTGATTAGCATAGTGTAGCCATTGAGAGTAGATGCTTTCATGGCTACTGCTTTTTTTAAGAAAAGAGTTTGCGAGGGGTTGTAAATGAGGTCGATGGCAATGTGTTGAGGGGTCAGGAATTGGTAAGGAATAGGTGGAAACTCATTGCTGAGCGGATACATTCCAAGTGGGGTACAGTTGATGATAAGCAGGTGATTGAGAATGATTTCTTTGTTGAGATTATTGTAGTTAAGCAGACCTTTTCTTGAAACTGTTTCAAAGGGTATGTTTTTTAGTTTAAGAGAATAAGCAATTGCTTTGCTTGCTCCCCCTGTGCCTAAGATAAGTGCTTGGGTGTTGTCAGTAAGGTGTGCTTTATTTAGTGTGGCAAGAAAGCCTAAATAGTCGGTATTGTATCCGATGAGTTTGCCATGTGAGAATTGTACGGTATTAACAGCCCCGATTTTTTGTGCAATAGGATCAAGATTGTCTAAATAAGGTATTATGGTTTCTTTGAAAGGTGCTGTGATATTGAGCCCAGCAAAATGGTTCTGTTCTATCAAGTGAGGGAATTGTTCTATAGACTGCAATTGATATGGAGTGTATGTAGCATTTATATTATTTTCTCTGAAGAACGAGTTGAAATAAGATGGTGAGAACGAGTGCTCAAGTGGGTTGCCTATTATGCCAAATTGTTTCATTGTATGGTGATTTGTGCGATGTTTTGTGTATGTGGAGTTACTTTATATCTATCGTCGATTCGGTATCCAATGACCCATGCAATATCTTGGTCGGCACAAAGGAGCATGACTTTTTGTTTTTGCGGTTGTGAGAGATGCATATCGGTAAAGAAATCGGATAGTAGTTTTTTGTTTCCGTGCATCCCGATAGGACAGAAGTAGTCACCTTTTTTCCAATGTCTTAGAGTAAGCGTTTTTTTTGTGATGGTTTCATCGAAAAAGGCTGTAGATGAGTTAGATGGTGGAAAAATCATGTCGCTTCCCGTATTGCGAATAACGGACACTTTTATCGATTTACCACTATCTTCGCAGCTGTTTTTAGGTACGATTATAAGATAGTCTCTGTCTTTGTAAAGGATATGAGTTGGTGAGAGAAAATGCTTGCCAGATTGGTCGGAGAGTGAGTGGTAAATAGATTTGATGTCGGTAAAAGAATAGTCTTTTAAGAGTTCATAAAGAATAGTTTTTGGAGCAATAGATTGTAGAATGTGTGGTATATAAATTTTATGTTCTGAATCAGTTTTTTGTATGCTGAAGTTTTGCGTTATGTATTGGTTGATTATTTTTTCGTAGTCTTGCATTAGTGAAGCAGTAGTGCAGATATTGTCAATTTGTGCGGTTGAGTATTGTGATATTTGCTGCCTTATGTTGTTTCGTTGAAATTGTGTATCGGAATTAGTGGAGTCTTCAACATGGTTGAGATGTTGTAGGGTGAGGTATGAATAGATTTCTTGTTTGTTGAGGCATAGTAGTGGGCGTATGATAAAGTTGTTTTTGGGTTTCATGCCTTCTAAACCTCTTATGCCTGTTCCTCTTTTCAGATTGAGTAAAATAGTTTCTGCTTGGTCGTTTTTGTGGTGTGCAACGGCAATGGCATGACATTGGTGTTGTAGTCTGAGTTGTTCAAACCATTGATATCTGAGTTCTCTTGCCGCCATTTCGATGCTGATTCTTTTTTGTTTAGCATAGTCAGCAGTTTGAAAATCGATGCAGAAGAGAGGGATATTAAGTTGTGAGCAGAGTAGAGTAACAAATTGTTGGTCTCTGAGGCTTTCGTTGCCTCTGAGATGGAAATTGCAGTGTGCAGCAATGCAGTTGTATCCTAAGGAATGGAGTATATGTAAGAGTGCCACAGAGTCGGCTCCGCCGCTTATTGCTACCAGTACTTTACCATTTTTGGGTAATAGTTGGTGCTCAAATATGTAATTTGCTACTTTATTCAATTAAGGTTATTGATATCAACTAAGTTGTTGACAATAGCATAGATGGTTAGACCTGCAGCAGAGTGTATATTAAGTTTTCTGCTTATGTTTTTTCTGTGTGAAATGACGGTGTGTATGCTAATACACAAGACATCTGCTATTTCTTTGTTGCTAAGTCCTTTAACGACTTCTATGAGTACATCTTTCTCTCTGTCGGAGAGTTCTTCGGTGGGTTGTATATTTTTTTTGACGGGTGATTTTTTGCGCTGTTTTTCAAGTTGTCTGACAGCGGGAAGGAGTATTTCGTCTTCGAAGGAGCAATGTCGGTCTAAAGATTGTTCTACATTAAACAAGTCGTAGAGGGCGGAGAAGAGTAGGTCGTTTTCTTCTTGTTGAGGATAGTATTTAACAATAAGGTTTTTTAATTCTGTGAGTTTGTCGGCAATATGCTGGTCATCAATAGCCCTATGTTGGTGCGCAAAGATTTCGATATCGAAGCCGTCTGTTTTTTCTCCGGCGAGAAGTTTTTCTACATAGGGGAAGAGTTGTTCGTTCTCGTGTTGCATGTGTAAACTGACTTCGTTTACATATTCGTCGAAGAATCGTATGATGAGAATAGGTATTTTGGAGTCGCTCAGGGAGTAGTTGATGGCTTCGATAAGTTTGCGCCTGAGCATAGGTAGTGAGAAGTTGAAGAAGTGCTCGTGTGAGAGTCTGAGGTAGTTCATGAGTGTAGGTAGCGAGAGATTTTCGAAGTTGATTTCCTGCTCATTACCTGTTTTGTAGTTGACCAATGTGAGGAAGGTATTGGTGTGTACTTGGCATTGGGCGCATACTTCTTGTATGGTTTTTTCTCCAACTCCAAGGGGTAGTTTGAATCGCGAAATGAGTTGTAGCACTTGAGGTTGGCTACACATCAAATCGGCCATTTTATCATTAGGTGAATACATAATATTATTTAGTTGTCGAATTTAAGTCTCCAAGCGTCAAACCGTTGTACAGCCTCATGTCCGTATTTCCAGATATTATATCTTACTTTGGAATAGGGTATTTCTTCGTTGAGGTGGCTTTTTGAGAAGAATTTGTCGGCATAGCAAATGATTTCTTCCTCTATGGTTTGCGGACAATAGTCTTTTTCGGGTAGTGGCAGTTCTTCTCTGATTACTTGTTCTAATGTGATACCACTTCCTGTGTGTCTTTCAGCCACTCCTGCGTGTTTAGGTAGTCCTTCTTTGCGAAGTAATTCGGCGCCGAGATATCCATGCTCAATATAGTGGTGCGAACCAAAGCAATAAATTTTAGGTGCATTACAAAAGATGATACCTATATCATGTAGCATTGCTGCCTCGCTAACAAATTGGCGGTCGGCATGCAATTCGGGATGCTTATCTACAATCTCAAGTGCTCGTTTCCGAACTTGTTCGCTATGGGTTATCAGCACATTTCTCAAATCAGGAAATGGACTATAATACTTGTCTATAATTTCAATTGGATTCATAGCAGGTTTGGTGAATAGTAATTATTTATGTTGTAGCCCGTTAAGCAAGTCTTTGGTGTTCATTCTTTTTTTGCCGGGGAGTTGCAGTTGAAGTATGTCAATGCACCCATCTTGGCACTGCACTTTAAGGAAGGTTTTGTTGTCGGTAATAACGCTTCCTATAGGAAGATTAGTGTCTTGAGGTTGTTGATTGATTTGTGTTTCGTATATTTTTACTATTTGTTTTTCGCCTCCGATGGTTAGTTGAGCCCATGCAGCGGGGTAGGGCGATAGTCCTCTGACAAAGTTATGTATTTGTTGTTGCGTTTTATTAAAATCGATTTCGCATGTCTCTTTGAATATCTTTGGTGCGGGGCGCATTTGTTCGTCAGGCAAGATAGGTTGAGGAGTGGTAGTAACCTTGTTTTGAAGAATCAAATCAACGGTTTTTATGACCAGATTGGCACCAATTACCATAAGTCGGTCGTGCACAGAACCTAAATTTTCGTTGTCTTCTATTTTGATGCGCTCTTGCAGTATCATGTCGCCGGTATCAATTTCTTGTTTTAGGAAGAAAGTGGTTGCGCCGGTTTCTTTATCTCCGTTGATTATTGCCCAGTTGATAGGAGCGGCGCCTCGGTATTGAGGTAGTAGTGAGGCATGTAGGTTGAAAGTACCTAATCGAGGCATACTCCAAACCACTTGTGGTAACATACGAAAGGCAACCACAATTTGCAGATCGGCCTGGAATGAGCGTAGTGTGGTGATAAATTGTTCGTCTTTGAGTTTTTCGGGCTGAAGGATAGGTAAGTTTTTAGAAAGTGCGTATTGTTTGACAGCGGAGAATTGCAGTTGATGTCCTCTTCCTGCGGGTTTGTCGGGCATAGTAACCACAGCCACGATGTTGTAACCACCTTCATAGAGTGCTTTTAGTGATTCCACTGCAAACTCAGGTGTGCCCATAAATATTATTTTGAGGTCTTTTTTGTCCATTATGTAGTTCTTATTTAGTCTAACTATGAGGTTGTTTGAAAGGAAATTAGATTTGCTATAACTATAATTATCTTAATTTCCCCATGCGAGTTTTTCTTTAAGCGAGTTAAGAAAAGTATGCCCGTCAATTTGTACGAGTTTGATAGTGTAAGGTGCTTTTTCGATATGAAGAGTGATATCTTCTTTCATAGCGACACTTCTGCCATCGATAGATAGCAGATAACTATGTGATCGACTTTTCATTACGAGGTCAATTTTCCAGTCGTCAGGAATAACGATAGGTCTGACATTGAGTGCGTGTGTGGCGATAGGTGAGATAATGAGGCTTCTTGTTTGTGGTATCATGAGCGGGCCACCGACAGAGAGGTTGTAAGCGGTTGAGCCGGTGGGTGTAGAAATAACGAGTCCGTCGGCTTTGTAGTAATTAAGCAACTCTCCGTTTACTCGTGCTTCGATGCCGATCATAGAACTTAATTCTTGTTTCATGACGGCGATTTCGTTAAGAGCAAAGGGATGTTCAATATGTCCGCCTAAACTTGGAATTACTTGCAGTTGGGTGCGTTGCTCGATGGTGTAGTTGTTTTGCACTAATTGGTCGCAAATAAAATCGACTTCGCTTGTTTGAACATCTGCCAAGAAACCTAATCTACCGCAGTTGATTCCTAAGATAGGAATATCTCTATTACCTACCATGGAAGCGGTATAAAGGAAGGTCCCGTCTCCTCCGATGGACAACGCAAAATCGACATATTCCTCAGTATCAGTTGTAAAAGGCTGATATTTGTCTCTTAAGTTCATTTCATCTCGGAGTTCTTGTGCAAGCAAGATATTAACTCCTCGACTTTCCATAAAATCCAACACATGCGCTACTTCTTCTAATGTAGAACGCTTGTACCAATTCCCAAAAATTGCTATAGTCATAACAGCCTGATTTTAATCTGAATGGATATAAAAATGTTGTAATATCCTTCGTATGTCTGCATGTTTAATGAGTGTATTACACACTCTAAATGCACTATATTGCGCTTCTATATAACAAATCTGTTATTACATGTTTTTGTTTTGGTTGCGGGCGAGGACCGGCAAGCCTACCGCATTCCAAATGATGGCTGCAAAATTAAGGTAATTTTTTTATATATGCAAAATCGTAAAAAGCGTTGATTTAATAGTTTCAACGCTTCAATAGAAATTTAGTGCACTTACGACTGAGCGGATTTAGAGAATTTTAGATGATTTAGAGCGCTACGCTATTTTAGATGATTTAGAGATTTTACTTAATTTAAGTTTTCCACATAGATAATCACGAAATAAACGAATATCCACTATTACAGACAATGAAAATAGAATTGTTTTCAATTGTCTGTAATTGTTGATTTATTTTCTCGTTTTGGGTTTTTGGGGAACCATCCTTTTCTTACTCGTTCTCTTTGTTGGAAGAGTTCGTGAATTCCCCAGAAAGATGAGAAGGCAAATATGCCGAGAAAAACAGATAAGTATGTGTTTTTAACAAAGAGCGAGCCGCAAACGGCAATGATGCCGGCAATGAGGAAAGCCCACCAACATTTTACTCCGAAATAATATTCTCCCTTGATTACTAACGGGTGAAAAATGCCTATACACAAAAAGGCTGCAGCACCTAATATAAGACCTTCGATATTTATCATGATGAGTTATGAAATGAGTAGAAAAAAACTAAAGTTTTCTATATCAGAAAGTAAACGAATTATCTTTGTTGGTTGTTTTATGAATTTTACTAATTAAACGAAAAACTCTGTTTTTCATGTTCTTATTAATAAGAAAATTCTCAAAATCGCTCAAAATTTATTTTTACTTAAGTGGAAAACTAAAGTAAATTACACAGTGTAAATGGAATCGGCTGCAAAATTATGACAAAATAAAAGAGTGTCAAATCCCAATTTCTTATGATTTTTTTTAATAAAATTAAGAAAAAAAGTTTAATTGTTTGTGGGTTTAAGAATAATAGTGTAACTTTGCGGCATAATATGTGCGTTGATTTTTAATAATCATATTAAGAATAGTAAATTTTATCATTATTTAGATATGGATCAATTTTACCTTTTTATTTTTGTGGTAGCCCTTGTGGGTTTAATAGTATTTATCTCTCTTTATTTTGTTGATGCGGGTTATGGCAAGATGATATCCGAGAAGTGGGGGCCTGCGATCAATAATAAGATAGGTTGGATACTGATGGAGTGTCCGGTTTTTTTTGTGATGCTTTTCATGTGGGGTTCGAGTGAGGTGCGTTTTGAGTTGCCTTATTTAGTGTTTTTTCTGCTCTTTGAGTTGCACTATTTTCAGCGTTCATTTGTGTTCCCTGTTTTGATGAAAGGTAACTCGAAGATGCCTTTAATAATAATGGCATTGAGTATAGTATTTAATCTTGTAAATGGCTATATGCAAGGCTATTGGCTCTTTGTTAAGGCACCTGGTGAGGAGTTGTATCAGAGTTTATATACTGCCAGTTGGTTTATTGATCCGCGGTTTATCATAGGTGTTATAGTGTTTTTCACCGGAATGTGTATAAATTGGAATAGTGACTATATAATTCGTCATTTACGCAAGCCCGGTGATTCGAAGCATTATTTGCCTAAGGGTGGATTATACGATTATGTTACATCTGCCAATTATTTTGGTGAGATAATAGAGTGGGCCGGTTGGGCAATACTTACATGGTCGTGGGCCGGATTTGTATTTTTCTGGTTTACTTGTTCGAACTTGGTTCCTCGTGCCAATGCCATCTATCATAAGTACGAGACGGAATTTGCTGATGAGTTCAAGACTCGTAAATTGAAACGAATATTCCCATTTGTTTATTAATTATTGTCAAATATATGTGGTCTTTGAGGGTTGTGTGCTCTTGAAGACCCTTTTTAATTAGAATAGAAAAAGATGCAATCAAAATTATTTACGCCTTATCAATTAGGTCCTATTACATTGAGGAATAGATTTATCCGTTCGGCAGCCTTTGAGAATATGTGTGAGGGCAATATGCCATCGGAGAAATTGTTTAACTACCATGTGAGTGTTGCTCGTGGTGGTGTAGGTATGACAACTGTGGCATATTGTGCAGTTGATTTGAGTGGAGTTAGTTTCGATGGTCAGTTGTATGTTCGTCCGGAAGCGTTACCAGGGTTGAAGAGACTGACGGATGCGATTCATGCAGAGGGTGCAAAGGCCAGTATTCAATTGGGTCATTGTGGTAATATGACTCATTTTTATACATGCAAGTGTCTGCCTGTGAGTGCGTCCAATGGTTTTAATCTTTATAGTCCGACAATTCATCGTCGTCTGAAGGTAAAGGAGATAAAAGAATTAGTAAAGAAATTTGGTGAGGCAGTAGATTTTTGTCGTGAGGCGGGTTTTGATTGTGTAGAGATTCATGCCGGTCATGCTTATTTGATATCTCAATTTATTGCTCCTCGTACTAATCGTCGTCATGATGAGTATGGTGGCAGTTTTGAGAATCGAGTTCGTTTTTTGAACGAGGTGCTTGATGAGGTTATGACTCATGCCAAAGACGATATGGCGGTGGTGGTAAAGACAAATATGTGGGATGATTGTTGGCATGGTGTAACGATGGAAGAGGGATTGAAGGTGGCTCGTGAGATAGCCAAGCACAAAGTGCATGGAATAGTGTTGTCAGGTGGTACGGTAAGTGCTTCTCCAATGACTATTTTAGGCGGTGCGATGCCAGTTAAGACTCTTGCTCACTACATGCCGATGAAGTCGTTTTGGTGGTTAAAGGCCGCTTTGCATTTACCAGGTGTAGGTCCATTGATGATGCCTACTCAGCCTTTCCGTGAGTTGTATTTTATGGATAGGGCAAAGGAATTTTTGAAAGAGATAAAGGATGTGCCATTGATATATGTAGGCGGTGTGCAGTCGGGTGACAATTGTCAACAGATTATGGATGAGGGGTTTGAGTTGTTCCAGATAGCGCATGTGCTGATAAAAGATCCGGATTTTGTGAATCATGTAAAGGAGGATTTGCATTATCATGCAGGTTGTGGCAGGTCGAATTATTGTGTTGGTCGAATGTACACAATAGATATGAAATGTCATGAGTGTGTGTTGCGTGATGGTGAGAAGATACCTCAGAATTTGCAAAAGGAAATAAGCAAATTGGAGCATGATGCACACGAGTCGGTAGAGAGGCAACATAAAGAGAAGAAATAAATTAGTCGGATTCGATATTTCGATATTTTGACATTTCAGTATTTCGGTATTCCGATATTTAGCCACAATAAAAATAATTCTCATGGAAATTTCTCAACGCGCCAATTTGATGCCGAGTTCACCTATTCGTAAACTCGCCAAGTATGCCGATGCAGCCAAGCGCAATGGCATACATGTATATCACCTTAACATAGGTCAGCCTGACATTAAGACCCCTCAATGCGGAATAGATGCGGTGAGGAATCTTGACCGTGAGATACTTGAGTATTCTCCTTCGCAGGGTACTTTGTCGTTAAGGACAAAGATGGTGGGTTATTATGCTTCGTATGGAATAGACTTGTCGCCTGATGAGATAATAGTAACCACAGGTGGTAGTGAGGCTGTTATGTTTGCATACATGGCGTGTTTGTCGGAGGGTGATGAGGTGATAGTTACCGACCCATTTTATGCGAATTATATGGCGTTTGCAATTAGTTGTGGTGCGGTGATAAAATCGGTAAAGACGAGTATAGAGAACGGATTTCGTTTGCCGTCGGTAGAAGAGTTTGAAAAGCAGATTACTCCTCGAACGAAGGCGATAATGATATGCAACCCAAATAATCCGACGGGGTATTTGTATTCAAAGCAGGAGATGTTTCAGATAAGGGATATAGTGAAGAAATATAATTTGTATCTTTTTTCGGATGAGGTGTATCGTGATTTTATTTATACGAAGCGTCCGTATATATCTGCTTGTCATTTAGAGGGGATAGAAGACAATGTGGTATTGATTGATTCTGTGAGTAAGCGATATTCTGAGTGTGGTATTCGTATAGGTGCATTGATAACTAAGAATAAGGCTGTTAGGGAAGCGGTGATGAAATTCTGTCAGGCTCGTTTGTCGCCCCCTTTGCTTGGTCAGATAGTAGCGGAGGCGAGTATGCTCACTCCTCAGCAGTATATGGAAGATGTGTATGATGAGTATTTGTCTCGTCGTAATTTTTTGATAGACGGATTGAATCAGATTCCGGGGGTTTATTCGCCAACTCCGATGGGTGCTTTTTATACGATGGTTCGTTTGCCTGTGGATGATGCGGAGCGTTTTTGTGAGTGGTGCTTGACCGATTTTCAGTATGAGGGTCAGACTATTATGATGGCTCCCGGTACGGGATTCTATACATCGCCTGACGAGGGAAAAAATGAGGTTCGAATGGCCTATGTACTCAATAAAGACGATTTGGCGAAGGCGCTTATAGTACTTCGTAAGGCGCTTGAGGCATATAATAATAAGTAACAAAAGCAGTGTATTGATATGGCATTTTTCGGATTGTTTAATAAAGAAAAGAAAGAGACTCTTGACAAGGGTTTGGAGAAGACCAAAGAGAGTGTGCTGGGTAAGATATCTCGTGCAATAATCGGTAAATCGACAGTTGACGATGATGTGCTTGATAATTTGGAGGAGGCTCTTATCACATCGGATGTAGGTGTAGAAACGACATTGAAGATAATAGATAGAATAGAGTCTCGTGTGGCAAGGGATAAATATGTCAATACGGCTGAACTAAACAAAATTCTTCAAGAGGAGGTGGCTGCATTATTGCAGGAGAATAATACGAGTGATGTATTAGATTTCTCGTCTCAATTGCCACAGAAGCCTTATGTGATAATGGTGGTAGGCGTGAATGGAGTGGGTAAGACGACGACTATAGGTAAATTGGCATATCAATACAAGCAAGCGGGTAAGAAGGTATATTTAGGAGCGGCAGATACTTTTCGTGCTGCAGCAGTGGAGCAATTATGTATTTGGGGTGAGCGAGTGGGTGTACCAGTGATAAAGCAGCAGATGGGAGCCGATCCTGCTTCGGTGGCTTTTGATACGCTTCAGTCGGCAGTGGCAAACGATGCAGATGTGGTGTTGATAGATACAGCGGGAAGACTACATAATAAAGTTAATCTGATGAATGAACTGACGAAGATACGCAATGTGATGCAAAAAGTGGTGGCAGATGCTCCGCATGATGTAATGCTTGTGTTAGATGGTTCAACCGGTCAGAATGCATTTGAGCAGGCTCGTCAATTCACCAAGGCCACAAAAGTGACATCACTTGCAGTGACAAAACTTGACGGTACAGCCAAAGGCGGAGTGGTGATAGGCATAAGTGACCAATTCCAGATTCCTGTGAAATATATAGGATTGGGTGAGCAAATGACAGATTTACAGGTGTTCAACAGGGAGGAATTTGTCAAGTCGTTGTTGGGGTGATGAGATTTTTGATGTTTCGGGATATCGTTATTTCGAGATATCGTTATTTCGTTATATTGATATATCGGTATGTCGGTATGTCGAGATTTCGATAATTAAATTATTAAGAATGAAAAGACTGCTTATAATATCAGTAATTTTGCTTTCGGGGCTGCATATATTTGCGGCTCCTATTAGTAAGGATGCGGCTCTGTTGGTGGCGAAGAACTTTATTGACCCTAAGGAGACCGCATCTTCGCGCCTACATTTCACCATATCGGAGAAGTCGGAAGATGCCTTTTATCTTTTTGAGGATAAGTCAGGTGAAGGTTGGGTGCTGGTATCAGGGGATGATGTTGCAATGCCGGTGTTAGGATATAGTTATACCGGTAAATTTGGAACTGCGAATATGCCCTTAAATATAAGGGGTTGGCTATCAGGCATAGAGGAGCAGATATTATATGCAAGGGACGCAGGCATAGAGGCTGATGAACAGACAAAGCAGTTGTGGAGTCAAGCAAAAGCAAAGAAACTAAAGAAAATTAAAAAGACGGTAGAGCCATTGATTCAGTCAAAGTGGGACCAGGTGGCACCTTTTAATAATTATTGTCCTTATGATCAGACTGCTCAAGAAAGGACATTGTCGGGTTGTGTAGCCACAGCGATGGCTCAGTTGATGTATTTCTATCGTTGGCCTGAGCATGGCTATGGTTCGCATAGTTATCAACCCAAAGATGGTCGTTCGTATCCTTATCAACCCTCTACTCGGTTTGAAGTGCAATCGGCAGATTTTGAAAACACTTATTATGATTGGTCAAGTATGCTTGACTATTATATCTATCAAGATCAGTCAACGGGCAAATGGTATTATCGCTCTGCCACTGACAAGCAGAAAGATGCCGTTGCGTTGTTGTTGTATCATTGTGGAGTAGGAACGGAGATGATGTATGGTTTGAATAGCGAGGGAGGAAGCACTGCATACGCATTAAGTAACGGTGGTACCAGAAAAAATAGTGCTCAATATGCTCTTAGCGAGTATTTTGGATATAAGAGCAATATGAAAGAGTATCATTATACCTCATCAACGAACTATTCAGCCTGGGTGCAGATGTTAAAAGACGAATTGGATGCCGGTAGGCCAATGCTTTATGGAGGATATAATCAAACTCTGTCTTATGGTCATAGTTTTATTTGCGATGGTTATAGTGAAAATGATTATTTCCATTTCAATTGGGGTTGGTCGGGGTTGTCTGATGGTTATTTTCTTTTGTCGGCTCTTACTCCCGGTAATGGTGGGGCAGGAGGTGGAACATACGACTTCAAATATAATCAAGAGGTGGTTATGAATATAGTGCCGAATAAATCAGGCGAAAGCAGTAAGATAGATGAGCCTGAACAGAAAGACTATATAGCAACAAAAGCAGCCATGACATATTATCCGCAGTCGAGTGATATAACTACCTTCAAAGAGAACAATATATCGTTGAGTTTGTATGTTACAGAGGCAGACGAGAGTTATAGTGCTTATTTCTATTTCAATATGATACTGCCGGAGTATAATCGTTTGGATTATGGGCTTGTCATGACAGAAAATGAATATACAGCGGTAGAGATATTGAAACCTAATGAGGAATGGTATTATATATGTGGTGATGAAGAGAGTACTTTGAGATATTATCGTTATTTTTATGAGTATCAGGAGCCTAATTGTGAGTGGTCGGATGTTACAATGAATTATAAAGGCAAGGATTCGAAGGGAAATCTTTTGTATGATATAAAGGGTGAGGTGAGAACAAAGAGCGGAAGTGTATATACTATTTCTGCAACCAACATTGTGGTGGAGGCGACAAGTGCAGTAGAAGACGATAGTCAGGCAGATGGTTATAGGTATAGTCCGATGACTCTTCAAGACGACCAACCGACATATTTATTGGAGGTGGTTAAGTCTCCCAAACTTGTGGATATAAGTAATGATTTGGTGCCGCTTGGAACTAATCAGGTTAAGTTCAGTGCTACATTGAAGAATACAGGAACACAAGATTTTGAGGGTAGGCTATCAGGTTTGATATACATAAAGAAAGAAGGCGAATGGCAATATCTGACCAAGACAGGTCATACGGCTGAATTAACTTTTTCGGCAGGTAAATCGACTATCTTAAATTTCAATTTGCAAAATGCAAGTAGTCTTGTGGCGGGTGAATATATGTTTGTGGCGGTGTATGGCAAAGATGCTAAGCATTGGTTTAGGATGCATGGGCAATCCACCTATTATTTTGTAGTGGATAATCCGGATGATCCTCAGATCGCGACTAAAGAAGATGACGCAAAAAACGATAATATATATTCTCTTGAGATATATACTCCGTTGGGGATATTGCTAAAAAAAGTAGAGGGCTCGGATTTGTCGATAGATGAACAAATTAAGAGTTTTCCGAAGGGACTATATATTTTATCTATAAATAATCAATCAGGCGTAAGTTACATTAAGCGATAGAGTTCAATCAAGGCAGTAAAGGCTGCTTGAGATGTGATTTGGCTACGGTTGCCGGTGAAATAGAAGCACTTGGCAACCGTTTCTTTGGGTGTGGAGAATGCCATCCAGACAGTGCCGACGGGTTTGTCTTTTGTACCACCGTCGGGACCTGCGATGCCGGATGTAGCAATACTGAAGTCGGTTTGCATAAGTTTTTTTACTCCTTTAGCCATGTCAATGACACACTGTTCGCTAACCGCTCCGACTGAATTTAATATCTGTTGGTTTACGCCCAAAACATGTTCTTTTATAGAATTGCTATATGCCACAACACTTCCTTTGTAGAAAGCCGAACTTCCTGCGTGTTGGTTGAGCATGGCTGCCACTCTGCCGCCGGTGCAACTCTCTGCACTACTGATAGTTTGCATGTTGGCTTTGAGTTTTTCGCCTAATAGCACTTCAATAGGTTTATCATCGGAGGCAATGTAATAATCTTTAATGAGTGGCATGAGTTGGTTGATTTTCTGACTCATTTCCTTGTTTAAGTCGATGTGCGGATTGCTCGTGCTGCCGCTTAGTCGGAGGCGAATCATTCTGTTTTTAGGCAGATAAGCGAGGTGCATATAATCGGGTAAGGAATTTTCCCAATCTTCAATTTTTATTGCAAGTGAGGATTCGGGAATACCATAAACTATGATTGTCTTGTGCAGAATTTGCTTGTTGCTGAGTTTTTTTAGTTGCTCAGTAAATTGTTCTTTCATTGCGATTTCTGCTTCTTGGGGCACACCAGGCATAGAAAGAAGTATTTGTTTGGTTGGTTTTCCGCCTTTAGTGATTTCTTTTTCAAACCACATTAGCGGTGCAGAGCCGATACGATTCTCATAGATAACACAGTCTTTGGGTACGAGCCACTGAGTTTCTGTTAGGCGATTGAGTACATCGGGACGGTGTTGGTAGAGTTGTTTTACATGTTTTTCCACTTTGTCGGATTTAACAAGATGAGTATTAAACAACTCGCATAAAGTGTTTTTGGTAATATCGTCTTTTGTAGGTCCTAAACCACCTGTAGTAAGTACCAAATCGACCCTTGTGAATGCTTCCTGAATGGCTTGTTTGATTTGATGGTTATCATCGTGAACAGCCGTAGTACGACTAACACTGATTCCTATCTCATTGAGGTAGTGTGCAATCATGCCTGAGTTGGTATCAACAACTTGTCCTATAAGCAGTTCATCGCCTATAACTATAATTTCTGCATTATTCATTGTATAAACTTATTGTGTTTTTTGTTTTTTCCATTCTTGTGCTACCAATTCCAATTCGTCGTACCATTCTTTTCCAAATCTTCGAATAAGTGGTTCGCGAAGGAACTGATAAATGGGTAGGTGTAGTTTTTTGCCTAATTGTCTGGCGCAATGGCAGATGTCCCATCTGTGGTATTCTACGGCAGTGTAGGTAGGGTGCTCGGTGAGACGGATAGGGTAGAGATGACAAGAGATAGGTTTTTGAAAGTTTATGATGCCCTCATTGTATGCTTTTTCTATTATGCAATAGCACCAGCCCTTGTGGTCAGTTCGGGCAAACACACAATCTTTGTTGTTGATTATCTGAGTTACTCTCTCGCCTGTTTGATCAAAATAAGATATTCCGTTTTTTTCTACTATTTCTCTTGCTTGCTTAGCCATAAGCGGTTTGAGGATGGGCAGGCCGTCGGCGATTAGTTTCTCTTCGCTTTCGGTTAGCGGTGCCCCTGCATCACCTTCTATACAGCAGCAGCCTTTGCAATTGTCGAGGTCGCAGCAAAACTCTTTTTCTATAATATCAAGAGTAACAAGTGTGTTTTGAATATGAAAAAACATTATCAAATCCTTAATTTGGAGCGCAAAATTATTGTATTTTTGTTAAATATGCAAACTGTTTGCTGATATGATAAAAATAGCGTATCTTTGCAGCAAATAAAACAATGAAATTATGAAGACTACTCCATTTACCGACATTCATATCGCCTTAGGCGCGAAGATGCATGAATTTGCGGGTTATAATATGCCCATAGAGTATCCTACAGGAATTACGCAGGAGCACTTGTGTGTTAGACAAGGTGTAGGTGTGTTTGATGTGAGCCACATGGGTGAATTTTGGGTAAAGGGCGACAGAGCATTAGACTTGTTGCAATATATTTGCTCAAACGACATAAGTAAGTTGGAAGCAGGAAAAGCGCAATACAACTGTTTCCCTAATGGTGAGGGAGGAATAGTAGATGATTTGATTGTGTATAAATATTCTACTACAAAGTATTTGCTTGTAGTCAATGCTTCAAATATAGAAAAAGATTGGGCATGGGTAAATAAGCATAATGCAGAATTTGGATGTAAATTGGAAAATGCTTCAGATAGGATGGCACAACTTGCGGTGCAAGGTCCTAAGGCAACTGAACTGCTGCAAAAACTTACGGATTTAGACCTTTCTTCAATACCTTATTATTCTTTCCGTGAGTGGTCGTTTGCCGGAGTACAGCCTGTTATTATTTCCAATACGGGCTATACGGGTGCAGGTGGTTTTGAATTGTATTTTTATCCTGAACATGCTCGTCAGATATGGGATGCTTTGTTTGAAGTAGGAAAGGAATTTGGTTTGCAACCTATAGGTCTGGGAGCAAGAGACTCGTTGCGTCTTGAAAAATGGTTCTGCTTGTATGGAAATGATATTGACGATACTACTTCGCCGATAGAAGCAGGTTTAGGATGGATAACCAAATTTGTGGATGGCAAGAACTTTATAGACCGTGAACGCTTAGAAAGACAAAAGCAGGATGGAGTAGAGCGTCGGTTAGTGCATTTCGAATTGCAGGAGCGTGGTATTCCGCGTCATGGCTATGAAATTACTGATAGTGAAGGTAATACCATTGGTAATGTTACTTCGGGAATCATGCTTCCCGGAACACGCACCGGAATCGGAATGGGATATGTGAAAACTGCCTTTGCAAAGAAAGAGACAATAATTTACATTAAGATAAGAGAAAAATTGTTGCCTGCTAAGGTAGTTTGACAAACACTGAAAGGCTGTCGTTGATAAGCCAATGAGGCAAAGTAGCAATTTCCTTATAACCGCAAGCAGTAAATAACCGACGGCTTGCGGTGTTTTTATATCCTACATAAGCATAAAGAAACCTTAGACGAAGAAAGCCAAATGCATATTCTTCTAACTTTATCAATGCCTTTTGCGCTATATTTTGCTTGCGCATATCTTTGTCAATATATATAGCCACAGCCGCCTTTAGATTATGTACATCAAAGTCATAAATATCCACGCACCCTGCGGTGCCGCTGTCGGAGTCAATGATAAGACGCAACTGCGCGTCTTTGTATATATCACCTGTTGAAGACTGAATATAATCAAGCAGGTCTTTTTGAGATAAGGGATTGTGTGTGTCGCCCGCCTCCCAAGACGCACTGTCGTTTTCCCATTTATATAACCATGGCAAATCGGTAGGTTCTATTTTTCTAAGAGTGATATCCATTATATGTAAAAAGGCAGTTAAGCAGTGGGTGAGAAGTAATTTGCTTACTTGCAAAGCAAAATAAATTAGATATTTAGAATAGTCCGAAGAATCGTTTTTCTTTTAGTATTAGAATAATCCGAAGAATCGTTTTTTCTTTTCGGGCATTGCTCCGCTTTGTGGTACAGGTCGATGCTGGTTGCCACTGCTGACCATTTGATATATGACTCCCCAGTCGGGCAGTCCGCCTAAATTTTTGTCGTCAATCCATAGGTCGGCGTTTATCTTTCGGGGGGCGTTGTGTTCGTCTTTTTCTTCGGGGTAATTGCTATTGACAGAGTAAAATTCTAACCCTCTCTTACGGCAATAGTCTAATGCTTCCTCAAGCAATTCGCCTTCCCGAACGGTCCAAAGGACCAATTGGTGATGACCTTCTGTTTGCAGACGCTTCAATGTGTCGATGGCAAAAGGAATAGGTTTGCCTATGCGGGGGTACTCATGGGTAACTATTGTACCATCAAAATCTACGGCAATAATCATAGTTGATCAGTGTTATCAGTTGTTAAGTTGCTCGGTGTTATCTGTTGCTAATTCTAATTCCATTTTTCTTAGTGTCGGTTTGCAGAAATACAAGGCAATAGTAGATACTGCGCCGCACCAGAGCATTGATCTGTATCCACCCATCCAATAGAATGTTGCAATACCAAGAGCGATTCCGAAACCGATAACGCATATTCTGGCTATTCCCCATGCCTTGTAGGTGAGTAATTGTTTTTCTTTGTCGTCAGTGTTGCGCACTTTATCAATGGCTTTTTTGAAACAATATAGACCACCTGCCACTGAGATAATAGTATAAAAAATGACGATATATTGTACAATAAGTCCCAATGTGCTGTCTTTGGGAAGTATTGGTATGAACTCTTTTGTTACGCCCTGCCACATAACAATAGCAGTTATTATTGCTAACAAATAAAAGCCGTAATAATAGCAGTTGAGAATAGTATTTACTTTTCTTTCCATATTGTATAATGATTTATTATCCGTGAAATTCAGTTCTGTTTACAATTGATCGTCCGAGAGTAATCTCATCGGTATATTCCAATTCGTTGCCTATAGCAACTCCTCGGGCAATTTGTGATACTTTTACTCCTGTGGGTTGTATTCGTTTGTAAATATAAAAATTGGTAGTATCACCTTCCATAGTGGTTGGCAGAGCAAGAATCACTTCTTTTATGTTGTTGTTTTTTAGTCGTTCTACTAGCGAGTCTATTTCTAAGTCTTTAGGTCCGACGCCTTCAATGGGTGAGATAATTCCGCCTAAGACATGATATACTCCAAAATATTGCCCTGTGCGCTCAATAGACATTACATCCTGCACATTTTCTACTACGCAGATAGTTTGTTTGTCTCGTTTATTGCTTTGACAAATAGGGCATATCTCTGTGTCGCTTATGTTATGACAACAACTACAATAATGTACTTCTTTCTTAAGTTTTGTAAGTGCAGAGGCAAACCGCTCTACATCCGGCTCTGGCTGTCGCAGCAGGTGTAGCACAAGCCTTAATGCAGTCTTTTTCCCAAGTCCGGGAAGAGAGGAAAATTCACTGACGGCATTGGCAAGTAGTATAGAGGGATAATCGTTTTCCATTGAGTTTTCTGTTGTCGTATTGAGCGGGTTGAATCCCAAAATCGTGCAAAGGTACATATTTTTTGTCATAGTACAAAACTTTTATATGCAGTTTGTGTATATGATTGTTTTTTCATAATTTTGCAGTGCATTTCAGTAGTGCAAGCACCTTTGCTCGCAACCGAAAAAAGAAAGGTATATAATATAATTTGTTATATAGAAGGTTGAATAGAATAGTGAAAATATGAAAAAATCAATTTTTTTAATCCTATTGGTTTTATCCTCAACCATGGTTTGGGCAAAGAAGAACTATGACTTTATGGTGGACGGAATATATTATCGTATTATTGATAAAAGTAATTCAGTCTCAGTCTGCAGTGATGTATTTACTGATTTCGGTAGCACAAAAATTAGTAGTAGTTATGAGGGAGATATAGTAATACCCTCAACTGTAGTTTACAAGAAAAAGACATATACTATTGTTCAAGTAGGCGGCGATTGGAGAGATAAAGGTATGTTTCGTAAGGTAACATCCATAAAGTTGCCCGGTAGTGTGAGAAATCTCAGTAATTTAAGTATTTCTAAGATCACTTCACTTGAATTGCCTAATAGTTTGGATTCACTTGATTCAAGTTTTCCTGCAACACTATCGCATGTTGTTATTCCTGCAAATGTGAAGTATATTGTAAGTTCTATTTTTGTTGGAGGATGTCGGGATATAGAAATTTCGCCAAATAATCCATATTATACTTATAGTAATTATGCACTATGCAAACAGACTGGTTATGGAAAGGAGTTTGTCGCTTATAATCCTAATAACACATTGATAACTTATAAGATAGACTCTGATATAACAAAAATTTGCAAGAATGCATTTCTCGAAAATAATAAGGTGACAGAATTGATTATTCCTAAAACCGTGAGGAGTATAGAAGAAGATGCATTTCGTGATAAATTTTGGAAGGCTCTAACAAAAATTGTTTTTGAAGGCAATACCTATGTAGATAAGGGAGCGTTTAATTATAGCATTAGTAGCCCTTATTTTCAAGGTACAATACAAATGCCCAATGATATGAATAACAGTTTCATTACATATAGGGCAAACGCAAGTGCACCAAGTGCCCCTTACGACCATAACAATCGAATGTCAAAAGCAAATGTAAGGTATATATCAGAAATAGATATTATAACAGAAAAGGCCAATAAAGGTGACATTTCTGCGATGCTTGCGCTCTCAAAAAAATACGAGAAGGGCGATGGGGTAAGTAAAAATCCTCGGGAGGCAGCGTTGTGGTTAGAGAAGGCTGCAACGGCAGGAGATATAGAATCGATGCTTGCAATTGCCAAAAAATATAGGTATGGCGATGGTGTGGCTGTGTTGCATAATACTGGTATGGCAATCAAGTGGTACGAGCAGGCTGCCAGCGCTTCGAAAAATCCGGAAACGGCGCGAACAGTGGCGTGGATGTATCAAAGTATAAAAAATTATACATCTGCCTACTCATGGTTTTTGACTGCAGATGATTGGGGGGATAATGCTTCTTCTTTCTATTTGGGGCTATATAACCAAAGCGGTTATGGAAAGCAAAAAGATTTTGAATCGGCAGTTAGATGGTACAAAAAAACTCTAAAGCAGAAGAGTGAGAATATACCTGTATCCACTTATTGGAATATGGGGCTTATATATGAATATGGTGGCTATGGTGTGGAAAAAGATCCTGCGTTGGCATTGACATATTATCATCAAGCGGCAGATAATTATAGCGAAGCAGAAGACATAAAGAAAGCCCAAGACAAATGTGATAAATTATATGCTCAGGGTTATAGGGAGAAGATTACTTTGCCTGCGATGTTGGCTATTGTGGATGGAAGTTTAAGATTTGAGGATGCTAACGGCAATCGTGCCATAGATGCAAACGAAACATCTTATCTTCGCTTTAAGGTTATAAACAAGGGTAAGGGAAATGGGTTGAATTGCAAGACCAAAGTGAAAATAACAGGTGCAAATAAATCTATTTCAGTAAAAGAAATAGATTTGAATACCATTCGTCCAAATGAGCAGCGAGAAATTAGTATTCCTATTACTGCGGGTTTGGATGTGTCTGATGGTGAGGTGATGATTTCAGCGCAAGTGGACGAAGAGGGTGGTTTTGGTACTCAGCCGATAGAATTGACAGTAGTTACTCGAGCCTATAGTGCTCCTTTGTTGCAAGTGGTTGATTATGCAGCATCAAGCGAGTATGGCTCAATTAGTAAGGGCAGACCATTTGCCTTGCAAGTGCTTTTGCAAAACACTAAATCCGGTAAGGCAGAAGATGTGGAGGTAAAAGTAAGTGTTCCTACAGGTGTGTTTATAACAAGTGAGAATACGAATTTGCATTTTAGTAAATTCGATGGCGGTAAGGCGGAGTCGTTGAATTATGAAATGATAGCAAGTAATAATTATAATGCATCGACTATCCCTGTGAAAATCACCATAAAAGAGAAGTTTGGTAGGTTTGCCGAAAGTAAGACCATCAATTTGGAGGTAAACAAGTCGGTGGCATCCAACAAGATATCTCTTACTCCGGCAGTAGAAGAAAAGACGAGTGATGCAAATATAGTGATAGCCTCAATTGGTAGTGCGGTTGACAAGAATATTCCTCAGACGAGTCAGAAGAATGAGAATACTTTTGTGGTGATTATCGCCAATGAAAATTATCAGTCGGTAGCAAAAGTGCCGTACGCAATTAACGATGGTCGTGTATTTGGAGAGTATTGTGAGAAAACTTTGGGTGTACCTGCACGAAATATAGAGATTGTTACCGATGCCACACTTAATGTGATGCGTAAGCAGTTGTCGTGGCTTGCTCAGGTGGCTAAGAGTTATGATGGTCAGGCACGCTTGATATTTTATTATGCTGGTCATGGTATTCCTGACGAGGCAAGCAAGTCGGCGTATTTATTGCCTATAGACGGATATGGAACAGATATACAAACGGGATACAAGTTGGATGATATTTATTCGTTGTTAGGGAATAGTAATGCAAGTGCGGTAACGGTGTTCTTAGATGCTTGCTTTAGTGGAACAAAGCGCGAGGGCGATATGTTGGCATCGGCTCGTGGAGTTGCGGTGAAGGCCAAGCCTGGTGTGCCAAAGGGCAAGATGGTTGTGTTCTCTGCAGCCACAGGAGATGAGACCGCATATCCCAACAACGACGAAGGACATGGTATGTTTACATATTTCTTGCTTAAAAAACTGCAAGAAACTAAAGGCGATGTTACCTATGAGGAGTTGGGAGAATATATCAAAACCAATGTGAGCAGACAGAGTATAGTAATAAACAAAAAAAGTCAGACTCCAACTATTACGGCTGCTCCGGATGTTACAGACTGGCAAAATTGGAAAATGAAATAAATTTAAACATAAACTACGATGAAAAAGTTATTATTTATTTTGGTGCTACTTGGGAGCGTGTCAGTAGTGATGTCGCAGCCAAAGAATAGTGATAAAAAACTATGGAAAGAGTGTCAGAAGATAGCCAAACAATTAGAAAAAGAAGGTTGGCGACCTGATGCATTAGACAAATTGGATGTGTTGATATATAATCACAAAATAAAACTAAAGGATCCGGATGTGCATTACACGGAAATGGTATCAACAATAGAGGGTCAGAAAAACCTAAAAACGACCAATCGTGCAAGGCAGTGGGCAATAATGAATGCGAAAGCAGAGTATGCCAAGCAGGCAAGAATGCAGTTGGAAGGCAATTTGGGTGGTGGAGCAGAAGAGTTCTGTCAAAAATATGAGGGTGTGGTTTCTACAAAAATATATAATGAACTAAAGCCGTCAGTATGTATGTTTCGTGAGAATGATGACATGACTTTAGATTATAAGATATTTTTTCTTGTTGACGATGATGCAGCACTAAAAGCACGCCTTAATGCAATAGAGCAGATAAAATTAGAGGCTCAAATAGTTGGAATAAACATGGATGATGTGAATAAATACATCAAAGAGAATGTAACTATTATAAAATAAAAGAATAGTATGAAGAGGCTGGTTTCATTATTACTTGTGTTTTCTTGTTGTGTTGTGTCGTTTGGTGCGGATAAGGATAAAGAGGTAACAGAGAAAGTGACCGTTACAGGTGAGGTAGTTGTACTAAAGGGACATTCCCGCCTGAGTGATATTCAACTAAAAGAGGAGGCAAGAAAAGATGCTAAAAAGAAAGCCCTTGAAGCATTTGGAGAGAAGTTTGATGTGAAGGAGGCTGCAGAGAGTACGAGTGCAGGTGATAGTTTTTATTCGCTTGCTGTAAGTCAGGCAAGTGGAGAAATAGTAAATTTTGAAGTAATAGAGGAGGATTCAAAGATAAATCCTATAAGGACAAACGAGGTAATATATTATTGTACTGCGCGAGTAACGGTAAAGCGTGGAGTTGAACCTGACCTTAATTTTACGGCAAAAATCAGTGGATTGCAGTCGGTATATAGTGATGGCGCAGAATTGCAATTCCAAATAGTGCCTAATGATGATGCTTATTTGAATGTGTTTCTTTTTGAAGATAACAAAACAGGGTATAGGTTGTATCCTGATTTCCCATTTTCAACCGATTGTCATGAATCTGCTATTTTGCTTGAGAAAGGCAAAAAATACTTTTTCCCGTTAAATTGTATTTATGGTATTACCAAAGACACAGATGCTCCGAGAGAGACTAATCGTTTGGTGTTTGTCTTTACAAAAAAGAATCTGAAGTATAACGAAGCAGAAACATCAAGAGAGGAAATAGAAAAATGGATAAGTAAGATACGGAATGACGAAAAGAAAACTTATGTAATGCCGTTTGATATTATAAAATAGATGCTTAGTAGTTTACATATAAGAAATTATGCCCTGATAAGGGAATTGGATATCAGTTTTGAAGACGGATTGTCGGTCCTTACGGGTGAAACAGGTGCGGGCAAGTCAATTATACTTGGTGCCTTGGGATTAGTGATGGGTGGTAGGGCTGATTCTAAGTCCATTTCCGACGGCGAACAAAAGTGCGTAATAGAGGCAGAGTTTTTGCTTGATGAAAATGATTCTTTGCGGAGGATATTCAGTGCGAACGATATCGATTATGATAAGATTTGTATAATTCGCAGAGAGTTGACGGCAGCAGGAAAATCAAGGGCTTTTGTAAATGACAGTCCTGTGTCGCTGAGCGTTTTGAAAGAAATTGCAGATATGCTGATAGATATTCATTCTCAGCATGAGAACTTGCTTTTGAAAGATGATAAGTTTCAACTCTCTATTCTTGATACAGTGGCTCAGAATCAAACCGAGAAGCAGAATTACGAGAAGGCGTATAATAATTATGTATGTGTAAGTGAGGAGTTGAGAAAACTTCAAGAAAAGGCAAAGCAGAGTAGGGGAGATTATGATTATATGCTTTTTCAGTATAATCAACTGAGCGATACAAAAATCAGGGCAGGAGAAGAAAGAGAACTGGAGGAGGAGCAAGAAATACTTGAGCATGCAGAGGAAATAAAGTCATCGCTTATGAATGTGGTGAATTGTTTGTCGGACGAGAATGGAGCATTGGTTCAAATAAAAGAGTCTTTGAATGCCCTCAGGCGGATAAATGATTTCCTTCCCAAAGACTTGGCTCTTGTTATGAGGGTAGAGAGCGTATCTATAGAACTCAGAGATATTGCTGACGAGGCAGAGAGAATTGCCGGCAGAACAGAATTTGATCCTTTAAGACTACAGCAAGTTGAGGAACGATTAGATTTGATAAATTCTTTGCTTGAGAAACATCACCGCCAGACTACGGAGGAATTGCTTGAGTTAGAGGAAGAGTATAGAGAGCGATTGAAGGAAACCGATAGTTTTGATGAGGCTATAGAACAACTGAAAATTAAGCAAAATGAGTGTTTGCAAGAGTTGAAGAAAAAAGCCAGATTGCTTACTGAATCAAGACAAAGGTGTGTGCCTTATATTAAACAAACGCTTGAAAAGCAACTCAATCTGCTTGGCGTGAAGCACGCTCGGGTAGATGTTATGTTTGCTGATTCGGAATATACTTCAGATGGTGCGGATAATGTGCAATTGATGTTTGCAGCCAACCTCAATCAGCAACTTCATGAGGTGGCTCAAGTGGCGTCGGGAGGTGAAATTGCAAGACTTATGTTGTGTATTAAAGCGTTAATAGCCAATCAGACCAACTTACAAACAGTGGTGTTTGATGAGATAGATACAGGGGTAAGCGGCGAAGTGGCAGGTAATATGGGGCGTATGCTTTGTGATATAGCGCAAAACAGACAAGTGATTTGTATAACTCATTTGCCACAAATAGCAAGTAAAGGAAAACAACATTTCAAGGTTTATAAGTCTGATACAGAAGATCGTACGGAGACGCATATCAGAGTACTAGGTGATGATGAAAGGGTTAGGGAGATTGCTTCGTTGCTCTCCGGCGAAAATATAACTCAGGCTGCATTGCAAAATGCTAAGGAGTTGATGGAGAGAGGATAGATTGGTTTAGAGGGCTTAGAGGAATTAGAAGATTTAGAAGATTTAGAAGAGTAGATATAAAACACTATATATTATGATGCCGCTTGCTGAGAGATTACGACCTAAGACATTAGAAGATTATGTAGGTCAGGAGCATTTGGTGGGACAAGGTGCTATCCTTAGACAAATGATAGAAAGAGGAGTGCTAACCTCTTTTATTTTGTGGGGGCCTCCGGGAGTAGGTAAGACTACTCTTGCAAGAGTTATTGCGCATACTTTAGAGTTGCCTTTTTACACACTTTCGGCTGTTACCTCAGGAGTGAAAGAAGTAAGAGAAGTTATTGACAAAGCCCGTCGTCAGGATGGCCTTTTCTCAAAAGGAAGGCCGATATTATTTATAGACGAGATTCATCGTTTTAGTAAATCTCAACAAGACAGTTTGTTGGGAGCAGTAGAAAATGGTACAATAACTTTGATTGGTGCCACAACTGAAAATCCGTCTTTTGAGGTGATTACTCCTCTGCTCTCTCGCTGCCAGGTATATGTGCTAAAAAGTTTAGGAAAAGATGATTTGCTGAAATTGCTCAATAGGGCAATAAACGAAGATGAGCAACTCAGGAAACTTGATTTTGAGATAAAGCAAACAGATAGTCTGCTTCGTTATAGTGGAGGTGATGCCAGGAAATTGCTGAATATATTAGAGTTGGTGGTAGAGTCGGCAGATGGCAATAAAATTGTTATAGATAATGATGTGGTGACAAGACGGTTGCAGCAAAATCCTGTAGCCTACGACAAAGATGGCGAGATGCATTATGATATCATATCTGCTTTTATAAAGTCAATACGCGGAAGTGATCCCGACGCGGCTGTTTATTGGTTGGCTCGGATGGTGGAGGCAGGTGAGGACCCGAAATTTATTGCTCGCCGCTTGTGTATATCTGCAGCCGAGGATATAGGACTTGCCAATCCTAATGCTATTTTGATAGCAAATGCTTGTTTCGATGTGATTAGTAAGATAGGATGGCCAGAAGGCAGAATACCTTTGGCAGAGGCTACTATTTATTTAGCAACATCGCAGAAGTCCAACTCGGCTTATTTGGCTATAGACAGTGCATTGCAGGAGGTGCGTCAATCGGGCAATCAGCCTGTGCCGCTGCATTTGAGAAATGCTCCAACGGAACTCATGAAGGAATTAGGCTATTCTGAGGGCTATAAGTATGCGCACGATTATCCCAATCACTTTGTAAAACAACAATTCTTGCCAGACCAATTGAAAGAAAAGCGTTTTTGGTTTGCTCAAGGGAATCCTGCCGAACAAAGAACTGCGGAGTGGATGAAATATCTTTGGGGCGAAAAAGGAGAAAAAAATGAGTAGAGTGTTGTGTATGTGAAATTTAATTTCTACCTTTGCAGCCGTTTTTGAGATAATGTGGTCAAAATAAGACATATTATATATAAAACACAATAAATTAACTAATTACTAATTCGCCAATCTGGGCAGTGGAGAATAATAAATGAAGAAAAAAGGGTGCGAAAGTATCATAGTCTTCAATTTTGGTTTCTTTTCTCGTAAATGATGTCTGTCGGGTTGGTCTAAAATCAAAAAAACATCAATGGATGCAGTAAGTTACAAGACTTTGTCATTATCCAAAGAAGCCGCTCGTGAGCAAAAGGAGTGGGTTGTAGTGGATGCACAAGGTCAGATCTTGGGTCGTATGTGCACCAAGATTGCGAAGTTGCTTCGCGGAAAGTACAAACCGTCGTTTACGCCTAATCAGGATTGTGGCGACAATGTTATCGTTATCAATGCCGCAGGTGTTGAGTTGACCGGAAATAAATGGACTGGTCGTCAGTATGTTCGCTACACAGGTTATCCTGGTGGTCAGCGTGAATACACCCCTGCTGATTTAAAGGACAAAGGCGCTGACCGCTTGGTTAAGAAAGTGGTTCGCGGTATGCTTCCTAAGAATCGCCTCGGTGATAAGATAATCAACAACTTGTATGTATATGCAGGTGCAGAACATCCGCATGCAGCACAACAACCAAAACAAATAGATATTAACACACTTAAATAAACGCAGCAATGGAAGTAGTAAATGCATTAGGAAGACGAAAAGCAGCAGTTGCTCGCGTTTTCGTAAGCGAAGGTGAGGGTAAAATAGTTATCAACAAGCGCGATTTGGCTGAATATTTCCCTCTTGGAACCCTTCAATATATAGTTAAGCAACCACTCAACAAACTTGGTGTTGCAGAGAAATATGATATTCAAGCCAATCTTGATGGTGGTGGATTCAAGGGTCAGGCAGAGGCTTTGCGTTTGGCAATTGCTCGTGCTTTGGTGAAAATCAATCCTGAAGACAAACCCGCACTCAAGGAAGAAGGATTTATGACTCGTGATGCTCGTGAGGTTGAGCGTAAGAAACCGGGTCGTCCGAAGGCTCGTAAGCGTTTCCAATTCTCGAAGCGTTAATATATTTTACTTGCAGCCTGAGCCTCGTGCTCAGGTTGCATAAATTTTCTATTACAAATAAGCAACTCCTAAATTTTGGAGACTCATGTCATGATTACTCCAAAATTGTTTTGGCAGCATAAAGGCAGTTCTCGCCTGTCTAAGACATACAGAAAGTCGAAGATGAGATGCGTGTCAAAAGAAAGGGAGAAAATTATAAATCAAAAAACATTATTATTTTTATTATGAGAACAAATTTTGAAGAACTGCTTGAAGCAGGTGCGCATTTTGGTCACTTGAAGCGCAAATGGAATCCCGCAATGGCTCCTTATATCTTTATGGAGCGTAATGGTATTCACATCATTGACTTGAACAAAACCGTAGTTAAGATTGAAGAGGCTGCTGAGGCATTGAAAAACATTGCCAAGTCAGGTCGTAAGATCTTGTTTGTAGGAACAAAAAAGCAAGCACAAGAGGTTGTTGCTGAGAAGTCAAAAGAGGTGAATATGCCATATATCACTGAGCGTTGGGCAGGTGGTATGCTTACCAATTTCCCCACAATCCGTAAGGCTGTGAAGAAAATGTCATCTATTGATAAGATGATGAACGATGGTACTTTTGACAATATCTCAAAGCGTGAGAAATTGCAAATTGTTCGTCAACGCGAGAAATTGGAGAAGAACCTTGGTAGTATTGCAGACTTGACCCGTCTGCCAAGTGCTTTGTTTGTGATTGATGTAATGAAAGAGCATATCGCAGTGGCAGAAGCACAGCGTTTGGGTATTCCTGTATTCGGAATAGTAGATACCAACTCTAATCCTAATAATATCGACTTTGTTATTCCTGCTAACGATGATGCAACAGAGTCAATTGCAGTTATCTTAAATGCTGTAGTTGGTGCTATCAAAGAAGGTTTGGAAGAGCGTAAGATTGAGAAGGCAGACGAAGCCGCTGCTCAAAAGCAAGAGGGCGAGGAAGCACCTGCTCCCAAAGAGCGTCGTCAGAGAGTGCGCAAACAAGCCGAGCCCAAAGAGGCAGAGAAAGTAGCAGAGGCCGCTCCTAAGGCAGAAGCAGAGGAAGCAGCAGAGGCTGAATAATTAACCAATTTTATACGAAAGGAATTATATTATGGCAGTAACACTTGCTGATATAAAGAAACTGCGTGATATCACAGGCGCAGGAATGATGGATGTAAAGAAGGCTTTGGAAGAAGCCAATGGCGATTTTGAGCAGGCAAAGGACTTACTCCGCAAGCGTGGTCAGGCAATCGCTGCAAAGCGCTCTGATAGAGAGGCATCTGAAGGCTGTGTTTTGGCAAAAGCAGAAAATGGTTTTGCAGCCATCGTGGCAGTAAAATGCGAAACTGACTTCGTGGCTAAGAATGCAGATTTCGTAGCATTGGTTAAGTTGATACTTGATGTAGCAATGGATCGTCAGCCTGAAAGCCTTGAGGCTTTGAAGAATGAGGTTGTTAGCGGTCGCACAGTTGCAGAATTGGTAACTGAGCGTTCTGGCGTTACGGGTGAGAAAATGGAATTGAGCGACTATGTGTTCCTTCGTGGTGCAAAGGTTGACGCTTATAATCACCTTGGTAACAAACTCTCATCTTTGGTTGCAGTAGCAGAGCAAGATGCAGCGCAAGAAGTTGTGCATGGTATATCTATGCAAGTTGCTGCAATGGCTCCTATTGCCGTTTCTGCAGAATTGGTTGCACAAGAGGTTAAGGACCATGAGTTGAGCGTTGCTATAGAGAAAACCAAACAAGACGAGATAAACAAGGCTGTAGAGCAAGCACTAAGAAAAGCAGGCTTGAATCCTGCACATGCTGATAGCGACGACCATGTTGAATCAAATCTTGCAAAAGGTTGGCTCACTGAAGAGCAGGCTGAAATCGCTCGTAAGATCCGTAAGGAAGTTCCTCAAGAGGCAGAGGCAAACATCAATATGAAGAAAGTTGAGATGATTGCTCAAGGCCGTTTGCAGAAATTCTTGAAAGAGAGCACTTTGAATGAGCAAGTATATGTAATGTCAGAAGATAAGGAACTCGTAAAAGATGTTCTTAAGAAAGCCGGTGTTACAGTATGTGATTTCAAGCGTGTTACCTTGAATCAAGAGTAAGAATTTCTAAAACACACAAAGCGAGGATAGCGATTTGTTATCCTCGTTTTTGATAATAATTGACAATAACAATGATTTTACCTATATATTTATATGGTCAGCCTGTTCTAAGGCGAAGTACAGATGAAATTGATAGTTCATATCCTGATTTGAAGCAGTTGATAAGTGATATGTATGAGACACTTACAGTTGCAGAGGGCTGTGGCTTAGCTGCTCCGCAAATAGGGCGAAGCATTAGAGTATTTGTTGTAGATGGTAGTGAGTTAGGAGAAGATTATCCAGAATGTGTAAGTTTTAAGCAGGCATTTATCAATCCTCAGATTATTGAGTTTTCGGAGGATAAATCAGCATATTCTGAGGGTTGCTTATCGTTGCCGGGAATTAGTGAAACGGTTATTCGCCCCAAGACGATAAAAATTAAGTATTTTGATGAGGATTTTAATGAGCATATTGATGAGTTTACCGATTTTAAGGCGCGAATAGTGCTTCATGAATATGATCATTTGGAAGGAAATGTGTTTACAGATAAGATTTCGCCGATTCGTCGTCAGTTTGTAAAGAGTAAACTCTCAAATATAGCCAAAGGGAAAACCTCTGCACGATACAAAACTAAAAGAAATGCGTAAGCGGTACAACTGGGATACTACTCATTGGGTGTTTTTTGCCCTTGCTGCCACAAGCCTTGTAATGTTTATTGTGGTAGTGTTGGTTAATGTCTGTGCAACTTATCTGGTTTTGAATAGTCAAGTTGCAGATTATATGTTTTATATTGCCACTTCAATAGGCCTGGTAAGTTCTTTGGTTGCTGTGATAATGTATATGACTGATGTGTTGGCATATTTGCAAGAGTATATAAATGCCAAAAAAGGGAATATGATAGCAGAAAATGAAACTATTGATATTGCAACTATAGACGAGCAGGCGATAAATCCGTTGAAGGGTGTTGCTAAAGATAAGGAGCAACTGATAATAAACGAATTGTGTATTAGGGGCAAGAAGCAAGGTGGGGGATTGAATCGTGCGCCTGTTGCTCAACTGCTAAAGGCCTTGCAAGAGGAAAAACTGATGCAGGTTACATCGCTTGAGAAAGATAGTCTGATGAAGTGGGTATGTAAAGTTACCGGTTACAGAGAGACCAATGTAAGTGCTTTTAATGAGGCTATTAACAATGCAACTGAGAGCAAAGTGGAAGAAGCACGCAGATGGATAAGAGATTCGATATAATCGATTAATTCGATTTATAAGCAAATCAAAGGTAGTGTTTTAGTTTTAGCATATTTTTGCAGCGCAAACTAAAACACTATTTTTTATGAAACACAATTTCTTTTATTTTTTAGTAGCGATTCTTTTCGCAATTTTCTTTGCTGTAGTGCTTGTGTCGTGCAACAAAAACGAGCCAGACAAGGTATATCACGATTATCAAGATGAGAGTAGTGGAAGCGATGATAAGGCTACCACATATCAGTACTATCCAATGTATGAGCCATGTATAGAGTGGGGAATGCAAAAACAGTATGTAAAACAAAAGATGAAACAAATGGGTTTTATTGAGTTGTATGAGAAGGTAGTAGATAGTGAAAATATGGTATATTATAAGTCGAGGCAAAAAGAAAAGGTAACCATATTAGTGTTTGGTAGTTTGAATGATTATAAATATTCTATTACCGTATTTTCTTATTATGGTGAATCTATTATAACCGAATTAGACGGATATTTGGATGAGAGATATAATTTTGTGAATTATTCGGATTATGTATTTTTATATAGGACTAAGGATGGACGGACAGATGTACAAATGTTTTTGCCTTCTGCTGAGAGGGTTTTATATGATATATTTGTGTTGAACGAAGAGACTTCAACGATTGCCGTTGCCTATTCTCCTCGTAGTTAGCAGGAATATGGGATATGGGATATTGGATATCAGGATGTTGATAATGCTTATAAATTTGTTTTGCTGTTTGGTTTGAAAATGCTATTTTTGCAGTCAAAATAGATTTAGTGTTTATGGTGACCAAATCGCAAATTAAACTTGTTAGAAGTCTGCAGCAAAAAAAGTATAGAGACGAGTTGGGGTTGTTTGTGGCAGAAGGCAAAAAACTGGTGGAAGAACTCAGCAAAGTGTTTGTAAGTGAGTTGATTGTTACTCCTCAGGATGCCACTCAAACTCAGATAGAACAGATGACTGCGTTGCGCTCACCTCAGGGTTATATAGGTGTGTTTAGAAAGAAGGAGAGGTCGTTGTCTGAATTGTCTGAACTTGATAAGGATAGTTTAATACTTGTGTTAGATGGCGTTCAAGATCCTGGCAATCTGGGTACAATAATCCGTACGGCTGATTGGTTTGGAATAAAACAGATAGTATGCTCATGTGACACAGCAGATTGTTACAACCCCAAAGTGGTGCAAGCCACAATGGGTGCGATAGCAAGGGTGAGTGTAGATTATACTGATTTATTGACTTTCCTGAAGCCATACATACAAAAAATACCTATTTATGGTACATTGCTTGAAGGTGAGAATATCTACAAGCAGCAACTAAGTGCTAATGGAATAATAATAATGGGCAACGAGGGAAATGGTATCACAGAGCCTTTGAGGAAGTTGATAGATAAGCCGTTGCTTATCCCTTCGTACGCTCATGGCGAGACTTCCGAGTCGCTTAATGTTGCGGTAGCCACTGCTATTACTTTAGCCGAATTTCGCAGAAGAACAGTAGGTTAGAATATAGCCAAGATGGCAATGACGATTGTGGTGAACATAAGCACTGGCATTTGAATGTCGAGTTTTGCTCCTTCGTGGCGGAAGATATACCATATATGCCATGTCAAAACAGGCAGAGAAATCAGCACAAAATATCTTTCTAAATAAGTGAAAATAAGCAAGCAGCAGACGAGCAGTAGTGTGTGGTAAATTCTTGCGCCTTTAGGTCCGAGCCATGACGCAAATGTGCGTTTGCCATGTTGCACATCATTGGGCATATCGCGTATGTTGTTCAGATTAAGCACTCCTACAATAGGTAACGCAATAGCAATGGCAGCAAGCAAAATGTCTGCATTTATAGTCATGGTTTGCAGATAATAACTTCCCATGGTGCTCAGTAATCCAAAGAATAGGAATACTCCTAAATCTCCCAAACCGATGTAGCCATAGTTATGCTTGCCTAAAGTATAGGTTATTGCTCCAATAATTGCCAATGCTCCTAAACAGAAAAATACGAGGCTTTGGTTGCAGAACAATGTTCCAAATGAAGTGTAAATTAGTGCTGTCCCGAAAACAATACTTGCCACTACGAATGAATATATCATTCGCTTCATTTGCGTAATAGTTATTTTCCCTGCTTGCAATCCGTATGCTTCTCGTGCATTTTGTCCTGTATCGGTACCTTTGAGCGAATCTCCGAGTTCGTTGCATAGGTTGCTTAGTATTTGCAGGCTAAGTGTGGTAAGGATGGCAAACAAAAAAATCAGCCATGAGTTAGATTGTGTAGTAAGTGTAGTGTTTTCATGAAAAGCCCATCCTGTGCCGAGTATGATGCCCGACATTGAGAGGGGGAGTGTGCGAAGTCGAAATGATTTGATATAAACGCCGAGTTTCATAGCTTCTCAATTTATTTAGTTGCCTGAAGTTGATTTTTCAGTGGGTTGGCATACATCTCAAGTATTCTTTGGTAGAGGAAATCGATGTCTTTGTCAGGTATATTTATTTTGTTGATTTGCCCTTCCAAATAGTGCTCAAAGTCCGCTTTTTGAGCCTCAGAATAGTCTTTTTCAAATGTACTGGTGTTAAACAACTTGTCGTAGGCGATTTTATTTACTGTAAATATGTGATAATGAGCGTGAATATGCTTGTCTATTATGTCTGAAACGGCTTCTGCCTGCTCGTTGCGAATATTGGTAGTATTTCTAATTTCTGCCACTTCGCAGTTTATAGTCGGCGTTATTGTAAATACTATCTGCCCTTTGTATCCAAGCATGCCTGTTTGCATGTTTATATAGTCGTCTTGTGGTGTTTTTTTGTATTGTGGGTTGTCTCTTTTCAGTTGCATTTCCATTGCCTTGAGATAGTCGCATGGGTCGTATTCATAACTTAGGCTAACGGGTGTAAGGTTGAGACAAAGCAGTCGGTTGATAAAATCGCCTTCACCTGCCATAGTTAGCATTTTGAGCAATGCGGGTTGTGTGCGGTCGTCGGAATTTTTGGCTCTGCCTTCTCGTTGTGCTATCCAAATAGATTGTTGGTTTTCTACAACGAGATAGTTGATGTATTGCGACAATAACTGTGAGTTGCGCAGTACTTGTCGTGGCAAACCGCCTCGACGCACGCTAAAGGCTTTGTTGAGTCTTACAATTCGCTCTATCCATGGTTCCACATATAAGTTGGTACCTATGCCTATGTATGGGCGGGTGTGCAGTTGATTATATATAAGCATTGATAGTAGGGTAGAGTCAAGCAGGATATCTCTGTGGTTGGTGATATATACTGCATTAGACGGATTGGATGTAAGATTTTCTTTACCATTCAGGCAAATGCCTTTAGAGGTGTTTTTTACCACCCAATTCATAAGAGGATATAAGATTACTTGATCCCACTGTTCAAGATTTTCGGTTTGCTTAATGCTCTGGTAAATATCTTGAGCGTTGATGCTTCCGTGCAGGATCTGACTGCATATACCCTCTATTGTCTTTTGGAAAGTAGGCTCTTGGAGCAGTTTGTCTCTTTGCTCAAGATAATCTTCCGGCTCATAGGCGGCAATTTCTTTAAATTCTTCCTTCATATTGTTTTTTTATATAAAATTCTATTATACAGTTGTTGTCTTTATAGTCTTGTTTTACAATGCGTGCTTCAATATCTTTGAGGATACGCATTATTTGGTTGATTTGATGGTATGGGAAAGTGATTTCTTTGTGTATTTCCACAGCCCGACTTATTATTTGTGCGTTATTGATGGCGTCTTGTGCTGCTTGTTTATAAGCCACAATCAGTCCGCCTGTACCAAGCAAAATACCACCAAAATATCTAACTACTACTACAAGAATATTGGTCAGATTATGTGAGTTGATTTGTCCTAATATAGGTTTTCCTGCCGTGCCGCTTGGTTCTCCGTCGTCGTTAGCCCGGAATTGGTCATGATCCGGACCTAACATATAAGCATAACATACATGGCGGGCATCGAAGTATTGCTTTTTGTAATAAGCCAATTGTAGTTTTACTTGCTCAATATCTTCCACAGGTATGGCAAACGACAAAAACTTGCTGCCTTTGTCTTTGTATAGTCCTTCGGAAAGTTGTTTGATAGTTAGATACTGGTCTGCCATATTTATTTGATAGTATGCTTGTGCTTTAAGTCTTCGAATGTTCCTCTGAATACATTAATGTCAACGGGTCCTGTGATGCCCGCTACTTTGCCGTTTTCAGCACATTGCCACATTATATGGTGTCGGCTCGGCTCTTTGCCTCCGTATCTGGCTATCCAAAACGGGTAATGACGGAATCTGCTTTGAGGGGCAAAGTAATCAAGATAGCATTTTTCGTTGGTGTATATTATGGGAGTAACGCCATAGTATTTCTCTATAATTTGGAGCCAATGATATACCGAATCTTGCTTTGGCAGTTGGTTTTTATATGGTTCTACATCCAAAACAGGCACTATATCACCATTTTGCAAGCCTGCCGTATGAATAAAATTATCTGCTTGAATGGTTGCTGATACACCTGCCGAATAGAAATGATATGCTCCGAACAGAATATTTCTTTGTCTTGCGCCTGCCTTGTAGTCGTTGTAGTAACTGTCTTTTATATTAGCACCTTGTGTGGCTTTGGCAATAACGAAATCTACATCTCTTGCTTTCCGCTTCTTGCCTGAAGAGCGATGTAAATTACCTCGTCGGTCAACATAAAAAGACAATTCTTCCCAATCGATATCGCCTTGATAATGAGATATGTCTATACCTATCACATCTCCTTGAGGCAATGTGGAAGTGTAGTATCCATGAAACATAATAAGCAGTCGCTCTTTGTATTTAGGCAACTCTTCGGGTGTAGGTAACCAACCCTTTTGCCACAATTCAAACAAACCGAATAATAAAGCGAATATCAAAATCAGAAAACAGAAGAGCAACCATTTCAGCACTTTTTTTAGTTTGTCAATAGGGGATAGTTTGCGCTTCTTTTTTCGTTTTTTTCTTTGTTGTTTAGGCTTTTGTGGATGTGCTGTTGTAATCAACTGCTCATCGCTACTTTCTTTTGCTTCGTTGTGTATTGATTTTGCCGGTGCATTGTTGTCGGAAGGCGAGGCAATAGGCGGTTCTATGTCGTTTTTTTTACGGGGCATGAATAACTATATTATCGCGGCAAAGATACAAAAAATATATCAATATCAAATAACTAAAGTTTCTCTCGTCAGACAATCAACCAATTTTTGAGACTAAATATACGGAAAGTGTATTTCAGATATAATCACCTCGTTGAGATTAAAAACCGTTTGTAGGGTTGAAAAAATACTTGTAAATTTGCAGGCTAATGGGGGATATGTAGAACATTTTAAAATCTTTTGCAACAAATTAATCAACAACTCATAATATTTCAAATTTAGTAATATGAGCAAATCGGCTAAAGCATGGATTATATCATTATTCGTTTTGATAGTAATAGTAGCGGTGATAGTGATATTGGCATTGAGGGCAGATAGAATCGTGGAGAATATCGCAAACCAAAAACTTCAGGAATTGGTGGTAAAGAATAATTTGCCACTGACTTATTCTGATATTAAAGTAAATGTCCTGCAAGGCAATATCAAGATAGATGATGTCCAATTTTACTTGTCTGAAAAAGATAGTTTGACAGGTGATTCCATATTGCTTGATTTGAGTGTTCAGAGGCTCTCGTTAGGTCATATAAATTGGAAAAAAATACTCAAAGAGCAGTTGCTGAAAATAGATGCAATAAGAATAGAAGAACCTGTGTTGAGGGCATATAATGCTGATAAAGCATTGAGTGTGCTGACAAAGCAAAAGAATGATTTGGCAGAGCAAGATTCTGTCCGTACGGCTGATTCTAATAAGAAACATGCAGAAATACCATTAAAAAAAGTTATAGTGGAAGAAGTAAGTCTTGAAGATGGTCAACTCTCAATGGCTCGCTCAAAAGATAAATTTTTCACATCGGTGGAGGATGTTTTTTGCTCGTTGTTGGATATAGAATATAATTTCTCTGACTCGCTTCTTACCTATTCCGATTCGCTTTATTTGATTTCAGCCAAGAATTTTGCTTTGACAACAGCAGACGGATTGTTCAAGATGAAGTTGAAAGAACTGAGTACTGAAAATTCAGGAGCCGTGGTTATAAATCAGTTGTCGGGAGGCAATGCTGTGGCAAAACAGAAATTGGCTGATGCCAAGGGTAAGATACCTGTTACATGGGCATGGTTTGAAATGTCTCATTTGGAGACTTCACCTCTGAGTGTTATAAAAATAGCAAAAGAGAAAAAGTTGGAGATAGATAGTGTGAGGCTGAATATGAAGAGTGTAAATCTGTTTCGTGACAATCATTATCAGCCCAAAGTGCCATATCCTATGCCGCAAGAAGGCCTGCTGAAGTTGAAGTTGCCTCTGCTTGTGAAGAATATAGATATGAGTTTGGAAAAGATGATGGTGGAGTTAACGCTTACCGGTCAATCGGTTGGTGGGCTGCAAATGTCTGGTATCACTGCCAAAATAAATAATGTGACCAACAAAGCAGGTGAAACGATAAAGGCTAAGTTGAAGTCGGCGATTGAAGATAGCGGAAAAGCAGATATAGATTTCACGATGACGCTAAATAAGAAATGTGAATTTTCAATGAAAGCCAATGTCAAGAACGCTCAAGGCGAGGCATTTGCCGATTTCCTTAAACCTTTGTTCGGCGTGGAAATGCAGTGCAATATAAGCAATATCGACATGGCTTATAAGGCAGACAGACACAAAGCAGTAGGCACTTATTGTATGATTTATGATAATCTGAAAATAAATGTATTAAAGCAAGAAACATCCATTCCGCAACTGGCGAAATACTCAGGTATAATAAACGCTTTTGCTCCTGCCATTTTGTTGGTTAAGAATCCTCGTAAGTCGGGCGGGCAGCCGCAAGCATATAATATAGAATGGGAAAGAAACGACATGAAGAGTTTTTCTGTATATATGTTAGGTCCGATGATAGATGGGATGTTAGAGTCGGTATTGCCGCCGAGTATTGTTAAAATGATTAAGAAAAAACGCGCAGAAAAGAAAAGTAATTGAATAAGGCTGCAACCATAGGATTTTTTGACGGAGTACACAGAGGACACAGGTTCCTTTTGCGCTCATTGTTGGACTTGTCGGCAGAGCATTGTCTTGAGCCGCTTGTTGTTACTTTCCGTCAGCATCCCGCACAGGTGCTCAGAGCCGATTCTCAACCTCTTTTGCTCAATTACTTGCAAGAAAGAGTGAATAGAATAAAAGCAGTAGGAATAAAGCAAGTAGAGGTGCTTGACTTTGTAACTATTCAGAAACTGACAGCCAAAGAATTTATGCAGCAACTGATTGACAATGGGGTAGAGTTGCTTCTGATGGGGTATGACCATCGTTTCGGCTCTGACCTTATTTCTTCTCACGAGCAATATCAGATTTTGGCGTCTCAAGTGGGACTCCGTATTGAATTTATTGATGAATACAAACAAATAGGGCAACACATTAGTTCAACTGAGATTCGTCGTCTGATTTCTCAAGGCAATATCTCTCAGGCAAATGATTTGTTGGGGTATAATTATTGTCTTGAAGGGAAAGTGGTTAGCGGAAATCATGTAGGCAGAACAATAGGTTTCCCTACAGCCAATATTCAAACCGACCCGATAAAACTGATTCCCAAAGCAGGGGTATATTATGCCGTTGCTAATTATAACGATAAGAATTATAAAACGCTTCTCAATATAGGAAATAATCCTACAATAAATGGTCAAAAACAAACAATAGAGGCGCATCTGCTTGATTTCGATAAAGATATATATGGCAAGAATATCAAGATGCAAATTGTTGAGAGGCTAAGAGATGAAATCAAGTTCGATTCTTTAGAGCAGTTGAGAGAGCAAATACTGAAAGATAAACAAAGAATAAGTAAGTAGAATGAAGAAGTTATTATTGATAATATTATCGTTGCTTTTTCTTATTGGTTGTGCCAATCGTGGAGTAGGTCCTCAGGGTGGTCCTAAAGACGAGACTCCGCCATCGGTAGTAAAAGAAATGCCTGAGAATGGTGCTCTTAACTACAAAGGCAAGACCATAGAAGTGGCATTTAATGAATATATCCAATTGGATAATGTGGCTGACAATGTGCTTATCTCTCCTCCTCAACAACGCCCGCCTGAGGTCAAAGCATACGGCAAAAAACTCCGTGTTACCTTTGAGGAAGAACTGCAAGACTCAACCACTTATACTATTGACTTCGGCGCAGCCATTTGCGATAATAATGAGAAAAATCCTCTCGAAGGATATTCTTTCTCGTTTGCTACAGCAGATGTGATTGACTCATTGCAGATAAGCGGACAACTGCTTAATAGTGAAGACTTGAATCCTATAAGCGGAATAATTGTAGGTATCCATGCCAATCATCATGATTCCGCTCTTGCTACCATACCTTTTACACGAATAACCAGAACCAATAGCGAAGGTAAATTCACAATAAGAAATATCCGTCCTGGGAAATATAAATTATATGCCTTGCAAGATGTAAGCAAAGACTATATCTATCAGGCAGGCGAAGGACTTGCATTGTGTGATAGTTTGTTTGAGCCTATGTGCCATCAGGAAATGGTGCAAGATACTCTTTGGAAAGATTCAGTAGAAATAGATACTATCAGAACTATCAACAAGACTTTCTTTGACCCGCAAGATGTGGTGCTCTTCTTCTTTAAGGAAAGCAAACAACGCCTTTATTTCCAGCGTGCTGTGAGAGATAAACAACATTATTTCCAACTTATGTTTGCAGCCCCTCAAGACTCAATTCCTGTGATTAAACCTATAGAAACAGACGAAGATTGGCTTAAATATACTCTCTGTCAGGCCAATAAGACGAAGGATACAATTACTTATTGGCTGACTGATTCTGTTGCTATCAAACAAGACACTCTGCAGTTTGAGATGACATACTACAAGACCGACTCGTTGTATGAGTTGCAGCAGCAGACAGATACCATTAGAGCCATATATCGTGCTCCGCGACTTAGCGAGCGAGCACGAGCCGCATTGGAGAAGAACAAAAAACAACCGTTTGTAGAACTCACTAACAATGGAAAATCGCCATTCGAGATATATTCGCCTCTGCAAATATATCTTGCTACCCCCATACAATCTTTTTATCCTGATAGCCTGCACCTATATCAATTGAAAGATACAACACATTTACCTATAAAAATCAAAACTATCACCGCCACCGATAGCACTAACATGATTTATGAGATAGAGCATAAATGGTTGCCCGAAACTACATACGAATTGGTTGTCGATTCGGCGGCCTTTATAGATATATACGGCAATGTAAACAACAGAGTTAAAAGTCAATTCAAAGTGCGCTCACTTGACGAATACTCATCACTTATTGTAAAAATCAGTCCGTACAGAAGCAATGCAGTGATTCAGGTACTCAATGAAAATGATGCAGTGGTTAGAGAACAAATGGCGCAACCCGATGGGGTTAAGTTTGAATATCTTACACCACAAGGGTACTATCTGCGAGTTTATATCGACGAAAATAACGACGGCACATGGACTACAGGCGACTATCTTACATGGCGTCACCCTGAGCCTGTATATTATTTCCCCAATAAACTCACCCTGCGTGCTAACTGGGATTTTGAGGAGACATTCGAATATCTTGCTCAACCACAAAACAAACAAAAACCTGAAGAACTGAAACAAGACGCCGGAAAGAAAAAGTAATGTGCTGAAATTACGGATGTTGTGAGTGATTTTCGTCCGCAGATTAAACAGATTAAACAGATACACGAATCAGATACGCTATAAATATTTTAGTCCGCAGATTAAACAGATTAAACAGATACACGAATCAGATATGCTATAAATATTTTAGTCCGCAGATTAAACAGATTAAGCAGATACATGAATCAGATACGCTATAAATATTTTAGTCCGCAGATTAAACAGATTAAACAGATACATGAATCAGATACGCTATAAATATTTTAGTCAACAGAAAAAACTGAGATAACAGAGATTTATTATTGGTTCACGAATTAAACGAATTAAACGAATCAAACGAATTAACCGAATTAAACGAATTAACCGAATTATCATAATATAAATCATATAATCCTAAAATTATATATTTCTTATGAAACGCATTATTTTATTTAGTTTGTTATTGTTTTCAATATCACTGTTTGCTCAAGAGTCGCCTGTGAGCAATGTTGTTGCCAAGCAAGTAGGTGATTTAGTAGAGATAAGTTATTATTTGAGCAAGCCGTCTCAAATCACTTTGTATCTCTCGATTGATGGAGGCAAGAGTTATACCTACACTCCAAAGGCTGTGAAGGGTGATATTGGCACAGTTCAAAGAGGTCAACGGAAAATCGTTTGGGAGATGCTTGAAGACCGCCCTGAATGGGAAGTGTCTCAAGCACGATTTAAGATT
>JAFVDX010000037.1 GCA_017478225.1 Paludibacteraceae bacterium | reverse complement strand
TTTCCAAATAGCACCACTTTTGCGATGTTTTCTTTGAATAGGCATAAAAAGACCGCCATGACGGACGGCCTATGATATATAATACTGTGGAGAAACAAAGAGCAGGAACCGAGGGCG
Organism: Paludibacteraceae bacterium; assembly: GCA_017478225.1. GTDB lineage: Bacteria > Bacteroidota > Bacteroidia > Bacteroidales > Paludibacteraceae > Colicola. Next base: position 1,440 of record JAFVDX010000037.1, on the reverse strand, counting down.
AGGATGTTGGCGCGGGTTCTTGCTCCTGTTTGATGTACATCCAGAACTTATTTGGAGAAATAGTCACCCCGTATAATCCATTCTGATACGTCCCATTTCCTGCTGTCGATGACATTGCTATAGTTTGGTGAAAGCAGGGAATGTCCCAAGCCATACCAATCGGACTCAACGCCTAATAAGTCAAGTAGCGTGGTATAGACATCATCTAGTAATTCTAGGTTTCTTCTTAATTCCCAAAAGGAATAATGCTACCCACTTGTACTTTTCGAGGATTATTGCCACAAGAATCGTGAGGGTGATTATTATTAAGGCAATAAAGACATAATATCCAAATTCCATCCAACGGTTCTGAATCACTTGAATATATGGACAGATTCCTTTTAGCACCATAAAGTGTAAAAGATATACTTGCATAGAATATCTGCCCACTCTTGCAACCGTTTGTTTACCTATACATACATGGTGTTGAAATATAGTCATCAAGAGCAAAAGACTTGAGAGATTGCAAACAGATGCAAGTATTTGCTTGCCCTGTGCAAAATAGAAATAAAAGGCTATTCCGAATATTGAGAGATAGACGACAGCACATAACTTCTTTTTCATGAGGTGTATCATCTTGTCTGAATATATTCCTAAAAAGAAAAAGGGATAATAGTGCCATAAGAGATTTTAGGTGATAAATAACAATGAGGAAAATAGCAACTCCTTTGGCATAATCCAGATGCACGGCTCTTTTATTTTCCATTTTGTCTCACCTGAGTATAGAATTCTAATAGCACATCAACACAACTTTCGACACAACACCTCTGCTTTATCTCATTGCGTAGTTCTAGTTGAAGGTAGTCAACCTGCATGGCGAGCTTAACAGAAGTACCGATATCATCAATATTATAGGGGTCAACCAACCATACGGTGCCCTCCTTGTAATACTCTCTTGGACCGCCAAGCCGTGTGATGACGATGTTGCATCCATGGACGGCAGCTTCAAGGGCAACCAATCCCACGCCTTCGTTCAGACTTGGCAGGGCAAACACCTTTGCACGGTTATAGAGAGAATCTAGTTCATCGTCGCTCACAAAACCTTTCAAATCGATGTTTGAAGCACCGGCTATTGATGCCCTTAACTGCTTTTCGGATGCGGCATTGCCTGGGCTTCCTGCAAGCACTAATCGGAAACCATATTTCTTGGCGGCAGCAATGAGACGGCCAACGTTCTTACGCTCTTGGGTCATTGTTCCTACAAACAAACAGAATGGCTCTTTCTCGACATGAGCATCATAGCGGTCTTCACGATAAGACAGCGGTACTATTCCTATCCTGTCCTGCCTAATGCCATATTGACGTATGTATTCTGCTTCATACTGGGTGCGGGCAAAAAAGAGTTTTACTTTATCTCTGTAACATCGGACAGCATAGTTTTGAGAGAATAAACGTAGACGC
>JAFVDX010000036.1 GCA_017478225.1 Paludibacteraceae bacterium | reverse complement strand
TGTGTAGCCGTCGGTAGGAGCGCCGTAGCGGTTAGGCAGGAGTCCGTCCCAGTCGTTGGCGGAAGCGGTGAGTTTGCTTGCCAGCGAGAAGTAGTGGGTAGCGGTTGCCTTGATAGGTAATGTAAAGAGTTTCTTGTCGGCATCGTAGGTGAATTTATCGCCTTTGTCGGTTGCCCAGCCATTGGTTGCGAGTTCGCCAATGAAATAGAGTTCGGGGTCAGCCACAACGGTTTTGTAAGTAGGAGTGACAGATACTTTTGCAGGGTCGGCCGGGTCGAAAGATACAGCGAGTTTTTCTACTTCCGCAGACAGAGATTGCTTGAGATAAGTAGTTTTGGATGGGTAGTAGGTATATGTATTGGATGATGTGACTCTACCTATCAATTGATACTCCATAGTGCCAGCGGGGATACTGAGCGAAGTAAATTCGCGAGTATAAGGTGCTGCAGTACCGTCGAGTTTGTAGCGTACATTCATGGTAGTGGGGTCAGACTCGTTCCATGCCACACCACCGAAGTCGATGCCTTTAACGACGAAATAGAATTGTGATTCGCCGTTTTTGAATACTGTTTCTGTAGGTTCTGCAGGTGTGGATGAATAGGTTGACCAAGATCCGTCTTTGTCCCATTCGCTTCCGATGACGCAGAGGTTTTTGTCAGCCTGAACGGTCATGTCTTGTGTTTGGTTCCATTTGTTGTCCCATGAGTTAGTGGTAGTTGCTCCGTTCATGCGGCAGAAGATGACGGTAGTGTATTTGTCGTCGATGGTAGCGGAATAGAGGTTAGTTTCTCCGCTGACGGCAGTCATGTCTTGCCATGTGTTGGAACTACTATCAAAAGCATAAAGAGCGAACCTTGCGCTACCTTGCAGCCAGTTGTCGCTTGGTTGCAGATAGAAGGTTTTTGCAGAGATGCTCATAGCGCAGAGCAATGCTGCAAAGAAAAATGATAGTTTTTTCATGATAAGTTGTTTTTTAGATATTTTAGATGTTTTAGAAGTCTTAGAAGACTTAGAAGACTCAGAAGACTCAGATATTTTAGAGGTCTTAGATATTTTAGATAATTGCTGTTGCGCGGTGCGCAACAGCAATTATGTGGATATTAAGATTACTTCAAGAGGAACTTATGTCCGTTTTGTATAACTATGCCACGGTAGTCAGCGTTGACCGGTTGTCCGAGTGTGTTATACATAGGAGCGTTGGTATCGAGAGTGACTTGCACATTGTCAAGTGCGTCTTTGTTGTCATCAGGAGGTAGAGTTCCGCCTTCGGTGAGAGTGAACTTGAGGTTTTCGAGGTCAAGTGTGATAGTATAAGTGCCTGCAGCAGCGATTTTCCATGATTGGTCGGATCCTTGGGTCATAGTGTATTCGGTACCAGCAGCGGCTTCTATGTCAGCGGTTTCTCCACCGAGACGATAAGCGGCGATGTCAGCCCATGCGTCGGCGGTAGCGGCGAGCATAGTAGTGAAGCAGAAGTAGCCGGTGATATTAGCCACAAGGGTGTATTTGCCGTCGGCGAAGGTCATTTCTTTACCTATATTAGCCCCCCATGGAGAAGCGCCGTTGGCTTCGATTTCGCCCATGACATATACTTTAGTGTCGGTGGTTGGTTGAGGAGGAGTGATAGGTTCGCCTTCCATCTTGAGTGTGACGGTCATAGCGTTCATATCGACAGTGATAGTATATTCAGCGGATGTAGCGGTGAAGGCTTTAGGATCGTCAACATAGTTAGAAACGATTTTAGCGGGTACACCGTCTTCGAGTGTGACATCACTTTCGAGGTTATCAGGAACGAAGCGGTAGTCTTTGATAGCGGCCCAGTCTTCGGCATCAGCGGCGAGCATAGATGAGAAGGAGAAGTAGCCTTTGACAGTTGCTTTGAGGGTGAAGATATTGTTTTCGCCGGCAGTCATTTCGATACCTGCGTTAGGCGCCCATTGTTGGTCGTTGACAGAACCGAGTATATAGAGGTGCTCAACTTTAGCGGGTTGAGGTTCAACATATTCGCCTGTTTTTTCTGCAACGGCAGCGATACCTTCAGCGCCTTTAGCGATTTCGAAGGTGAAGGTTACTTTATAGATAGCGTTTTCTGTGATAGCGAGTTTAGGTTCGTTGCCTTCGCCGTCAGGAATCCATGTTTGTGCGCCGTCTTTTACTTCTACTACTTTGTATCCGTATTCACCGGTGGTGAGGCTTATGTTTTCTTTAACGAGGGTAGCGATAGTGCCTTCGTCGTTGAGTGTCATGAGGTTAGCATCAGCCACTTTCCAATCTTCTCCGAGGAGTGCTTTTTGTCCTGCGATATAATAACCTGCTTCTTTGACAACGGGTTGTTCGTTGGATGCTTTTTGGATCCATACATTGTCGTGTCCAGAGGCTATTTTGAGATAGAAATCGTATTTGCCGTCGGCCGCGATGATGATGTCGTCACCTGTTTTAGTAGCCACTTCGGCAGTAACAGCCGCGTCGAGAGCAATTGAGAATGGGACAGCGTTTTTGAGGTCGTAAGCGCGTACTTTGTCGTCTTTCTTGAGTTCTACATTAAGTACTGCGTATTCTTGATAGGTGATATTGTCATAGGTTTTGTCTTCGCCTTTAACGCCATCGACAACAGTTTCTCCATTGATTTGGATACCGAATCCTTCTTTTTGTGGTTCAACATCTTCTTTTTTGGTGGCAGTGATAGTAAATTGAGTAGCGTCGATGACGATTTCGTATTTACCAGCGCCGAGTTTGAAGGCTTTGTCTGAACTTTTCTTCATTGCAGTAGCAACGCCGTCAGCGAGTGCTTGTGCGGCATCTGATTCAGCGCCATAGCGGGTAAGACTGATGCCCTCCCAGTCGGCTGCGGATGCGCCGAGTTTGGTAGAAGGAACGATAAAGTTGTCAGTAGCATTGAGGGTGAGAGTTGCTGTGTAGAGTTTGGTTGCATCTGTGTAGGTGCATTTCTCGCCTTTGCTAACATCCCAACTGCCTGAGGAGGTGATAAGATAGAGGTCACCTGAGAGCACTTCTGGTGCGAGGTCGCCCACTTTGGTTGCAGTAACAGTCTTGGCAGCCCAATCGACTTTAAGGTCGTACACGCCGGTGAGTTTGAAGGCGTTGTCAGGATTAGACTGTGAGAGTTGAGCGGGATTGCCGTCGGAGATGTCTTTTTGGTTCTCGGTGGCTGCCCAGCGATATTGTTTGAAATTATCCCAACTATCAGCAAATTGTGTAGCAAAAGAGAAACTTCCTTTGGCTGTTATTTGCTTTGTGAAGATACCGTCAGCATAGTCCATTTGCAGACCTGCGCTGAAACTCCAGGTTGCGCCTTCCACTTCACCGATGATGTAAAGTGTGGGGTCGGCTTGTACTTTTGCGAACAACCCTACTGTGCAGAGGATTGATGCAAGGAATAAGGTTAATTTTTTCATGGTTGTAATTTTTTTAGATTTATATTGTGTGTTTTTTAGAGGTCTTAGAAGACTTGGATATCTTAGATTATTTTATTTGAGGAGGAACTTGTGTCCGTTTTGAATGACGATACCGTGGTAGGTATTGTCAACGGGTTGTCCGAGTACATTGAACATAGGTGCATTGATGTCGAGGGAGATGGTTACCTCTTCGAGTGCGTCGCTTTGCTGGATAGCGGGGCAGTCGGCAGAAACAGATACATTATATTTGCCTTCTGCGTCTGGGTCGGCAAGGGTGTAGCATGTAGAAGCGGTGATGCCAGTGATATCAACTGTTTGTGTGATAGGGTCTTGGTTGTTATTGAACACCACATTGATAGTTGATTCGGAGAAGGTATGTCCGAACCATCCTTCGCCGATTTCGGTAGCGGGCGCGCCTGGCCATGCTCCGAGCAGGTCGGGAGTGCCTTCGCCCCAAGCATAGATATATACCTCTGCCCAGTCAGCAGGTTTTTGCAGACGAACAGTGAGTCCGCCATTGCCACCTTGGTTGCCACCGTCATTTCCGCCTTGGTTGCCGCCGTCATTGCCACCTTGGTTGCCACCGTCATTGCCACCTTGGTTGCCGCCGTCATTGCCACCATTAGCGCATGCTAAGGTCTTGCCAGAGAGTTGTGTTAGAGAGAGGGTATAGGTGTCGTCGCCATTATCATAGAGGTAGAGGGTATGATTGCCTGCGGGCACATGCATCTTGTCGCCGCCGTCCCATTGTTTCATGATAGCGGGGCTTTCGGATGATTGTCCTGGGGTGGTGGTCATATATTGAGCACCTGGTTGACCATGAATTTGATAGATAAGCATGATATAACTATCGGCAGGAGCGTTGAAAGTAGCCACACCGGCAGTAAAGGCTGTTTCGTCGGACGGTTCCATATCTTTTGTACCGTTCCAACCTTTGTAGTACCATGTGCCTTCGCATCCGTCGGCAGAGCCTTGACCACCGCCTTGGTTGCCACCGTCGTTACCGCCTTGGCCGCCACCTTGATTGCCACCATTGTCGGAGCACTGGCCGTCAGTACCGATATAGAGTTTGTCAGCGCCATAGACTTTTTTCCACCAGAAATTGTAGCATCCGTCTTGTGAGCATGTAGCGGAGGTTGCGCCTACGGTGAAGAAACTGCTGCCGTCAACATCGCCGCCGGTCTCTATGGTTTGAGGGAAGAACTTCTCTCCGCAACTTGCGTTTTCGAACTCAACAACATCTCCTGATTTGATGGAGTACTGCACATTGAGTTGCGGGAGGTTATCAGGAGACATGCCTCCGTCCACAAAATCAGCGACTTGAGAGCCATTTACAACGAGTTTGTAAGGTCCGTCTTGACATTCAGCCTTTGCAGCAAATGTAGCAACAAGCATTGCTGCGACAAGAAGTAATTGTTTTTTCATGGTTTTATTTTTTTAGAAATTTTAGAAATCTTAGAAATTTTAGAGACATTTAATTGCAAAGGACTTTAAGGACAGCGGAGTCCTTAAAGTCCTTATAGACTATTGTTTGATAAACATCTGTGTAGCCTGTGTGCCGTTAGTGGTTTGCAACTGAAGGATATACATACCGGTTGGCAAAGAACTTACATTGATGGTTTTCTGATTGCCTTCGGTAGTCATTTGGCATTGACCGGTAACATTATAAATATAAGTGTTTCTGATAGAAGCCTCAGTTTGTATATTCAACTCAGTTAGAACGGGGTTAGGATAGATACTTACTTTTGTTCCTGCCACTTCTACTTCTTCCAGAGCGTCACCCGGGTCAGATACTTTGCAGTCTTCTTCTAACTTCTCTGCCCCACCCGACCATGAGTAGCATACATCTTCGTCAGCAAAGAGGTTACCGGTTTGTTCGCATCCGTTACCGCAGTTGAAGATAAAGTTGATATCTTTCACACCTGCGGGCAGGTCGTATGAGTACCAGCCGTTGGCATCTTTATTAGTGAGTTCGAGTCCTGGCCAAGCGCCTACATCATGATTACCCCATGTATAAACATATACTTTCTGCCATGCGCCATTAGGATTGAAGCGCAGTGTGATGGGGTCTTTGTTGACATCTTGCGGCTCTTTATAGGTATAAGTAACTGTCTGCACATCGGTTGCAGCGCCGCCGTTTTCAGCGTATGCTTTGATAGTGGTGGTCTCAGTTATTTTGATTGTAGCCGAATAGGTCTTTTTGGTTGATGATGACTTCGGGTCAGAGCCATCGGTAGTATAATATATCTTGCCACCTGTAGGCACAGTGCGCATAGAAACGCTCAGACCTGCGGTCTTGTCTTTGAACACCTGCGAGCCGGGTTCGATAATGAGTTTAGGAGCAACGGCTTTACTTACTTTCTTCCATACAGCCCACCCATTACCTGAACATGCTTTGGTAAATCCTGAGGGGTTCTCACCTGCTTTATTACCGAGCAAGAGGCGCAATTCACCGTTGGTACCCACGATGGTGGCTGCATAACCGCCTGCCTCTGCCGACTCGTCTTTAACTGCCGACTGAGAGTGAACACCTGCCTCGTGGCGAGCAACAATCATAGGACCAAGGTCTGCCTTGAACTTCACCCAATGAGGATAGAACACGCACGGAACACCGGGCATACAGATAATGAACGCATTGGCTTGCTTGATCTTATCAGGATATTTCATCGAGTTGTTCTTACCGCACATCTCGTTGTCGTCACGAGTAAATGAGTCATGAGAATCAACGAAAGTAACGGCATACTTGCTTAGTCCCATGCCTAACAAACCTGAACCCTTGCAACCATTGAAATTGCCCGCAGCAATACCTTTATTAAAAGCGTCGTATTTGGTGGCAAAGTCAAAAGTAAGAGTGTTGTTACCTGATTCCTCAATTCGCGATTTGAGAGTATTAGGATTACCATCCCACCACTCCATCACTGAGAAATAAGCCTGCGATTGTTTGTTATAATCGCCCACATGCGAGGTGTGGAAACCTTTGCAATAGTCGTAGCGCCAACCGTCGTACATCATCACATTGTACATCCACTTGAGATAAGCGGCGCACATCTTGCGCACCTCGGCTTTGTTGTGCGACCAGTCGCGAGCAGCAGTGTAGTTCGACTCATCGCCATAACCATCGTCGTTGCCACCTGTGGCCTTGCCAAAGCATGCACCGGCACTCTTGTCGTAGTTCATCTCGTCCTGATTGGCTATCCAACTTGCATCCGGAGTGAACTTGCCGTAGGTGCCGAAATCAAGAGGATAGAAATCGCACCAAGTGGATTTATTATTCACATGGTTAATCACTATATCGGCTATTACCTTTGAGCCGCCTGCATGGAGAGTTGAAATAAGTTTCTCCAAATCAGCACGAGAGCCCCAGTCGCTCGATTGGTTGGAGTATTGCGAGGGGTGATATCCTACACCACCCGATGATTTGGCCGATGGCGGCAACCATACAAGGTCGAAATAAGCGGCTATCTCTGAAGCCTGCTTTTGCAAGGTTGCCCATTTGGTATCACCATAACCCTTATCATTATTCGAATCCCAATAGAAAGCCTGCAACATCACATCAGGGCAATTAGACGGAACCTGAGTGGAGTAATGCGAACGAGATGTATTATCGCCAGGGTTGTCAGAACCATTACCGCAATTCTCACCCTTTCCTATATATACCTTATCGTCGCCGGCTTTCATCTTGATATAGAAGTCGTAGCAACCGGCTGTCTTGCAAGTAACTGCCTCTGCTGACGCGGTCATCTGAGCACTCTCGCCACCTTCTTCTATAGCAGGCACCCATGTAGCACTGCAAGAAGTGTTGGCAAGTACCCAAGTATCATTTGCCGCAAGTTGAACAGACGCCTTATATTGTATATAATCCTCAAAAGGATCTACATACTCTGCTGCAAAATAAGTCTTCCCATTTACCAATACCGCATAAGGACCGTCAGCACAGTCAGTGCTACCGCCACCGCCACCATTATCACCGCCACCGCCTGAGCAGTTGCCGTCAGTACCTATATAAAGACGATCAGCACCATATTGCTTCTTCCACCAGAAATTGTAGCAGCCATCCTTGGAACAGGTTGCCGAAGTAGCAGTAGCATCTATAGTAAAGAAACTGCTACCATCAACATCACCACCCGTCTCTATTGTCTGCGGGAAAAATTTATCACCACAACTGGCATTCTCAAACTCAACTACATCGCCTGACTTGATAGAATACTGTACATTAAGTTGGGGTAAATTGTCGGGAGAAGTGCCACCATCGACAAAATCTGCCACTTGAGACCCATTCACAACAAGTTTGTAAGGACCATCCTCACATGCTGCTTTTGCAACAACCGTAGCAACAAATAACGCTGCAAGAATAAGAATTTGTTTTCTCATGGTTATAAATAATTCGTTAATTTTTACATCGTTTAGCAAAATACGCAACTTCTAAGCCTAATTACATATTCAGCACGGCAAAATTACAAATTATATTTTTATCTATGAAACGCCCTTTGCCGAATTTGCACAATTTAATTACCAAACGGATAAATTTACGGCTGAACGGACATTTCAAGAACATAAGCACTAACAATGCAAAAATAAATATCTATTCACACTTTTGATTGGCATAAAATTTGAAACATCTATGCACTAAATGATTATTTATTATGGATAATACAAAAAACAAAAAACACAATCTGCTCGTCGGACTTATAGCACTCGTGGCCGTAGTGCTGATTGTAGGAGTAATAGGCATACTTTCCCTGCGCCCGGAACCTACACTTATCACCGGCGAAGTAGAAGCCACCGAATACCGCGTGAGCGGCAAAGTGCCGGGAAGAATCGAGATGTTCTTTGCCGGAGAAGGAGACAAAGTAAGAAAAGGAGACACACTGGTCTTCATCGACTCGCCCGAAGTAAGAGCCAAACTCATGCAAGCAAGAGCCGCCAGAAGCGCCGCAGAAGCACAAAACAAAAAAGCAAAAAAAGGCGCACAAGCCGAACAAATACAAGGCGCATACCAAATGTGGCAAAAAGCATTAGTCGGACAAGACATCATGGAAAAAAGTTTCAACAGAGTCAAAAACCTCTATGAAAAAGGTGTCGTTACAGCACAGAAAAAAGACGAAACCGAAGCACAATACAACGCAGCCGTTGCCACCGCCAAAGCCGCCAAAACACAATACGACATGGCACTCAAAGGCGCAAGAGAAGAAGATAAAGAAGCAGCAGCCGCACTCGTCGCAAGAGCCGACGGGGCAATAAGCGAAGTAGAAGCATACTTAGGAGAATTATACCTCACAGCACCGGCAAACGGAGAAGTCGCTGAACGATTCCCTAAAGTAGGAGAATTGGTAGGAAGCGGTTCACCTATCATGAGCATCATCGACCTGGACGATATCTGGCTCACATTCAGCGTCAGAGAAGACCTGCTCAACGGACTCACCACAGGAACAGTAATCAAGTATTTCGTTCCTGCACTCGGCAAAGAAAAAGAATTCGAAGCCACTATCTATTACATGCAGGCAAGAGCAAGTTACGCCACATGGAGAGCAACCAAAACATCAGGACAATTCGACGCTAAAACATTCGAACTCAGAGCAAAACCTAATACCAAAGTCGATGGACTCAGACCAGGAATGACCGTGGTAATGAAATAATACAACACATAAACAAACAACAATATGAAAAAAATCCTTCTCACCCTGTTCGTCACTCTCGCACTCTTCTCATGCAGAGGTAGAGACGGACAAGACGGCAAAGACGGACAAGACGGACTCGTCAATGTCGCTGTTATTGACTTAGATGTCAAAGCCGACGGATGGCAATACGCCAACCTCAACCAAGACAACTATTTCATGGCCAACTTCGACATGCCCGAAATCACTAACTATATCTACGACAACGGACTCGTACAGGTATATCGAGAATTCGGCACCAATACAGCCAATGCCGTACAACAAGTACTACCCTACTCCAGACACCACGAATGGTTAGACGAAGTAAACAACACATGGAACTTCTACACCGAAACCGTCGATTATGAATACGGAGTCGGATTCCTCAATATCTTCTACACCGCATCCGACTTCGCATACGAAACCGAGCAAACCCCTACCAAACCGGAAGACATGCACTTCAGAGTCCAAATCATGTGGTAAAACATTGAATACTACACAATTCATACTCGAACATAGGCAAGACAATATACAAACTCTTGCACTGCAACGCAGTCGGTATCCTTCAGTGGATATCGACTTTGCTTTGCAACAAATTCAAGGATGGCAACTCACACAAAAAAAACTACCGCAAATAGCACAAATCAACAACTGGCTCTACCCCAAAAGAATTTCTACCGAACAAGCATCATCTGAAACTACAGCCATCTACAAACAACAACTAATCAGCCAACTAAATATCCAATCTCTCGCCGACCTGACAGGTGGTATGGGCATCGACTGCTTCTATATGAGCCAACATGCACAACAAACCATCTATGTCGAAAAAGAACAAGAACTATGCAACCTGGCTACACATAACTTCTCTATCACCAATAAAAATATTCAAGTAATCAACTCTACAGCAGAGCAATTCCTCAACAACACCAACACGCTCGACTGCATCTACTTAGACCCAGCAAGACGAAACACCAACGGACAAAAAGTATTCCTCCTCGAACAATGCCAACCCAATATCGCCGAACTCTACAACACTCTCATCAACAAAGCAAAATACATCCTCATCAAACTCTCACCTATGCTCGATATTCAACAAGCACTACACACACTCAACAACACACAACAAATTCACACCATCGCACTACAAGGAGAAGTAAAAGAACTGCTCTTCCTTATAGAAAAAGACTTCAACCAACAACCCACATTCTTCGCCGCTAACCTACTCACTAACCAACCTACACTGCAATTCACACACTCACAACTGCTTAACGCACAAACCAACTACGCCACACAACCACTCTCATTCATCTACGAACCCAATCCCGCCATCATGAAAACCGAAGCATACAAACTCCTCTCCCAAAAATACAACCTGCTCAAACTCGCACCCAACTCACACCTCTTCACAGCCGACCAACTCATCTGTAATTTCCCAGGAAAAATATTCCAAGTCATCTCTCACGCCAACAAGAAAAATCTTAACAAACAACACCTTAGCGTCATCGCTAAAAACTACCCACTCACCGCACAACAAATAAAAAACAAATACAAACTACAAGAGTCCGACTCTCAGTTCCTTATCGCCACACAACTGCAACAACAACCCATCATGCTCCTCACCCAAATCATAAGATAAACACGCTTTTTTACTACATACAACATTTGTCGGTTTGAAAATTTCTTCATAACTTTGCACCGCTTATGCAAAAAATGAAAAAATCTATCTTCCGACATATTTTTTTATGCTTACTCGTCTGTATATCAGTTGATATATGGGCACAAGCAGGCAATAGCGCCTTCGCCTTCCTCTCTATGCCCATGTCAGCCAGAATCAATATGTTAGGCGGTAGCAATGTCAGCCTCAAAGAAGGTACTCTCAGCCTCGCCCTGCAAAACCCCGCGCTGCTCGACAGCCTCACCGACAAAACCTTAGAACTCGACTACGCATACCTCATGCAAGGCATCAACCTCGCTGCCGCCACATATAGCCACAACTACAAACTCAACCACTTCGCAGCCGCTATACACTATCTCGACTACGGCAAAATGCAATACGCCGACCTCTACGGACAACGAAGCGGAAGAACATTCTCCGCTAAAGATATCGTCCTCAACCTTATTTACGCCAGACAACTGGGAGAGATGTTCTCCGTCGGAGTCAACATCAAACCTATCTACTCCGTCTATGAACACTACTTCGCATTCTCGCTCGGAGCAGATGTCGGAGCACACTTTCAAACCAAAGACCACACACTCCAAATAGGTATCGCTCTGCGAAATATCGGATGGCAACTCAAAGGATTCCACTCCGATGAAAACGGAGAAAGAAAAAGCAAACTGCCACTTAACCTCGAAATCGGACTCAACTACCGACTCAAACACGCACCACTCAGATTCGGTATCACTATTCACGACATGCAAACATGGAACCTACAATACCAAAGCCAACTCACTAACAACGATAACCTCAACATCAAATGGTACGACATGATGTTCCGACACACTATCTTCTTCCTCGATATCGTACCCAAATCTAATAGATTCTACCTCACTCTCAGTTATAACCACCAAATCCGACAAGAAATGCACCTACAAGACCAACGATCTTTCGCCGGATTCGCTGTCGGTGCAGGTGTAAGAATCAAACAATTCCACCTCAACTTCGCTTTCACGCAATACATGAAAGGACAATTTGTCTATCAAGTCGGACTTTCTACCGACATCAAACAATTCATCAAATGAAAAAAATAATCATCGCTATCGACGGATTCTCTTCATGCGGCAAATCTACTATCGCTAAACAATTAGCCGCACAAATCGGATATACTTATATCGACACAGGAGCAATGTACAGAGCACTCGCTCTCTTCTGCCAACAACATAATGTTGATGTCAACCAACCACAACAAGTCGTCCAACAACTGCCACATATCTCTATCGCATTCACACAAACACCTCAAGGACAACATGTCACACTCAACAACCAAGATGTCGAACACCTAATCAGAACCCTCGAAATAGGCAACCTCGCATCACAAGTCTCTACTATCAAACAAGTCAGACAATTCCTCGTCAAACAACAACAACTCATGGGACAACAAAAAGGTATCGTCATGGACGGAAGAGACATCGGAAGCGTCGTATTCCCTAACGCTGAACTCAAACTCTTCATCACCGCATCTGACCAAGTAAGAGCCAACAGACGATTCCTCGAACTACAACAAAAAGGACTGAACCCCAACTTCCAAGATGTACTCAAAGATGTGCAAGACAGAGACTTCAGAGACACGCACCGACAAGAATCCCCACTCACTCAAACACCCGACGCCATACTTATCGACAACTCTAACCTCAACATGCAACAACAACAACAATTAGTTCTCAACCTCTACAACCAAAAAATCCAACAACTCTATGGTGGAAATCGATAACCAATCAGGATTCTGCTTCGGAGTCGTTACCGCCATCAGAAAAGCAGAAGAAGAACTCAACCAAGGCAACACCCTCTACTGCCTCGGACAAATCGTTCACAACGGAAACGAAGTACAAAGACTCGAAAACTTAGGACTCATCACCATCAACTACCAACAATTCACACAACTACACAACGCCAAAGTACTACTCAGAGCACACGGAGAACCACCACTCACTTACCAAATCGCACAACAAAACAATATCCAAATCATCGACGCAAGTTGCCCCGTCGTCAGAAACCTACAGAAAAAAATCAGAAAAACTTACGAACAACACCCTGACGCACAAATAGTCATCTTCGGTAAACAAGGACACGCAGAAGTCATCGGACTACAAGGACAAACCAACAACAACGCTATCGTCGTCGAACATATACAAGACATCCAGAAAATTAACCTCAACAAAGATATCTACCTCTTCTCACAAACTACTAAATCTGTTGACGAATTCCACCTACTCATCGACACCTTGCAAAAACAAGCAAAAGCAAACTTCTTCTCTTTCGACACTATATGCTCACAAGTCAGAAACCGAGTACAACACATCAGACAATTCGCCGCTAAACACGACTGCATCATCTTCGTCGGCGGACAAAACTCATCTAACGGAAAAGTACTCTTCCAACACTGCAAACAAGTCAACCCTAACACTATCTTCATCCAAAGCCCGGAAGAACTCACCGAGGATTTTATCAACAACTCACAAAACCTCAATATCGGCATCTGCGGAGCAACATCCACACCGCTCTGGCTCATGCAACAAACCAAAAACAAACTAACTAACAACATATAACAATCTAGAATATCTAGTCCATCTAGTCTATCTAGTCTATCTAGTCCATCTAGTCTATCTAGAATATCTAGTCCATCTAGAATATCTAGTCTATCTAACCTATGGAATACAATATCAAAACCATCGGAATCCTAACATCTGGAGGCGACGCCCCAGGTATGAACGCTGCCATCAGAGCAGTCACAAGAACTGCCATCTTCAATGGCATCAATGTCAAAGCCATCTACCAAGGATACAAAGGACTCATCAACCGAGAAATCAAAGAATTTCATACCGAAGATGTAAGCGGCATCATCGGACGAGGTGGCACCATCCTCAAATCCGCTCGATGCCAAGAATTTTGCACCCCTGAAGGCAGAGCAACAGCCTTCCAAACACTACAAGACGAACAAATCGACGCTCTCGTCGTCATCGGTGGAGACGGCACATTCACAGGCGCAAGAGCACTCGCTAAAGAATATAATATACCCATCATCGGAGTTCCAGGTACCATCGACAACGACCTCTGGGGCACCGACTCCACCATCGGATACGACACCGCACTCAACACTATAATGCAATGCGTCGATAAAATCCGAGATACCGCATCTTCTCACAACAGAATCTTCTTCATCGAAGTAATGGGAAGAGACGCAGGATTCCTCGCTCTCAACTCCGCTATCGCAGGAGGAGCAGAAGCAGCCATCATCCCGGAAAGAAAAACACCGGAAGAACAAATCGAAGCATTCATCGGACACGGACTCAGAAAATCCAAAAACTCAAGCATCGTCATCGTCGCAGAAAACCCCGTCACAGGAGGAGCACAAGGAATGGCTGACCTACTCAAGAAAAACCACCCGGAATACGATGTCAGAGTAACTATTCTCGGACACCTACAACGAGGAGGATCACCCAGCGCATACGACCGAATACTCGCATCCAGACTCGGTGTGGCTGCCATCAACGCACTACTCGAAGAACAAAGAAGCATCATGGTCGGCATCAAAAACGACGAAATCGTATATGTGCCATTCACCAAAGCCATCAAAGACGACAAAGATGTACAACCCGACAGCGTCGCCGCACTACAAGTACTCGCCATCTAATCACATCACTAAATAATTCACTTAATCCTCAGAAAAAATAAACAAAATATTCGCTAAATTCGCTAAATTCGCTAAATTCGTAGAAAAAAACAATTTACTTTATTCGTAGAAAAAACATAAGAACATTAAACTCATGAACAAAATCGCTATCTTCGACTTAGACGGTACACTCCTCAATACCATCCAAGACCTCGCACACGCATGCAACTACGCACTCGATTACTTCAACTTACCAACCCACCCCATCAGTCTATACCCACAACTCGTCGGAAACGGAATCAATAAACTCATCGAAAGAGCACTACCACAAAACCAAAAAACTCAAGAAAACATACTCAAACTACGACAAGTATTCATACCTTACTACAACACACATAACATGGTCTTCACCAAACCATACGACCACATCACACAAACACTGCTACAACTCAAACAAAAACAATACCTACTCGCCGTCGCAAGCAACAAATACCAAGACGCTACCAACGCCCTCATCAACCACTTCTTCCCCAATACCTTCCAAGCAGTCCTCGGAGAAAGAGATAACTCACCAAGAAAACCTAACCCGCAAATCATCTACGATATCCTCACACAACTACATCAACCCAAACACAACAACATCTTCTATATCGGAGACTCCGACACTGATATCCTCACCGCACACAACGCATCTCTCCCGGTTATCGCATGCACATGGGGATTCTGCAACCTACAAACTTTACAACAACTCAAACCCGAATTCATAATCAACTCACCACAAGAAATACTCAATATCCTATGAAAACTTACAAACATATCATGCTCATAAGTAGCATCCTACTCGCCATGCTCAACGCATGCAACAAACCTAACGAATCAAAACTCGCACAACAAAAAATCAACCTCGCATACCAACTACTGCAACAAGGAAATATCAACCAAGCACAAACACAATTAGACTCCGTACACCTGCTCTACCCTAAACAAATTGAGCAACGACGAACTGCCAAACACCTGCAAGACAGCATCACACTCATACAAGCACAACGAACCGCACACTACTCCGATAGCCTTCTGCAAACTCTGCTCCCTAAAGCAGACCAACAATTCAATAACTTCAAATGGGAAAAAAATGATAAATACGAAGACCAAGGAAGATATGTGCACAAACTTCTCAACACCGACCGAAACACACAACGATCCTTCATACAATGCTACCTCACACAAAACAAACAAATCATACTCAAAAGTTATTACTGCGGACCCCGCAACATCAACCAACAACAAATACAACTCAACGCACAACAAAACACCCTCTCAGCCCAAGGAAATAACCACACCTTCCAAGACGACAACCAAGTGCACGAAATCATGACTCTTAACGAAAACGACGCTCTCAACCTCCTACAATTCATCTCTGAATACCAAAACCAAAAAATCAAAGTCATTCTCTCAGGTACAAGCAACTACTCCTATTTCCTACAAGACTCCGAAAAAAAAGCACTCGAACAAACCTACTCTCTCGCCATCCTGCTCAAAGACATACAACAACTCGAAAAACAACTCGATTACGCCAACCGACAAATTCAACTCTACTCATCCAAATAAACCTCCACACATAGAGATAATATTAAATTAAATCTCAGTCCTCTCAGCCCTCTCTGTCAATTGAATAATTGTGGATAATTGCACTCCAAAACACCACTCCTAACTTTTATGCTGAAAAACATTTTACCAATATTTTCAGTTTAATAAAAAAACAATACCTTTGTAGCGTGTAAAATTTGTTTATTATGCAACCTCTTCAAGACTATGTTGCAGCCAAACTGCTGCAAGTAAAAGCCATTAAATTACAACCACATAACCCCTTCGTTTGGGGAAATGGATGGGTGTCGCCAATCTACTTCGATAGCAGAAAACTACTCTCATACCCTACCATCCGTAACGCTATCAAAGTGCAAATGTCAAGAGCCGTGCTCGAACAATACCCCGAAGCAGAAGTAATCGTATCTGTCGCACCTAACGCTATCGCTATCGGTATGCTCGTCGCTGAAGTTCTCGGACTACCCTTCGTCTATATTCACCCTAAACCAAAAGACCACGGATTCGAAAACATGATCGAAGGAGACCTCAGACCAAGACAAAATGTAGTCGTTATCGATGACCAAATCAGCGCTGGAACCTACTCCATCAAAGTAGCCGATGTCGTCAAACACAACGGATGCCAAGTACTCGGTGTCGTTTCTATTTTCAACTACGAACTCACAGAAACTACTATACAACTACGAGAAGAAGGTATCAATCTAACCTCTCTCACCAACTTCTTCGCTGTCCTCAAAAGAGCAATCGAAATCAAATATATCAAACAAGAAGACCTCACTATCTTCCACAACTGGCAACAAGACCCTCTAAAATGGCAGAAGTAAAATACGAAAGCAAAATAACTACATCGCAAGAAAAAACCGAAGATATCTTCCAAGTACTTAGCGACTTCCGTAATATCGAACGAGTCAAACATCTTATTCCACAAGACAAAATACAAAACATGGAATACACACAAGACTCGATCAAAATCAAAGTGGACGGACTCGGACAAAAAATCACTATCAAAATCGTTGACGCTGAACCCTGCAAAACCATCAAATACGCTGCAGAAAACATACCCATCAACGCCTTCTTCTGGATTCAACTTAAATACATCGAACCGCAAAACACCAAAATCAAACTCACCTTCAAAGGTGATATACCTACCATGTTCAAATTCATGATCGAGAAAAAACTACAAGAAGGACTCAACCAAGCAGCAGACATGATCGCTAATATGCCGTTCAAACAATGGATAAACCAATAACCAAACATCTAACAACACAACCAACAACCCACCCGCCAACCACTTCCCAACATAATTTCGTTTCCCACTCAACTCAACCCAACGAAACGAAACAACATCAGAAGAAAGAAAATACCTTTTCTTTCTTCTCTTATTACCTAAACATCTAAAATATCTAAAAACCCTAAAGCCTCTAAGCAAGCACAACCCTCTAAAACCCCTACAACATGCCAACAAAACAATTCCAACTGCAATCACCCTACCAACCCACAGGAGACCAACCACAAGCCATACAACAACTCCTACAAGGCATACAACAAGGTACCAAAGCACAAGTACTACTCGGAGTAACAGGCTCAGGAAAAACTTTCACTATGGCTAATGTCATACAACAAGCCAACAAACCTACACTCATTCTCTCACACAACAAAACGCTCGCTGCACAACTCTATGCCGAAATGAAAAGTTTCTTCCCTAACAACGCTGTCGAATACTTCGTCTCTTACTACGACTACTACCAACCGGAAGCATACATACCATCTACCGACACTTATATCGAAAAAGACCTCGCCATCAACCAAGAAATCGATAAACTCAGACTATCTGCAACCGCCGCACTACTCTCAGGACGAAAAGATGTCATCGTCGTCTCATCTGTCAGTTGCCTCTACGGTATTGGAAACCCCGCAGAATTCTCTAAAAACGCTATCCATATTCACACAGGACAACTCATTCAACGAGACCAACTACTACTACAACTCGTCAACTCACAATACACACGCAACCAACTCGAACTCGCAAGAGGTACATTCCGTGTACAAGGAGACACCATCGACATCTTCCTCGCATACGCCGACTATGTACTCAGAGTCGTCTTCTGGGGAAACCAAATCGACGAAATATATACCTTCGAACCTATCAATAACCATATCTTAGACCAATTCCAAGAATTTAATATCTACCCCGCCGCCATCTTCTGCACAACCAAAGAAGCACAACTACAAGCCATACAACAAATCAAAAACGACCTCGCTAAACAAATTCAATACTTCATCAATACCAACAGACCAATCGAAGCAAAACGAATCGAACAAAGAGTCAACTACGACCTCGAAATGATTCAAGAACTCGGATACTGCTCTGGAATCGAAAACTATTCAAGATACTTCGACCAACGACAAGAAGGACAACCACCTTACTGCCTTCTCAACTACTTCCCTTCAGACTACCTACTCATCATCGACGAAAGCCATGTCACCGTACCACAAATCCACGCTATGTACGGAGGTGACGCCGCAAGAAAACAAAACCTCGTCGAATACGGATTCAGACTTCCTGCCGCTAAAGACAATCGACCACTCAAATTCCAAGAATTTCAACAACTAACCAACCAAATCATTTATGTCAGCGCCACACCCGCTGACTACGAACTACAACAAGCACAAGGCATCGTCGTCGAACAACTCATCAGACCAACAGGACTCCTCGACCCCATCATCTTCGTCAGACCATCCAAAAACCAAATCGACGACCTCATGGAAGAAATTCAACGCAGAGTCGAAAAAAACCAAAGAACTCTCGTCACTACCATCACCAAACGAATGGCTGAAGAACTCGACGAATACCTCAGAAAACACGGCACCAGATGCGCTTACATTCACTCCGATATCGACACACTCGACAGAGTACAAATCATGGACGACCTCAGAAACGGACTCTATGATGTACTCGTCGGAGTCAACCTACTACGCGAAGGACTCGACCTGCCGGAAGTAAGCCTCGTCGCTATTCTCGACGCCGACAAAGAAGGATTCCTAAGAGACCACCGATCTCTCACTCAAACCGCAGGTAGAGCAGCAAGACACACCGAAGGTACAGTCATCATGTACGCCGACAAAATCACACAATCTATGCAACTCACTATCAACGAAACAGCAAGAAGACGAGAAAAACAACTACAATACAACCAATTACACCATATCACACCTACTGCCGTCAAAAAGAATATCAATAACCCGCTCGCACAACTCAACCAAAAACAAGAACAAAAACAATACACCGTCACCAAAATCTACGAACCTATTCTCGACCCCATCACCGACAATATGACACCAAAACAACTCGAAAAAGCAATCAACAAAACCAAACAAGACATGCTACATGCAGCCAAACAACTCAACTTCATCGAAGCAGCAAGACTCAGAGACGAAATGCTCAAAATGCAACAACTACTCGAAAAAAAAACACAATCCTAAAACATCCATAACCATGAGAGGTATCAAAGACCCTAACGAAACACCTGAACAAAAACTACAAAGAATCAGGAACTACAAGAAAAAAGCCATGAGAAACTACCGTAGAAAACTACGACTCAAAAAAGACCAACAAACCAGACTCTGGCTACAACAACAAGGTATCCCCATCGAACTACTCGAAGTCGTTAGCGGTATCATCAACGGCATTTCCATCAGAGCATACAAAGACGGATGCATCACTATGGCAAAACTACCCGCAGAAAACATGCTCAATTCCGAACAATGGAAACAGCACTCCGACATCTTTATCGAAGCCGCCAAACAAGCACAACAAGAACTCAACAATCCCGAAAGAAAAAAATATTGGCAACAACTAAGACTACAATCCAACGACCCCAAATCCAAACTCTACCTCTTCATCATCGCTCAAATCATGAAACAACACACCAACCCCTAAACCCTCCCCTAAACCATCCTCTAAATCATCCTCTCCCCCTCCCTAAACCATCCTCTAAATCCCCCCAAAAAAAAGTTTTGTCCATTCCGTCCGAATATTATTCGGACATCCCCCAAAAAAAAGTTTTGTCCATTGCGTCCGAATATTATTCGGACCCAATTCCCCCCACACACAAAAAAAGAGCAGCAGGCCACAACCTGCTGTTCTTTCTCATATCTTATTTCTTCGCCTGTCGAGCACGAATCATACCACCAACCGTCGCCTTGCCTACACGAATATAATCCAACAACGGCCTATTGCTCGGGCAACTATACTGACAACAACCGCAGTCTATACAATCCATCACATTATGCAATTCCATATCCTCATACCTGCCCAACTCACTCAACTTCTGCAATAAATACGGCTCCAAACCCATCGGACAAGCACTCACACACTTTCCACACCGTATGCAATTCATCACCTCACCACGCCTGCTCTCCGACTTATCCAATATCAATATACCCGACATACGCTTATTACATGGCATATCCAAACTACTCATCGCACGACCCATCATCGGACCACCACATATCACCTTTCCACTATTCTCCGGCATACCACCTGCCAACGATATCACATCCTCCAACGGAGTGCCAAAACGAACCAAATAATTTCCAGGATTCTTCACTCCCTTACCCGTCACCGTCATCACACGACTAATCAACGGCTTATTCTTCTGAACCGCCTCATATACCGCATATATCGTCGCCACATTATCCACCACTGCACCAACCTCTATCGGCAACGCACCACTCGGGACCTGACGACCTATACATGCATCTATCAACTGCTTCTCACCACCCTGAGGGTAACGCAAATCCAACTCCTCTACTGACACACCCAACGAACGAGACGCTAACTTACGCATATGCTCTATCGCATCTGCCTTATTGCGCTCTATGCCTATTATCGCACGATTAATTCCCAATGCCTTCATCAATATCTGTATCCCTATCATTATCTCCTCACCATGCTCCAACATCAACTCATGATCGCATGTCAAATAAGGCTCACACTCCACACCATTCACTATCAACACCTCAGCCTTCTTACCAGGAGGGGGCATCAACTTCACATGAGTCGGAAAACATGCACCGCCTAAACCCACTATTCCTGCATCCTTCACACGAGCGATTATCTCATCCCTATCCAACTTACATATACTATTCACACTACTGCTCCTGTCTATACTCTCCAACCACTCATCACCCTCCACATCTATAAATATCGCAGGCATACTCATCCCCCAACCATCCTTCACCTCGTCCACCTTCTGAACTACTCCACTCACAGGACTATGGATATTAGCACCAACAAAACCTACCGCCTCCGCTATCAACTCACCTACCTTCACCCTATCACCCTTCACCACCAACGGCTTCGACGGAGCACCTATATGCTGACTCAATGGAATCACCACTTTACTCGGCAAACCAACCTCTACTATCGACTTATGTGACGAATACTCCTTGTTATCATGCGGATGAACTCCGCCTATCTTAAATGTCTTCATTGCTTTATATCATCACTTGATTTAACTTCATTTTCTACCTTAACCTCTGCCTTCACCTCTACTTTTACCTCTTCCTTCACCTCTTCCTTCACCTGAGCACGAACAGGAAAATTCAACTCATGTATCGCACCCGTCGGACACACCGCTACACACTTCCTGCACAACCTGCACTTGCGCCAATCTATATACGCTACATTATTCTCTACCGTTATCGCCTCAAATGGACACTCCTTCTGACACTTGCCACAACCTATACATGCGTTCTTGCAATTCTTGCGAGCAACAGCCCCCTTATCCCTATTCACACAATCTACCCACACACGCCTACTCTTCGGACCCTTCTTACGCAACTCTATTATATGACGAGGACAACTCTTCACACAACTGCCACAAGCCACACACTTCTCCTCATCTACCTCTGCCAAACCTGTCAAAGAATTTATATGTATCGCATCAAACTGACACGAACTAACACAATCACCACAACCCAAACAACCAAAACCACAACCCGTCTCACCTACATACAAACTATTCAGTATCTTACAACTCTTCACACCATCATACTCACTCCTCTTCTCCCTCACATCACAACTACCATTACAACGAACCACTGCAACCAACGGATCACTCTTTTCCACACTCATTCCCAATACCTCACCTATCTTATCCATCACCTCCGAACCGCCTACAGGACACAACAAACCATCCAAACTCTCCGACTTACAACATGCCTCCGCCAATGCCCTACAACCCGCAAATCCACAGCCACCACAATTTGCACCGGGCAACAACTCCTGTACCACATCTATACGAGGATCCTCCTCCACCCTGAACTTCCTGGCAAATAAGTACAACACTAAGGCCGCTAACAAACCCGTCACACCTAATGCAATCAAGGATATCACTATTAAATTCAATTCCATATATCTTTATATTTGTATTTCTATATCTCTATTTTTCTATATCTTTATCTTTCCATATCTTTATTTTTCTATATCTTTATCTTTCTTTATCTATATTTTTCTATATCTATCCTGCAATTCTACCCCTCCTACACCTTACGAGCCACAAACACAAACTCTCTCTCAATCTTCCTCCCACCTAACAACCTCAGCAAAATATAATACACTCCCAAACTACACAACGCCGCCGTACCCGACACCACATCATCATACCATCTGCTTACCAACAGCAACACCACTATCATCACCAACAACGGCAACAAAAACGCCAACAACACCGCCTTCCAACCCAACCTACTCTCCACCTCTACCACCACCTCATCCCCTACATTCACACCATCTCCCGAACCGCCCCTCAAACCTTCCTTCGAACCTTCCCCAGAACCTCCTCCCGAACCAAACCCCGAACCGACCTCATCTACAAATCCCGAACCACCCCTCATGCCAACCTCATCTCCAGCCTTCCACACACAATCAATCACTTTCTCTTTCCTTTCCGCAGCCATACATCGTCCTTTCGCCGAACAACCCCCACAAGCAGACTCTTGTTCTATTCGAACACGAACCACTCCTCCGCTCAACAACGCCACCACAACCCCTCTATGTTCTATCGTTTCTTTCATTTCTATCTCTTCTATCTATTCCTCTAGTATATCTAGTTCCTCTAGTGCGTCTAGTTCATCTAGTCTATCTAGTCTATCTCTCCCCTCTAATCTCTCAAGTCCCTCTTTCCCCCTCTACCATTCACCCCGCAAAATTACACATTTTTTTCAACATACTCAACATTCCCCTCAAAAAATCTTCTTTTCCTTTCTCCTGCCCTCCTCTCACCTCTCACCCTCACCTCCCCCCCCAAAAAAAAAGTTTTGTCCATTGCGTCCGAATATTATTCGGACCTCCCCCAAAAAAACTCCCAAAAACAAACATCTCCCCAAGCATCACACTCAGGGAGATATCCTTTCTTATTTACGCTTTATTTATTCAGCAGCCTCAGTAGCCTCAGCCTCAGCCGACTCCGACTTCGCAGCAGACTTCTTGCCCGCACGACGAGTAGCCTTCTTCTCCGACTTCTTAGCATCCTTCAACATGTTCTCGTTGTAATCTACCAACTCGATCATGCTCATCTCTGCTGCATCACCCAAACGATAACCCGTACGCAATATACGAGTATAACCACCAGGACGATTCGCTATCTTCTCTGCTATGTTCTGGAACAACTCCGTTACTACGGCCTTCTGCTTCAACTCCGCAAATACCAAACGACGATTTGCCGTCGTATCCTCTTTCGCACGAGTCAACAAAGGCTCTACATACATCCTAAGCGCCTTAGCCTTCGCCGTCGTCGTCACTATACGCTTGTGAAGTATCAAACTGCAAGCCATATTCGACAACATCGCACCACGATGAGCAGACTTGCGACCAAGATGATTGAATTTCTTATTGTGTCTCATTTTCTTATTCGTTTTCTTTTAAATACTTACTTATATCCATACCAAATGCCAAATTGTTACGCTCCAAAAACTCATCCAATTCTGTCAATGACTTCTTGCCAAAATTGCGGAACTTCAACAAATCTGCACGATGATATGCTACCAACTGACCAAGTGTATCTACCTCCGCTGCCTTCAAACAGTTCAAAGCACGAACACTCAAATCCATGTCTATCAACCTACTATTCAATAACTGACGCATACGCTGATTCTCCTCGTCCTGATTCGGCTGCTGCACCTTCTTCGTCTCCTCTATTATTATCTTCTCATCCGAAAATAACATAAAGTGGAATATCAATATCTTGGCTGCCTCCTCCAATGCACTCTTCGGACTTATCGAACCATCCGTGTCTATCTCAAGCGTCAACTTCTCATAATCGGTCTTCTGACCTACACGATACTGATCTATCGCATAACGAACATTCTTTATCGGGGTATATATCGAATCCGTAGGGATCACACCTATCACATCCTGACTACCACGATTCTCATCAGCCGGAACATAACCACGACCCTTGTTGATGCGTACATCCATCGTGAAATTAGCACTCTCATCCATCTCTGCTATCAACAAATCTGGATTCAATACCTCAAAATTCTGAAGTACAGCACTAAAATCACCGGCACGCAACTCACTCACACCGCTTACCTTTACCGTAAACGACTCCTGCTCCACTTCTACACCGGCCTTCCTGCGAAAACGAACTTGCTTCAAGTTCAATATCATGTTTGTTACATCGTCTATAACACCAGGTATTGTCGCAAACTCATGATCTACGCCACTTATCCTAATGCTGCATATCGCATAGCCCTCCAACGAACTAATCAATATACGACGCAATGCATTACCAATAGTGATACCGTAACCCGGCTCTAACGGACGGAACTCAAAAACACCATGACTCTCGGTGCTCTCAAGCATTATCACTTTGTCTGGTTTCTGAAAATCTAAAATTGCCATGGTTTATTATTTACTGTACAGTTCGACGATAAGTTGTTCTTTGATGTTCTCAGGAATGTCCTCACGAACAGGAATGTTTACATACTTGCCACTCTTCTCCTGCTCGTTCCACTCAAGCCAACCATACTTCTGATGATTGAAACCACGAAGACTATTCTCTATAACCTCCAAAGACTTACTCTTCTCACGAACTGCTACTACCTGACCCGGCTTCACACTATAAGACGGTATGTTCACTACCTTACCATCCACTACAATGTGCTTGTGACTTACCAACTGACGAGCAGCCGCACGAGTCGGAGCTATTCCCAAACGATAAACAATATTGTCCAAACGACTCTCCAGCAACTGAAGCAATATCTCACCCGTAATACCCTTCTTACGACTCGCTTGCTCAAACATCAAACGGAACTGCTTCTCCAATACACCGTATGTGTACTTTGCCTTCTGCTTCTCCTGAAGCTGCATTCCATACTCGGAATTCTTCTTCCTGCGATTCACACCATGCTGACCAGGAGCATAGTTGCGCTTGTTCAATACCTTGTCAGGACCGAATATAGGCTCGCCAAAACGACGCGCAATTCGTGACTTTGGTCCAATATATCTTGCCATAATTTCTTAACTTAATTTTTTTTGTTTTTTTTAAACTTTTTCCTTCTCATACACCCCAACTCTAACATGGTAATATCCATCCAAGCAAATCTAGTTCCTCTAGTCAATCTAGTTCTTCTAGCCTCTCTAGTAAATCTAGTCCTTCTAGTTTCTCTAGTCCTTCTAGTCTCTCTAGTCCTTACAGCCCTTCAAGCCTATTACCACTCGTCAGGGAAATACAATATTATACACGCCTACGCTTTGGTGGACGACAACCATTATGTGGCAACGGAGTAACATCTACTATCTCTGTCACATCTATGCCCGCTGCTACACATGCACGAATCGCACTCTCACGACCCTGACCAGGACCCTTCACGTAGGCCTTCACCTTACGCAAACCCGCATCAAAGGCTACCTTACCGGCATCCGCAGCCGCCATCTGAGCTGCGTACGGAGTGTTCTTCTTCGAACCACGAAAACCTTGCTTTCCGGCACTCGACCAACTTATTACCTGACCATCACCGTTAGCAAATGTTACTATCACATTGTTAAACGAAGACATAACATGCAATTGACCTACACCGTCAACCTTCACTACACGCTTCTTCGCTGATACTGTTTTCTTTGCCATAATCTTTTAATTAAACGTTTAATGTTTTTACTTCACCAATCTTGCACTCATAAATCATATCATAATACTCTAATAAACTATAAACTATAACTTATAAACTATAACTTATAACCGATAGTCATAACAATATCATAATTCAATCAATAACGCAAAATTGGTAACTCTCATCTTACTTCGTTGCCTTCTTCTTGTTCGCAACTGTCTTCTTCCTACCCTTACGAGTACGAGCATTGTTCTTCGTGCTCTGACCACGAACAGGTAAACCAATACGATGACGAACCCCACGGTAACAACCGATATCCATCAAACGCTTAATGTTCAACTGCGTCTCACTTCGTAAATCACCCTCTACCTTGTACTTGGCACCAATGATCTCACGAATCTTTGCAGCCTCGTCGTCGCTCCAATCTTGTACCTTCTTGCTTGGGTCTATACCTGCCTCAGACAAGATCTTCTTCGCGCTCGACCTCCCTATTCCGTAGACATACGTCAAACCGACTTCCCCAATTTTATTCTGGGGTAAATCTACACCAACAATTCTAATTGCCATTTGTTTTTAAATGTTTGTTTGTTAATTACTTAGCCGAATTAGCCTTGACGCATTTTCATTTTCGGCTCTTTTTTGTTAATTACATACAAGCGTCCCTTTCTACGAACTATCTTACAGTCCGCATTTCTACGCTTTACAGATGCTCTTACTTTCATAGAAGTTAAACTTATTATAACGAAAGCTTATATTTTTTTATTTATATCGGAAACTTATTCGACCTTTAGTTAGATCATAGGGACTCATTTCGACTTTAACTTTGTCGCCGGGCAATATTTTTATATAATGCATACGCATCTTCCCGCTGATATGAGCCATAATGATATGACCATTTTCTAACTCTACACGAAACATAGCATTGGATAATGCTTCAGTAATTGTGCCATCAATTTCTATTGCAGTTTGCTTTGCCATATTAAATAAATTGAGCTTTTAAAAGAGTTAAATAATGATTTTACTTCGAAATCTAAAAGAAATTAAACTTATTATATAAATCTATCCCCTAAGACATCTTTAATATAATCGAAAGTCGAAAGTATAAGAGGTTTCCCTTGTTGAACAGCGATTGATAATTCGTAGTGTGCTGCCGGTTTTCTGTCGGCACTTCTTGCAGTCCATCCATCGTTTTCAACAATAACATTTCTTCTTCCAGAAAGTATCATAGGTTCAATAGCGAGTACCATTCCTGTTTTGAGGACAACACCATTACCTCGACGGCCGTAGTTTGGGACTTCTGGTTCTTCGTGCATATCTCTTCCTATTCCGTGTCCTACAAACTCTCTTACAACTTGGTATCCTGCTTTTTCTGCATTATTTTGGATAGCAAAACTAATGTCTCCCAATCGTTTGCCATGAACGGCTTGTTGGATACCTAAATAAAGGCAATCTTTAGTTGTTTTGAGCAGGTTGAGAGTTTGTGGGTCAACCTGACCAACGGGAAATGTATAGGCGCTATCGCCATGGAATCCGTTTTTGAGGACACAAGTGTCTATAGTAATAATATCTCCTTCTTTGAGAATAGTTTTTTCGGAAGGTATGCCATGTACTATTTGCTCATTAACGGATGTGCATAAAGTTGCAGGAAAGCCTTGATATCCTTTGCATGAAGGAATGCCTCCATTATCTCGAATATATTCTTCGGCGATTTTATCAAGTTTTGCAGTAGTGACTCCTGGGACTATTAGTTTAGCCATTTCAGCTAATGTTCGCCCCAAGAGGTCATTACTTTCTTTTAGTAATTCTAGTTCTTTATCAGTTTTAAGAAAAATCATTTTATTTTCTTAACTCGTCAATATCTCTAATTGGACAATATCTCTAAGTATTAATAAGCCATTGCTCCTGCTCTACCTTTAATTCTCATGCCAGAGTCAAAGAATCCGTCGTAGTGTCGCATCAGCAGGTGACTTTCGATTTGTTGCAGTGTATCGAGGATAACACCTACCATAATGAGGAGTGATGTACCACCGAAAAATTGAGCGAATCCTTGGCTAACACCAGCGATTCTTGCGAATGCAGGCAAGATAGCAACTACAGCCAAGAATATGGAGCCTGGCAATGTAATACGCGACATGATTGTGTCGATATAGTCGGCCGTTTTCTTACCTGGTTTTACCCCAGGGATAAATCCGTTATTTC
The DNA here is from genome assembly GCA_017478225.1 of Paludibacteraceae bacterium. GTDB lineage: Bacteria > Bacteroidota > Bacteroidia > Bacteroidales > Paludibacteraceae > Colicola. Next base: position 41,271 of record JAFVDX010000036.1, on the reverse strand, counting down.
TTTTCAAATCTTCTGCCATTTGTTGTGGATTGATAATGATGGCAGTATAGAAATAGGTAAAGAGAATAATAAGGATTGCAAACACAAAATTATACCAGAATCCGGTATTGTCCATGAATGCTCTTACGAACGCTCCTGCACTTTCAGATGCTGAGAATCCAACGATGCTGATAGGGATAAACATAATTGCCTGAGCAAAAATGATAGGCATAACATTAGCAGCATTTACTTTGAGAGGTATATATTGTCTAACACCACCATACTGTTTATTACCAACAATGCGTTTTGCATATTGCACTGGAATTTTGCGTACTCCTTGTACGAGAGCTATAGCAGCCATAAATACTACGAGTAGGAGGACGATTTCAGCAAGAAAGACCATAAGTCCACCACCTGCGTCTCCGAGTCTTGAGGAGAATTCTTGCACAAGAGCACCCGGGAATCGTGCAATAATACCGATTAAGATGATGAATGATATTCCGTTACCAACACCTTTATCAGTGATTCGTTCGCCGAGCCACATTACGAACATAGATCCTGCACATAGAAGGATAGTAGAACTGATTGTAAACCAGTTGAAACCAATAGCAAGTGGTTGTCCTGCTTGTGCCATTTGTACAGAGAGGTTAACCAAATAACTTGGTCCCTGGAAAAGTAGAATAGCAACAGTAAGATACCTTGTTATCTGGTTCATTTTCATTCTTCCGCTTTCACCTTCGCGAGACATTTTTTGGAAGTAAGGTACAGCCATGGTGAGCAATTGTATGATAATACTTGCAGAGATGTATGGCATAATACCTAAAGCGAAAATGGAAGCATTGGAGAATGCACCACCAGAGAACATATCCAACAATGCGAGCAGTCCGCCTGCTGTTTGAGCATGCAAAGCACTTAATGCATCGGGATTAACACCGGGAAGTATAACGAAGGATCCGAATCGATAGATGAGTACAAACAAGAGAGTTGTAAGCAATCTGATACGGAGGTCTTCAATCTTCCAAATGTTTTTACATGTTTCAAAAAATTTCTTCATAATTGTACTATTTTTTCAGAAGTTCGAGGTTAGTCTCCTCAAACTTCTGAATTTTTATAGTTTTACAGCCTCACCGCCTGCAGCAACGATAGCTTGTTGTGCTGAATTAGAGAAAGCGTTAGCTTCGACTGTGAGTTTAGATTTCAATTCACCTCTACCGAGAATTTTAACTTTAGCGTTTTTGCTAATGAATCCTGCGTCATGAAGTTCTTTGAGTCCGATTTTTTGGATACCATTTTGAGCGAGTGCTTCAAGTACATCGAGGTTGATGGCTTTATACTCTACTCTATTGATATTTTTGAAACCATATTTAGGCAGACGGCGTTGTATTGGCATTTGACCACCTTCAAAACCGATTTTCTTTGAGTATCCTGAACGGGATTTAGCACCTTTGTGTCCACGAGTACTTGTGCCACCCAAACCTGAACCGGCTCCACGTCCAATGCGTTTTGCTGTCTTTACCGAACCTGCTGCAGGAGTTAAATTATTGAGTTCCATAATCAATTAGTCAGTTATTTGTATTATACAATTAGTCAATCACTTTTACCAAGTGTTTAACTTTTTCTACCATACCAAGCACAGCCGGAGTTGCCTCATGCTCAACAATGGCATTCATTTTTTTTAGACCGAGAGCAGCCATAGTCTGCTTCTGTACTTTCGGGCATTTGATGATGCTACGAACTTGTTGAATTTTAATTGTTGCCATAATTATATCTCCATTATTAACCGTTATATACTACATCTAATTCGACGCCACGATTTTGTGCAACGGTATTAGCGTCACGCATTTCAGTGAGTGCAAGTATAGTAGCTTTTACCAAGTTGTGAGGGTTAGACGAGCCTTTGCTTTTAGCGAGCACATCGGTTACTCCAACAGATTCGAGCACTGCACGCATAGCGCCACCGGCTTTTACTCCGGTACCATGGCTTGCGGGCTGCAGATAGACTCTTGCTCCACCGAATTTAGCATATTGTTCATGAGGTATAGTACCTTTCAATACAGGAACTTTTACGAGATTTTTCTTAGCAGCTTCAGTACCTTTTTGAATAGCAGCTGTTACTTCACCTGCTTTACCGAGTCCCCATCCGACAATGCCGTTTTCGTTACCAACAACAACTATGGCAGCGAAAGTGAATGTACGTCCACCTTTAGTAACTTTAGTTACGCGATTAACGGCTACAAGGCGATCTTTAAGTTCGATATCGCCTATGTTGTTCACACGATTCATATTGTTTACCATAATTGTTTAGAATTTAAGTCCGGCTTCGCGTGCTGCATCGGCCAATTGTTTAACACGACCATGATAGAGGTAGCCATTTCGATCAAATACTACTGCTTCTACACCAGCTTTTTTAGCGGCCTGAGCAATTTCTTTTCCGACCAACGCGGCTTTCTCGCTCTTAGTAATTTTATCCTTTATTTTCAATGACGAGGCTGAAGCAAGAGTAATGCCTTTTTCGTCATTAATCACTTGTGCGTAAATCTGGCTGTTGCTGCGGAATACGCTCAAACGAGGACGCTCTGCTGTACCAAACACCGTGGTACGGATGTGAGCCTTGATTCTGAGTCTTCTTTCTATTTTTTGATTCATAATCTTAACCTTTCATTTATTTACCAGCCGACTTACCAGCCTTACGACGAAGCACTTCACCTTGGAACTTAATACCTTTGCCTTTATAAGGTTCAGGCTTACGGAAACTACGGATTTTTGCGCAAATTTGTCCAAGCAATTGCTTGTCGGCACACTCAAGCATAACAAGAGGATTCTGGTTGCGTTCGCTCTTGGTTTCAACTTTTACTTCTTTGGGTAATTGGAGATAGATAGGGTGAGTGTAGCCAAGTGAGAAATTAAGTATTTGACCTTGTGCTTCAACACGATAACCAACACCTACCAACTCTAAGGTTTTCTTATAGCCTTCGCTTACGCCAACAACCATATTGTGTATCAAAGCGCGATATAGGCCATGTTTTGAGCGCATTTCTTTGTCGTCATTAGGACGAGTTACATGTATTTCAGCACCATCAATAGTAACTGTAATAGCGGGATCGATTTCCTGACACAACTCGCCTTTGGGTCCTTTTACTGAGACCACATTGTCTTTCAATGTTACTGTTACACCTGCAGGGATATGTACAGGTAATTTACCAATTCTTGACATTCTGTACCTCCTTTTTTAATATATGTAACAAATAACCTCACCACCGAGTTTTTGTCCGAGGGCTTCTTTATTGGTCATCACTCCCTTAGATGTAGAGAGGATAGCAATACCTAAGCCATTTAGTACACGTGGCATCTCACGATAGCCAACATACTGTCTCAAACCAGGTGTTGATACACGTTGTAAACTCTTGATCGCGCTAACTTTGTTAACCGGATCATACTTCAAGGCAATCTTAATAGTGCCTTGTGGACCATCTTCAACAAACTTGTACGAGAGGATGTATCCTTTCTCAAACAAGATGCGAGTGATCTCTTTTTTCAGATTCGAAGCAGGTATTTCAACCACGCGGTGACCTGCTTTGATTGCATTCCTGACACGAGTCAGGTAATCTGCGATTGGATCTGTCATGTTTCTAAATTAATCCCGCCTTCCGGGACAATATTTAAATTATGTTATGTTTAATCGCTACCTCTATGCAGCCGATTTTCTTTAATTGTAATTTCCAAGGCTCCTCATTGAGAGGTGCCTTAGAAATCATTTTTACCAGCTGGCCTTCTTAACTCCTGGGATTAGGCCTTTGGATGCCATCTCACGGAATTGAATACGGCTCAGACCGAATTGACGCATATAACCCTTCGGACGTCCGGTGATTTTGCAACGATTATGTAGGCGAACCGGACTTGCATTTTTAGGCAGGTTTTGTAAGCCTTCGTAATCACCATCTTTCAAGAGTTGAGCGCGTTTTGCAGCGTATCTTTTAACCAACGCTTGACGCTTTACCTCGCGTGCTACCATACTAACTTTTGCCATAACTCTTATTTTTTGAAGGGTAAACCAAATTCACGGAGCAATGCAAAACCTTCTTCGTCAGTTTTGGCTGTAGTAACGAAAGTGATATTCATACCCAGCAACTTCGTGATGTTGTCGATATTAATTTCAGGGAAGATAATTTGTTCGGTAATACCTAAAGTATAGTTACCTCTTCCGTCCATTTTATTATTGATACCTTTGAAGTCACGGATACGAGGGAGAGCTACTCTAACGAGACGCTCCAAGAATTCGTACATGCGTTCACCACGAAGTGTAACGCGAACCCCTATAGGCATTCTTTTGCGGACTTTGAAGTTACTGATATCTTTTTTACTGAGTGTAGCGACAGCCTTTTGTCCTGAAATGATAGTCATTTCTTGTTGTGCCACATCAATAATTTTCTTATCAGCAACGGCTTCACCGAGTCCCTGATTCAAAACGATTTTCTCGAGTTTAGGGCACTGCATAACAGTAGTGTATCCAAACTCTTTCATCAGTTGAGGAACAATCCTTTCCTGATAGTCTTTTTTCAAACTTGCAGTATTCATCATTAAAGTTCCTTTCCTGATTTTTTACTTACTCGAACGAGTTTCCCATCCTTCAATATTCTTCCGATGCGGACGGGTTTACCGTCTTCCACGGGGTTGAGATTTGAAATATGGATAGGTGCTTCTTGTTTAACTATTCCGCCTTGCGGATTTTTTGCATTGGGTTTGGTACTCTTTGAGACCATATTTACGCCCTCTACTATTGCACGCTGCTTGTCAACGAGTACTTCGAGTACTCGACCGGTTTTACCCTTAGAAGCGCCTGCATTCACATAGACGATGTCACCCTTTTTGATATGTAACTTTGCCATTTCTGTAATTTATTTAGAGCACTTCTGGTGCAAGAGAAATTATTTTCATGTTAGTTTGACGGAGTTCTCTGGCGACGGGGCCGAAGATACGGCTACCGCGTAACTCTCCTGCATTGTTAATGAGGACACATGCGTTGTCATCGAAACGGATGTAGCTACCATCTTGGCGGCGTACTTCTTTTTTGACTCTGACAACAATTGCGCGGCTAACAGTGCCGTCTTTCATTTCAGATGAAGGAATAACGCCTTTAACTGCAACTACAATTGTATCTCCAAGGGTAGCATAACGTTTCTTTGTTCCTCCCAATACGCGGATGCAGAGTGCTTCTTTAGCCCCGGAGTTATCCGCTACTGTAAGTCTGGATTCTTGTTGTATCATATTACTTAGCCCTTTCGATAATTTGTGTTAAACGCCAACGAACTGTTTTGCTGAGGGGACGGGTTTCCATGATACGGACTGTATCACCTACTCCGCACTCATTTTTTTCATCATGAACATGGAATTTCTTTGTCTTGTTGACAAACTTACCATAGATGGGGTGTTTTTCTTTCCAACGAACAGCAACTGTGATGGTCTTATCCATCTTGTCGCTGGTAACAACTCCCACACGCTCTTTTCTTAGATTTCTTGTTTCCATCTTTATTGCTGTTTTACTTGTTTTGTTCTGCCAACTCACGGCTACGCAACTCGGTCATAAGTCGAGCAATAGTTTTGCGAGCCTCCCTAATCTGCAAGGGATTGTCGAGCGGAGAAATGCTATGATTCAATTTCATTCGTACCAATTGTTCTTTTTCGGTAGCAAGTCTTTCTTGAATCTCAGCGTTAGTTAATTCTTTAATTTCGCTTATTTTCATTTTACCTTACATTTTAGGAAAATTATACATTCTGTGTTGGGTCATAGTCTCTACGAACCACAAATTTGGTTGTGATAGGAAGTTTTTGTGCAGCCAAACGAAGTGCTTCTTTAGCCACATCGTATGGAACTCCATCTACTTCGAAGATGATGCGTCCTGGTGCGAGTGGAACAACGAATCCTTCGGGCGCACCTTTACCTTTACCCATACGAACATCGAGAGGTTTTTTGGTGATAGGTTTATCCGGGAACACTCTGATCCAAACTTGTCCTTGACGCTGCATATAACGGGTTACTGCCACACGAGCGGCTTCGATTTGACGACCGGTAAGCCAGATTGTACCGAGGCTTTTGATACCGAATGAGCCGAACGCCAATTCGTTGCCTCTTTGTGCATTTCCTTTGATGCGGCCTTTTTGTGAACGGCGGAATTTAGTTTTTTTCGGTTGTAACATAATTACTTAAGCATCTGATAGGTTAAACTTACTTATTGTTTTTGCGGAAACCGCGTTTTTCGCCGTCACGGCGTTCGCGTCTTTCGCCACCACGCCTTTCACCTCTACCTTCTTGTTTTTGTGAGAATTGAGGAGCGAGATCTTTCTTGCCATAGACTTCTCCACGGCAGATCCAAACCTTTACGCCTATCATTCCTACTTTGGTGAGAGCGCCAACATGGCAATAGTCAATGTCGGCACGTAGAGTGTGAAGTGGTGTACGTCCTTCTTTGTACATTTCTTTGCGAGCCATCTCGGCACCATTCAATCGTCCGCTAACTTGAACTTTGATACCTTCTGCTCCCATGCGCATTGTAGAAGCGATTGCTTGTTTAACGGCGCGACGGTAAGCGATTTTACCTTCAAGTTGTTTAGCGATTTTAGTTGCTACGATAACTGCATCCAATTCAGGACGTTTTACCTCAAAGATGTTGATTTGTACATCTTTTTTGGTGATTTTCTTTAATTCCTCTTTAAGTTTGTCAACCTCTTGTCCACCCTTTCCGATAATAAAACCGGGGCGAGCAGTGCAGACCGTTACAGTAACAAGTTTCAGAGTTCTTTCGATAACGATACGAGAAATACTAGCCTCAGCCAAACGGGTGTTCAGATACTCTCTGATTTTGCTGTCTTCGAGCAATGTATCTCCGTATTTGTTTCCGCCGAACCAGTTGCTGTCCCATCCGCGGACGATACCGAGGCGGTTACTAATTGGATTAATTTTCTGTCCCATTGTGAATTAATTTTCTTGGTTAGTATTTTTTGTATCTACAAATATTGTTATGTGATTGGAGCGTTTGCGAATGCGATAGCCACGACCTTGAGGAGCGGTTTGTAAGCGTTTGAGCATCATACCTCCATCCACAGAAATTTTGGTTACATAAAGAGTTTCTTGATCTGCTTTTTTACCTGTTTTTTGTTCCCAGTTAGAGATAGCAGATTTCAAGAGTTTTTCGAGTTTGCGAGAAGCCTCTTTGGTAGAGAAATGCAAAGCGCCTAATGCACGATTGACTTCCATACCACGGATCATGTCTGCTACTAAGCGCATTTTTCGTGGAGATGTCGGTACATTATTAAGTTTTGCGAAATAAAGACTTTTTTGAGCCTCTTTTCTCGCTTCAGCAGTGTTATGTTTTCTTGCACCCATTGTTTTAAAAATTTACTTGATTATTAAATTAGTTTTACAATGGATTACTTGCGGTTACCCGAGTGACCACGGAAGGTGCGTGTAGGAGCGAATTCGCCCAACTTATGTCCTACCATGTTCTCTGTTACATAAACAGGGATAAACTTATTACCATTGTGAACTGCAATTGTGTGACCTACAAAATCAGGAGAAATCATACTGGCACGACTCCATGTTTTGACAACGGTCTTTTTGCCACTTTCATTCATGTCGAGAATTTTTTTCTCTAACTTCAAACTGATGAAAGGTCCTTTTTTCAGTGAACGACTCATAATTTCTTTAATTTAATAGGTTACTTCTTTCTTCTTTCGATTATGTACTTATTAGATTGCTTTTTAGGCGTACGAGTCTTGTAACCCTTAGCCAGCAAGCCTTTGCGTGAGCGTGGATGTCCACCACTTGCGCGTCCTTCACCACCACCCATTGGGTGATCTACAGGGTTCATTGCTACGCCACGAACTCTTGGACGACGACCGAGCCAACGGCTACGACCGGCCTTACCTGATTTCTCAAGAGCATGGTCAGAATTACCGACCACACCAACAGTTGCCTTGCATGCAGCAAGGATTTTGCGGAGTTCTCCTGAAGGTAATTTAACGATAGCGTATTTGTCTTCGCGAGATGTAAGTTGTGCGAACACGCCTGCTGAACGAACGAGAGCAGCTCCTTGACCTGGTCTTAATTCGATATTATGAATCAAGGTACCCAGAGGTATATTCTGCATAGGCAGAGCATTACCTACTTCGGGAGCAACATCTGCGCCGGAAATAACTTTTTGACCTACTTGCAATCCGTTAGGAGCAAGAATGTAACGCTTCTCACCGTCTAAGTAATAAAGAAGTGCGATACGAGCCGAGCGATTAGGGTCGTATTCGATTGCTTTTACTGTAGCCGGAACACCGTCTTTGTTGCGTTTAAAATCAATTACTCTGAATTTTCTCTTGTGTCCTCCGCCGATGTACCTCATGGTCTCTTTACCGGTGTTATTACGTCCGCCGGTTTTGCGAAGTCCGAACACAAGGGATTTTTCTGGTGCGCTCTTAGTAATCGTCTCGAACGCGCCAATAATTTTGTGTCTTTGCCCCGGTGTTGTGGGCTTTAATTTGCGTACAGCCATTTTAATTTATATTCTGTTTTTAACTATTTGATTGCTACTAAATCGATTAGATATTGCTATAGAAATCAATTGTTTCACCTTCTGCCAAAGTAACGATTGCTTTTTTATATGCATTGGTCTTACCTTCAACTATGCCGCTTTTAGTGTAACGAGACTTAAGTTTCGGAGCGACTACTGCAGTATTTACAGCCACTACTTGAACATTATACATTTCTTCTACGGCTTTTTTGATTTGCACTTTGTTAGCAGTGCGCTCTACTCTGAAGCCGTAACGATTAAGTTTTTCGCCAAGGCCGGTCATTTTCTCGGTGACGATTGGTTTAATAATAATTGCCATAACTTTATAACCTCCTTTAAGCGTTAAAAATTTGCTCGATTGCGTGTACAGATTCTTCGGTAAGAACGAGCACGTTCGAGTTCATAATAATATAAGTATTTAGCTCACTTGCAGTTACGACTTTAGCCTTTTGCAGGTTTTGAGCGGACAAAATTACGAAATTATTTTGAACTGGCAAAATAATAAGTGCTTTTTTATCAGAAATTTTCAAATTTTCGAGCAGAGCGACCATTTGTTTGGTTTTAGGAGCTTCGAAATTGAGTTGATCAAGCACAATAATTTGGTCTTGTGAAGCGCGCAAAGAGAGAGCTGATTTGCGAGCGAGTTGTTTTACTTTTTTATTGAGTTTGAAGTCGTATGAGCGTGGTACGGGACCGAATATACGACCACCACCGACGCGTACAGGAGATTTGATATCGCCTGGGCGAGCGCCGCCACCGCCTTTTTGGCGTCCGAGTTTGCGTGTTGAACCGGCTATTTCGGAGCGTTGTTTAGACTTATGAGTACCTTGTCTTTGGTTAGCCAAGAATTGCTTAACATCCAAGTATATAGCATGGTTGTTAGGCTCAATTCCGAATACGGCATCATTGAGAGCAACTTTCTTACCGGTTTGCTCACCTTTCATATTTAATACACTGAGTTCCATACTTTTTACTTGTTAATGATTACTAAACTATTCTTTGCGCCTGGTACGCTACCTTTTACGAGTAGTAGGTTGTACTCAGGGATTACTTTGAGGACTTGAAGGTTTTGAACTGTAACGCGGTCACCTCCCATACGTCCTGCCATGCGCATACCTGGGAATACGCGGCTTGGGTAAGAAGAAGCGCCTACAGAACCTGGTGCTCTGAGTCGGTCGTCCTGACCGTGAGTTTGTTGGCCTACGCCACCAAATCCATGTCTTTTTACGACGCCTTGGAAACCTTTACCTTTGGATGTACCGATTACATCGACGAAGGTATTTTCTTGGAAGAGTTCAACTGTGAGTGTGTCACCGAGTTTAAGTTCTTTGTCGAATCCATCGAACTCAGCGAGGTGAGCCATTGGTTGAACGCCGGCAGCCTTAAAGTGTCCCATTTCGGCTTTGTTGGTGTGTTTCTCTTTTTTAGGTTGGAAACCCACTTGAACAGCCTCATAACCGTCTTTCTCTACGGTTTTTAATTGGGTAACAACGCAAGGACCTGCCTCAATAACAGTGCATGGGATATTTTTACCATCGGCACTGAAAACGGAAGTCATTCCGATTTTTTTACCTAATAATCCAGCCATTTTTTTGGAATTAAAATGTTAATTATTTCTGATTACTCTCGCCATAGACCTTATAATATATAAAGTTATGGAAGCAATCAGGATTGATTTATACTTTGATTTCTACATTTACACCGCTTGCGAGTTCGAGTTTCATGAGGGCTTCCACGGTCTTAGCGTTGGATGAATAGATGTCGATAAGACGTTTGTAGGAAGAGAGTTCGAACTGCTCACGACTTTTCTTATTAACGAAAGTAGAGCGGTTAACTGTAAAAATGCGTTTGTGAGTTGGAAGTGGCACGGGTCCGCTAACAACAGCACCGGTTGCTTTAACTGTCTTTACGATTTTCTCGGCTGATTTATCAACGAGATTGTGGTCGTAACTTTTCAGTTTGATACGAATTTTTTGACTCATTTTGTTAAATTATTATTAGTTATTATTATGGGTAAGAGGTGAAGTTTAAGAGTCATTTGCTAAGCTTCTCGCCGCTTACTCGTTTGTTTTATACCAGGTCGGCTCGTCCACCTGCTTCAGTGAGTACTGCTTTAGCGATAGCAGAACTTACAGGAGCGTAGTGTGAGAATTCCATACTGCTTGTAGCGCGTCCGGAAGTGATAGTACGGAGAGCGGTAACATATCCGAACATCTCGCTCAATGGCACTTTTGCTTTGACGATGCGTGCTCCGGTGCGTGCGGTTTCCATACCTTCTACTTGTCCGCGTCGTTTGTTCAAGTCGCCTATTACATCACCCATAGATTCTTCCGGAGTAACGACTTCTATTTTCATGATAGGCTCCATGAGAACGGGTTTTGCTTTAGCGCATGCGTTTTTAAAGGCGATTTGTGCGCATATCTCAAACGAGAGTTGGTCTGAGTCCACGGGGTGGTATGAGCCATCGATGACAGTAACTTTGAGTTTATCGACGGGGAATCCTGCGAGCACACCATTTTTCATTGCACTCTCAAAGCCTTTTTGTATAGCGGGTATGTATTCTTTTGGAATATTACCGCCTTTAACTATATCAACGAATTGCAGACTACCTTCGAATCCTTCGTCCACCGGTTCAACTCTTACGATCATGTCGGCATACTTACCGCGTCCACCTGATTGTTTCTTATATGTCTCGCGGAGTTCGACTGGTTGAGTGATAGCCTCGCGGTATGCCACTTGTGGGCGTCCTTGGTTACATTCGACATGGAATTCGCGGCGCAGGCGGTCGATAATGATTTCGAGGTGCAACTCGCCCATACCTGAGATAACGGTTTGACCTGTTTGTTCATCGGTTTTGACGGTGAAGGTTGGGTCTTCCTCGGCGAGTTTAGCGAGTCCTACGCCCAGTCTGTCTAAGTCTTTTTGACTCTTAGGTTCAACTGAGATACCAATGACAGGTGCGGGGAATTCGATTGATTCGAGTGTAATAGGATAATCTTCGGAGCAGAGGGTATCACCGGTGCGTATATCTTTGAATCCGACTCCTGCGCCTATATCGCCTGCAGCGATTACCTCGACGGGATTTTGGTGGTTGGAGTGCATTTGGAAGATACGCGAGATACGCTCTTTCTTTCCTGAACGTGTGTTATACACATAAGAGCCTGCTTCTAACTTACCAGAATAGACGCGGAAATAGCAGAGTCGTCCGACATAGGGGTCGGTTGCTATTTTGAAAGCGAGTGCGCAAAGCGGTTCGTTTTCATCAGGTTTGCGTGTGATAGTTTTGTCGTTGCGCGGGTCAACGCCTTCTATTACTTCCGTATCAACGGGTGATGGGAGGTAAGCGCATACGGCATCGAGCATAGTTTGCACGCCTTTGTTCTTGAAGGATGAGCCGCAAATCATTGGATAGATTTTCAGTTCGAGGGTACCTTTGCGGATAGCGGCGCGTATTTCGTCTTCAGTGATGGATGATGGGTCGTCGAAATATTTTTCCATCACCACATCGTCGAACTCTGCGCATGTCTCGAGCATTTTGTCTCTCCATTCTTGTGCTTCAGCGAGCAAGTCAGCCGGAATTTCTTCTTCTACATACTCAGCACCCATTGTTTCGTCGTGCCAGATGATGGCCTTCATTTTAACGAGGTCCACAACCCCTTTGAATGTCTCTTCTGCACCGACCGGTATTTGTATAGGGCATGGGGTTGCTCCAAGTACATCTTTGACTTGTCTTACTACTTCGAAGAAGTCGGCACCTGAGCGGTCCATTTTGTTTACATATCCTATACGGGGTACTTTATATTTATCGGCTTGACGCCAAACTGTTTCTGATTGAGGCTCTACGCCACCAACGGCGCAGAATGCTGCCACTGCTCCATCGAGAATACGGAGTGAGCGTTCTACCTCAACGGTGAAATCGACGTGACCCGGAGTGTCAATCAAATTGATTTTATATTTTTCACCTCTATAATTCCAATACGTAGTGGTGGCAGCAGAAGTGATAGTGATACCACGCTCTTGTTCCTGCTCCATCCAGTCCATTGTTGCAGCACCGTCGTGCACCTCACCAATTTTGTGTGTGAGTCCGGTGTAGAACAATATACGCTCTGAAGTAGTAGTCTTACCGGCATCGATGTGAGCCATGATACCGATATTCCTATTATATTTCAAATCGTGTTTTGCCATTTTACTTGTAATCTTAACTTTCTAATACCTTGAGTTGAAAATAAATAATTATTTCCTTTCTCCTTCGGAATGAAGGAGAAAGGAAATAGTGTTTTAGAAGCGGAAGTGTGCGAAAGCACGGTTTGCTTCTGCCATGCGGTGCATATCTTCTTTGCGTTTGAATGCTCCACCTTGGTTGTTGTAAGCGTCCATTATCTCTGCTGCTAATTTTTCAGCCATTGAATGACCACCGCGTTTACGAGCGAAGTTGATCATATTTTTCATAGAGATGGACTCTTTGCGGTCAGCACGGATTTCAGTCGGCACTTGGAAGGTAGCACCACCGATACGACGGCTCTTAACCTCAACGGTAGGAGTGATGTTAGCGAGTGCTTGTTTCCAGATTTCGAGAGGAGCCTTTTCTTCGCTCTTCATTTTCTGACCAACAACTTCAAGACAGGTATAGAACACGCCATAGGCGGTATTCTTTTTACCATCGAGCATAAGGTGATTTACAAATTTAGCAACCATCACCTCTCCATAAACCGGATCCGGAAGGATCACACGTTTCTTTGGTTTTGCTTTTCTCATTGTTATTAATGTGTTTTTTAATTGAAGATTTTGTTTAGAATCTTCGTTGGTTGTCATGGTCTTCCTCCTCATTAGGGAGTACTCAACCTTCAACCCTGTTAATCATCTGTGCAGGTGCGCAACCTGCATTAGTTAAAAAAGTGAATAGAAGATTAAAAGTCAGGAATCTTATAGTCTTATTATTTAAGTGTGCTAAAGATTCTCTTTTCTTTTATTACTTCTTGGCTTTAGGACGCTTAGCACCATATTTTGAGCGTCTTTGGAGGCGGTTAGCCACGCCAGCGGTATCGAGTGTACCACGAACTACGTGATAACGAACACCTGGAAGGTCTTTAACACGGCCGCCACGAACCATTACGATGCTGTGCTCTTGCAAGTTATGTCCTTCGCCGGGGATATAAGCATTAACTTCTTTTTGGTTTGTCAGACGCACACGGGCAACTTTACGCATAGCCGAATTAGGCTTTTTAGGAGTAGTTGTGTAAACGCGCACGCAAACACCACGACGTTGTGGGCAACTGTCGAGTGCAGGTGACTTACTTTTGTCTTGAAGTTCTGCTCTTCCTTTTCTAACCAATTGTGAAATTGTAGGCATTGTAACTTACTGTTAATTGTTAATTTATTATTTATTAGTTAATTACTCAAGCGGGCACAATAAGCCCAAAGAGCGTGCAAAGGTATGTAAAATATTTTAATCTCACAACACTTGCTGTATTTTTATTTGATTTTTAGTGTATTTTGTTATAATTTTCAAGAAAGATATGGTCGTGTAATAAATCAATGATGATTGATTTTTTTGCCAAGAATTATCATTTTTGAGTCATTATAGGTGATATTGGGCAAAATAAAAACGAGGGCATGCCTATTTAGGCACACCCTCATCATTATAATACAGATATGTAATATCAACTATAGTTATGCTTTAGAATGTGATTATGATTTGATTGCTTGGTTAGCGGTAATAGTTATCATAGTAACGATATCTTGTACTTTGCATCCTCTTGAGAGGTCGTTGACGGGTGCAGCAATACCTTGTAGGATAGGTCCGATTGCATTAGCGCCGGAGAATCGTTCTACGAGTTTGTATCCTATATTACCTGCTTGAAGGTCGGGGAATACGAGCACATTGGCTTTGCCGGCAACGGGGCTGTTGGGTGCTTTGAGTGCTCCTACTTTTTCTATGAGTGCAGCATCTGCTTGTAATTCTCCGTCAAGTTGGAGGTTAGGTTCGAGTTCGTGAGCGATGCGTGTCGCTTCTGTAACTTTATCTATCAACTCATGTTTTGCGCTGCCTTTGGTAGAGAAGGAGAGCATAGCCACTCGTGGTTCGATTTGCGCCAATGATCGTGCTGTTTGTGCTGTGGATATTGCTATTTGAGCCAGTTCTTGTGCATCTGGGCAAGGATTGACGGCGCAATCAGCAAAAACGAGGAATCCTTGTTCTCCCAATTCTTTTGCAGGTGTAAACATAAGGAATGCACCGCTTACGATTCCTACTCCGGGTCGTGTTTTCAAGATTTGGAAAGCGGGTCGTATAGTATCTGCTGTAGTGCCGCGTGCTCCAGCCACTTCGCCGTCAGCATCTCCGTTTTTAATCATAAGACATCCTAAATAGAGTGGGTCTTGTGCTTTTTTAGCGGCTTCTTCTTCGGTCATGCCTTTTTTCTTGCGCAGTTCATAAAGCAGGTGTGCATACTCAGGCATGCGCGCATCTGTTTGCGGGTCGATTATTTGCGCCTTGCTTATATGCTCATATCCTTTCTCTTTAGCCATTGAGAGAATTTTTTTGGGATTACCGAGAAGAATCAACTGAGCGATTCCTTCTTTTAAGACGATATCGGCTGCTTCCAAGGTTCGAGGTTCGTCGCCTTCGGGAAGTACTATTCGTTGTTGATTGGCTTTGGCGCGCTCAATCATTTGGTTTAATATATCCATAGTAGTTAATTATTAAAGTTTCACATATCAGATACCAGAGAGGCATCAATTTTCATCTACGAACTATTTTGAGTGTTCTGATTAAGCGAATTAAACGAAAAACTGCGTTTTTTTTGTTTGGTCAAAAATTACCCAAAATTACTAACAATTGGATTTTCATTATCTCTTGTATGGGAGAGTTTAGTTATTTATTAAAATAATCCTTAAAGTGGTCTTCGAATTTCTTTACGGTATTAGCCACAGAGTCATAGCTCTCGCCTCCGGCAGCGTTCTTATGTCCACCTCCGTTGAAAAACTCGGACGCAAATTCGTTAACGGGTCTGTCGCCTTGCGAGCGGAAAGATATTTTGATTTTATCTTTGTCGGCTCTCATGAATACCGAATAATACACATCATGTATTTGTAGGGGAAGATTAACGAGTCCTTCGGCATCGCCTGATTGGAAGTTAAACATATATAATTCTTTTCGCGTGAGGGCGATGAGTGCTGTGTGTTGTTCGGGATATATTTTCATTTTTTTGTAAAGGCAATATCCCATAAGTCGCATTCGGTCGGCACTATATGTATTGAACACCTTATTATATATAGCATCTTTATCAACTCCCAACTTGACTAATTCCGCGATGATTTGATATGTATCGACATAATTGGAATTGAAGGAGAAGTTGCCGGTGTCGGTCATCATGCCTGTATAGATGCACTCTGCTATTGGCTGTGTGATGTTTTGGAAATCTCCTAATCGGCAAATAAGTCGGAATACGAGTTCGCAAGTAGAAGGCGATTGGGGGTAAGAGATAGTAACATCGGCGAAATCGGCAGGAAAGAGGTGGTGGTCAATAATCATTTTCTTGGCTTTGGATTGAGCCGCGATTTCCCCCATTTTGCCGATTCTTTTCAAGTCGTTGAAATCGAGACAGAGTAGTAGGTCAGCATTTTGGATAATAGTCTGACATTCTTCTGCCTTGTCGTCATATATCAACACTTGTGATGCGGCGGGCATCCACTTGAGGAACGACGGAAATTCGTTTGGCACGCACACAGCAACGGTTGGTATGCCAATAGTTTGCAAGTAATGCCACATAGCGAGTGCGCTACCCATAGCATCACCGTCCGGCGACATGTGTGTCAGGATACATACCGATTGTGATTTTCGAAGCAGATTGGCGTAAGCCGAGAGTTCTTGTTTTGTAATTATATCAGATGTCATTATCCTATTTTGTTAACTCGGGCACAAAGGTATATCAAATTAATCGAATAGACAAATAATTTTTGTCTAAATATAGAGGATTTAGAACGCTGCGCTGCTTTAGAGAACTTAGATATTTTAGAGAACTTAGAATGCTGCGCTGCTTTAGAGGAATAGGTAAAATGCCATTTTGAGATAGATATTTTCTTGGGTCAAAAAAAGGGGACCTTTATTTTGACCCAAATTTATTTTTGATAATTAAATAATTTATACTACCTTTGCCGCGTGGTATTAACATCTGTGTGTTGGGTCAAAATAAAGGTCCCTTTAAGTTGAACCACACGCAGATAAACTATTGTTTATAAACCACTTCACAATAATAACATAGAAAGATATATACTTTATATTTTGTAAATAGGATTTCGAATTACATGCAAAATATTAGCAAATAACCTTCTTCTTTTTACAAAATGTTTTAATATTATTTTTATATATACCTTTGCACGCTAATTTATGTGAAAAATAAATAGTTATTTTACAAGCCCAAACCATTTATTTTATTAGTCGATAAGGTTTTGCCTGATGATATTGAGTTAAATAAAACTATCATATCAACTAATTTAATTTATTAACTATTAAGATTTTATTTATGAAAAAAATCTACTATTTGGCAGCCCTTGCTGTTCTTGCATTTGTAGGCTGCGTTCCGCAACAATCGGAGTTTAATTTTGAAGACATCCCTAACAAGGCCGTCGTTCAAGGTATTGTAAAGATTGACAAAGGCTATGTAGCAGATGCTGCAGGTGTAGTAAGTCAGGTTATAGAGGCTGCCGACCCTGCAAAATTAAAGATCATGGCTTACACTGCTTATGCTGATAATTATGATGCTTCGGGCGAGGCAAAGGGTATGAAGTTATGGCCAGGTACGGCAAAGGTAGAAAATGGTCAATGCCAATTCACTATTGAGATACCTGTTGGTTCTCAAGGTTTGAGTATTGACCATATTGAAATCAGCAGTACAGAGGCATTGGAGTATGGTGCATTGTTCCAAAACAATGTAGAGACTGTGAAGGTAGATTATCAGAAGAGTGTGAATGTAGGCAAGAGTTTGTATAGTGGTGATAAGTACATTTTGCCTGCCATTGTATCATTGGTTCCTGTAACTGAGGGTGAGTTGACCGGTACATATCCTATGGAGTTGTATGGTTGGGCATACGCAGCAGTAGAAGAGGCTACAAAGACATCAGGTGAATACACAAAATTTGCTTGGGCAAAAGTAGCGGCTTCCACTACTCTTCTTTTAACTCTTACTAACGGTGAGGGTACACAGATTAAGGCAAAGATAGAGCCATCGGAAATCGGTTCAAATGGTTATTATGGAATTACGTTCAACTTGCCGAAGCGTTCTTCTTGGGATTTGACCGACCAGGCTACTGTTAATATTAAGATAGAGGCTCTTCCATACGAGAAGAAGGGTTTTGAGCATTGGTACTACAACAGCGACAAAGATCGTTGGCAGACACAAGACGACTTGACAGTAGAATATAATTTCAAGACTATTACCGATGCTCTTTCAGCAAACGATGCATACAAAGGCAAGCACCAATTGACAGAGATGTACATGGGTGGTGCTTCGGGTGAGATTACTTTCTTTGAAGAGCCTGCGATACTTGGTTTAGGAAGTGATGCGGACTACAAAGATGGCGAGCGCATCTATTGGAACAATGACGGAACAGTTTATAACTTTTGCATTTATTCAGACGATGAAAATTATGGAGAGAGATATTATCCGTCATCACCAGAGAATCCTTATCCTGAAAACTACTAATTCCTAATTCCGAACTATTATGAAAAAGTTATTTATTTTACCACTTTTGATAGTGTTTTGCCTTCCGTTGTTTGCTCAGGAAGAGGACAATGTGAAGAAGCAATTCAGTCCGGAGGAGTGGCTGCCTCAAGCAGGCGATTGGTCGGTAGGTTTTTCGGTTGACCCCTTAACCAGTTTTTTGGGTAATGCTTTCAACGGTTCAACCACCAATGGTCTTAATGCTTTGTCGGGTAGCGGTTTGGGCTCACAAGGAGCAGTAAAGAATTTCGGTCTCCCGATAGTAAGTATTATGGGATCATACATGGTAACCGACAATTTGGAAATTCGTGCAAACATAGGTTTGCGTACATCTCTTAGGACAGAGCGTGCGTATGTTCAGGATGATGCTGCGATGATGATCAATCCAAATAGTATGATGCAACTTGTGGACATACACAAGCATCAGGATTTGAGTGGTACATTTGCCATAGGAGTTGATTATCGTGTAGGAAAGAGAAAGGTACAAGGTGTATTTGGTGGTGGTATTATATATGGTTATCAAGGCATCAACCGCGATACTTATCAATACGCCAATCAGATAACAGAGGCTAATCAGAATCCTACTACAGCCAATTTCGGCACGCCCCCTGCCACATACTCAACACAGATGATACCTAACAGCCGTCTTTTGAGCCATTATACCAACAAAGGTACACACATGGTAGGTGCGTACGCACAAGTAGGTGTTGAGTGGTTTGTAGCAAGAAAATTTGCAATAGGTGCTAATGTAAACTTGATAGTTGACTATTATTTTACTCCTAATAGCATAAGCAAATTTGAAGGCTTCAATACTCTTACTATGCAAAGACAAGAGGTGTATGTATTTAACAGACCTATGCAAAGCGGACTCGACTTTAATGTAGATAATATCGGTGCAAACCTTTATATGGCATTTTATTTCTAAACCTTAACTAAAACAATATACAATGAAACGAATATTTATATATTCATTGGCCATATTTGCACTATTGAGTTGTAATCCTAATTCAGGTGTTATCGGTTTTCCGCCGAGCCCTGCGGGAGGTTCTTCACCGACACCGACACCTACGCCGACACCTACGCCAAGTACAAGTATAACAGATATATTTGTATTACCTTCGGCGACAGCGGTACCTGGTGAGTTTCCTGAATCAACGGCTCAGTTGCCATTGTCGAATTTTTCGGCAAACAACTGGGTGCTTAATGGTGGTAGTTTGTATGTATCATATACAACAGACATTGGTCCTCATCAGATTTATGTTGGTGCAGAAGGCATTGACGGATATTATGTTATTACTCCAGAGCAAGGTGAGGGTAATGAATGGCACTTCGTGTTGGTAATCAGTTCGGACATGAATTTTGAGAATCTGGTTATTATCATAGCCATAGTTACGAGCGACGGTCAGGTAGGAGAAGCGACTCAAGCACCTGTTGAAGTAAAGGCTGCCGGTTCGGGGTTGTTACAAATCAGTTTATCATTTGATAATGAAAAAGATGTTGACTTACATTTGTTAGAGCCTAATGGTGGACATATCTTTTTTGGCAATCGAAGGAGCAGTAATGGCGGCTTTTTGGACATAGACTCCAATGCAGGATGTACAATTGACGGGGTAAACAACGAAAATATCTATTATCAAGACGGAGCGACAATAGAGGCTGGCACATACAAGGTATATGCTCTTATGTATAGCAACTGCGATACTTCGATTCCAACCAATTGTATTGTCACAGTATTTTACAATGGTGAGATATTGAATATTGCCGACCAGACTAATCCGGCTTATAAGACATTCCCTGTAGGTGCGACTAACGAAGGAAGTAATTATGTAGATGTTGAGCCAATACTTACATTTGAGATTACCCCGGAAATGGCAATAGAAGGCTCGAACACATTTGAGCCGGTTGAGCCGACTGCAAGTGCTATACGAAAATTATCAAACAAATAAATTAAACTATTATGAAAAGAATAAGTTATATAGCAGCATTATCATTGTTGCTTGCGGCATGTAATCCCAATTCAGGTGTTATTGGTTATCCTGAGTCGCCTGCGGGAAATAACAACGGAGGTGGCGGTGGAAGCAATTCGGGAAATGGCGCTCAAGTTGTGTCAACCATTCCTGCTGATGACGATGCAGACCCGAATCCACAAGTAACTCCCAATGTAGTTCTTCCTGGTATCACAAGTAGTGTAACCACAGAGGAAGGCGAGGTAGTAATACAATTGGATATGACAGGTGTGATGGATCCTGTAACAGGTGAATATCTGCAACTATTCGGCACCAACTCAAGTCAACAAAATGTTTGGGTAGAGGTTGAGGGAGTACCTAAGGGTATTTCAGTGGAGAATCTGAGCGCGCAGCAGGGTGCGACCACAAAAGCAGACTTGATTTTCCTTGTGGACAACTCCGGTTCGATGTCAGAAGAAGCCGATGCTATTGCTGAAGGTATTCTCACATGGAGCAACTTGCTTTCGCAGTCGGGTGTTGATATTAAATTCGGTGTAGTAGGATATGACGGAGAGATTACCGGTGGTTTGGATGTAACAGATGCCACTACTTTATCTACTTTCCTTGAATACTCAACAGGCACCTATCGTACATATCACTTTGAAGGAAATAACGCACAGACCCTTGCGGCAGATGCGCCAAACTACTACAATGGTGGAGGTATGGATGAGTGCGGTATGGCGGCATTCCATTTTGCTAATGATCATTTCAATTTCCGCAGTGGTGCAACGAGAGTTTATGTCAATTTTACTGATGAGCCTAATTACTATTTAGGTATAGACAAATTCCGTACTTCTTGGTTACTAAATAATTGGCAACCTTATATGGGTACTATTCATAATGTTTATAGCGACGGAGTAGATGCAGAGCAATGGGCTAACGAATCAGAGGGTAGTCATGATTTGCCATGGAAAATGGCTGAATATACGGGTGGCACAAAGTTATTTGTTAATAGTGATTTCTCAGGAATCACATTATCAGACTTGCCTGTAACAGGTGCTTTGCAGAACTCGTATATTATCCGCTTTACCAATATTGACGAACTCATTGACGGCAATACACATGAAGTTACTATCACAATCAAGACCGCGGATGGTAATGTAGCAGGTGTGATAACATTATATATCACCTTCTCATAAGATGTTGCTTAAATACTAAATTAAAGGGAGTGTCTATAGTACATTCCCTTTTATTTATGGAGTTTTATTATATTCAAATGCCTATTTTTGTTAGTTGGTTACGGAATATTCTTATTCAGATATCCCAAAGAATAATTTTCTACGGCAAATTTGAATAAGGGTTTAGTGTTTAATTTTGCCATATCACAAATTCATTGTACCTTTGCGGCTTGTAATGGTGAGTATCGAAGACATACGGAAACCAATAGCGGAGGACTTCGGGAATTATGAGAAGACTTTTGCCAAGGCGGTGGTGAGCGATAATCGTTTGCTGAGTGATGTATTTTCGCTTATTACTACTCATAAGGGCAAGCAACTACGCCCTACTCTTGTTTTGCTTGCTGCAGCCATTTGTCGCCAAATAACCAACAAGACTTTGCTTGCCGCCACAGCCCTTGAACTGATGCATACAGCGACATTGGTGCATGACGATGTAGTGGACGAATCTCCAATAAGGAGGGGTCTGCCGTCAGTAAATAATATGTGGGGGAACAAAGTGGCAGTATTGGTTGGTGACTATATTCTCTCTAAAACTTTGGAGATTGTTTCTCAGTTGAGGAGTGTAAAGATAATGTCGATAGTTGCTCAAGTAGGTAAGGCGTTAGCCAATGGCGAACTGATGAGTTTAGGCACCGAAAAACGAGGTAGCGATACGACCGACATAGCGGGTAATACCACTGAAAAAGAATATTTTGAGATTATATCGGGCAAGACTGCATCGTTGTTTGCTGCATGTTGCAAGGCAGGTGCTGCCAGCGCAGGGGCCACCGAACGCCAAGAAGCGGCAATGAGCATATTTGGAGAACATTTAGGTATGTGTTTCCAAATGCAGGATGACATATTAGATTTCTCTGACTCGGATGAATTAGGCAAGCCTACAATGCATGATATAGAAGAGGGAAAA
The DNA here is from genome assembly GCA_017478225.1 of Paludibacteraceae bacterium. Lineage (GTDB taxonomy): Bacteria > Bacteroidota > Bacteroidia > Bacteroidales > Paludibacteraceae > Colicola. Next base: position 18,927 of record JAFVDX010000036.1, on the reverse strand, counting down.
ATAACTTTACCATTGATTATCAGCATAAAAAGAGCGCCATCACATGAGATAGAAGATATAAAACAAGCCATTGTGGTGCTGCAAGATAAAAAGGCTTCAAATGAGAAGCGATTTAAGGCAGAGCAAGACATTAAGTCATTTGTGCTCAGATACGATGGCATTCGATACACTAAACAGAAAATAGAGGAGCATCGTAGGCAAGCGATTGACATATTGGATATTTTTGAGCCAAGCGAGATCAAAAAAGCCATGATTGATCTGCTAAATTTCAGTATAAGTAGGATGAATTAGGCGTAATGTTAGTGTAGCAGACGAGTGCTTATTTTTGTATGTGAGAAAAAAAGCATATCTTTGCAAGCGGAAAACAATAATAACAAATAAATATAAAAGCAATGAAAATCAAAAATTTACTTTTAGCAGCATTGATGCTGAATGCATATAGTTTGAATGCTCAAGATGTTGACAAGGCCACTGTTGAGGGCAATGCAAGTGCAGCCCAGACGGCAGTTGCCGACTTGAAGAAGGTAGATACCGGTGAGAAGGCATGGAAATTTGACGGTGTAGTGGGCTTGAATGGTGCCGCTACAGGCCTTGTTAACTGGGCTGCGGGTGGTAAAAACAATGTCAATGGTGTTGCTTTTGCCAAATTGCATTTATTGTACCACAAAGATGCGATTGCTTGGGAGTCGAACCTTGACACAGATTATGGAATCACTTGGATACAACAAGACGAGGACCCCTTCCAAAAATCAAGTGATAACTTGAAATTCAGCACCAAGTTTGGTTGGGAATTTCATAAGAATTTTTACTTGACCGTGCTTGGAAGTTTCCAGAGCCAATATGCAATAGGAAGAGATTATGTATCAGGATACAACCCGATGATAAGCAAGTGGTTGGCTCCTTCATACACAGACATCTCAGTTGGTATCGATTGGAAGAAATCGGTTAATGGTGCTGATTTCTCGATTTATTTGTCACCTATTGCAGGTCGTATAACCACAGCATATATTTCCAACAAATGGAACGAGAAGTATAGTAAAGAGGCTTATATGGCCCCGTATAAAGAGGCATTAGAGGCAGAAGGACTTACAGATATAGAAAAGACCTTGGCTCAAGCATTATACGAGACTGAGAATCAAATTTGGGACGCAACTTATCAGACGCTGAAGGCTAATGGTCAGGATGTTCGTACAGACTTGCAAACTCGTTATGCTACATACAAGTATGAGAACGGAGATAAGAAATTCAGGAATTTCCGTGCAGAATTTGGTTTGAGTTTGAAAGCAGGTGTGGCTTATAAGTACAAAGAACTCACATTGAGCACTACTCTTGGTTTGTTTACACCATACGCATGGGACAAGACCGAACTTGCAAGTTATGAAAATGCAGCAACAAGAAAAAGTAACTTCGAGACTGTTGATGGATATAGCGTAGCAGACCACTATTTCAAATATCAAGATATGAATCGTCGTTTTGGTAACTTTGATGTAGATTGGGATGTGGCAATATCATATCAGTTCTTGAAAGTATTGAATGTTACTCTCTCTACTTCTCTTAAATACTACAACGGAACCTTGGTTGCCAACAAAGACGGTTTATTGGCAGAACGCGTACAATTCAAGTCAGTACTTGGTGTAGGTATCGGATATAGTTTCTAATAATGGCTACAAATGGAAGAGTTGCTTCAGCAATTTGAAGCGAATCTTACTCAACTGATACGAGATAAGAATAGTTTAGCGGAGGAAAATCATTCCCTCCGCTTGACTATTGAAAATCAGCGCGAAGAATTGATACGCACTCACGAGGAATTAGCAAAACTAAAAAAACAAAATAGGACTTTGCAAACGGCTAATGCCATGGCAGGAATAGGCGAGGGAGATAAGGCTGTGGCTAAACGCAGAATTAACCGACTAATAGAATTGGTTGACCGCACTATGGCGCAACTCACAGAAAACACACCCGCACATTGATTACAACAAAACAACATATCAAATTAGTAATCGACTGCTACGAACTTCACCTTATGGTTGACAGAGAAGAAGAAGCGCTCTATCGTCGAGCCGCAACTCTGCTCAACGAAACATATAAAAAATATGCTCAAAACAGGCCTGATGTGCCCATAACTAAACTATGGGTATATACCGCTTTGGAAATTGCAGTGGACTTACAATCAGACAAACGAGGCAAAGACTTAAAACCGATACTGGAAAAAATCAAAGAACTCAACCAACAAATAGAAGATAATCTTCAGACTAAAAAAGAAAACAACTAACCATAAAAATACATTTATATGTCAATAATTTATATTATTCTTATAGCAATAGCCGCATTACTTTTAGGAGCCTTGCTTTCATTCCTAATAATGAAATACACGGCAGGCGGCATTATAAACAAAGCCAAAGAAGAGGCAGAAGTAATAAAAAAGAACAAAATTGTTGAGGCAAAAGAAAAGTTTATACAACTTAAACTTGAGCACGACAATATGGTTCGCCAACAGCAACAAAAACAACAAGATACTGATAATCGTTTGCGCCAACGAGAGCAACAACTCTCACAAAAGCAGAGCGAGGTGGCTCGTCAACAGAACGAGGTAACTCAACAAAAGCAGCAACTTGAGCAGCAGAAGACTGCCGTAGAGTTCAAAGAGAAAGAGACGGAGAAACTTCATCGCCAAGCACAACAACAGTTAGAAACTATCAGCGGTTTGTCGGCCGAAGAAGCCAAGGCGCAACTCGTACAATCGCTTAAAGACGAGGCTCAAACCAATGCGATGGCGTATATCAACGACATTATGGAAGATGCCCGCATGACAGCCAATAAAGAGGCAAAGAAGATTATCATTCAAACCATACAACGCACAGCCACAGAGGCTGCAGTAGAAAATTCCGCCAGTGTTTTCCACTTGGAGAACGACGAAATGAAAGGTAGAGTGATAGGACGCGAAGGACGAAACATAAGAGCATTAGAGGCTGCCACAGGTGTGGAATTTGTAGTGGATGACACACCCGATGCTATTGTCCTTTCTGCATTCGACCCTGTACGCCGAGAAATAGCCCGTTTAGCCCTGCATCAGTTGGTAACTGACGGAAGAATACACCCTGCAAGAATCGAAGAAGTGGTGGCTAAAGTGCAAAAACAAGTAGAAGAGGAAATTATAGAAACCGGTAAACGCACTTGTATTGACTTAGGTATTCATGGTTTACACCCTGAATTAGTGAAGATGGTAGGAAGGATGAAATATCGTTCTTCATACGGTCAGAACCTGCTTCAGCATGCCCGCGAGACAGCCAATCTTTGTGCCACGATGGCTGCTGAATTAGGACTGAATCCTAAGAAAGCACGCCGTGCCGGTTTGCTGCATGATATAGGTAAGGTGCCGGAGGAAAATCCTGAGACACCACACGCACTCTATGGTATGCAAATATGTCAACAATACGGAGAAAAGCCAGATATATGCAATGCCGTTGGAGCACACCATGATGAAATAGAAATGGAAACGATGCTTGCGCCTATTGTACAAGCATGCGATGCTATAAGCGGTGCAAGACCGGGAGCAAGACGAGAAATAGTTGAGGCATACATCAAGCGACTCAATGACTTGGAGAATTTAGCATTGAGTTATCCGGGAGTTATTAAGACCTATGCGATACAAGCAGGTAGAGAATTGCGCGTGATAGTAGGTGCCGACAAGATGACCGATAAGGACACAGAACTACTCTCGTTTGATTTGGCTAAACGAATACAAGACGAGATGACTTATCCAGGTCAGGTTAAAATCACCGTTATACGCGAGACAAGAGCAATCAACTACGCTAAGTAAATTAAGGGAACTTCTAAAAATTTCCACTTTTATGTTAATTTTTGATTATTTGAGGACTATACGCTTTAATAGAATTTTTAGAAGTTACCTTAAGTAATTGTGAAATAGCAAAGACTTATAATGAGTAAAAATTTAGTAATAGTAGAGTCACCCGCAAAAGCCAAGACTATAGAGAAGTTTCTTGGCAAAGATTTCCATGTACTATCTTCACAGGGACATATTAGAGATATCGAAGGCATTGGCAAAAATAGCATGGGCATAGATTTCAGCAACAACTATGCTCCCCATTATGCCACAGACCCAAAGAAGAAACATCTTATAGACGAACTAAAAAAAGAATCGAAAGCAGCAGAGACCGTGTGGCTTGCAAGTGATGAGGACCGCGAAGGAGAGGCTATTGCATGGCACTTGAAAGAAGTACTTAAACTCAAGTCGGAAAACACAAAACGAATAGTTTTCCATGAGATAACCAAGAACGCAATTCTCGACGCTATTGAACACCCAAGAGATATTGACTATAACCTTGTAAACGCTCAGCAGGCTCGACGAGTATTAGACAGAATAGTAGGTTTTGAACTATCACCCGTATTGTGGAAGAAACTAATGCCAGGTCTGTCTGCAGGTAGAGTTCAGTCGGTGGCAGTGAGACTTATTGTTGATCGTGAAAGAGAAGTGGAAGACTTCCACCCTACTGCTTCCTATAGGATTACAGCGCTTTTTGAAGGAGTGGCCGAAAATGGTGAAGCAGCACAATTAAAGACTGAACTCAATCACCATTTCTCAACAAAAGAAGAAGCATTGGATTTCTTAGAATTATGCAAGCAGGGAGAATTTTATATTCACTCGGTTCAAACCAAGCCTGCACATCGCTCACCGGCACCGCCATTCACTACCTCCTCACTTCAACAAGAAGCAGCAAGAAAACTGCATTTCCCTGTCGCAAAAACTATGCGATTAGCACAATCGCTCTATGAAGAGGGACGAATAACTTATATGCGTACCGACTCTGTGAATTTGTCCACATTGGCATTAGGTGCTGCAAAAAAGGCAATAACACAAATGTGGGGAGATGAATATCACAAAGCACGACAATTCCACACATCGAGTAAAGGAGCCCAAGAAGCACACGAGGCTATAAGACCAACATATATCGACCAACCATCGGCCGGCAATACAGAAGACGAAAAACGCTTGTATGAATTGATTTGGAAACGAACCGTCGCTTCACAAATGGCTGATGCGGAGTTGCAACAAACAAAGATAGAGGTTGGCACTAAGCAAGAGAATAAATACATGTTTGTGGCAAACGGAGAGGTTATTACATTCGACGGTTTTATGAAATTATATATACAATCCACCGACGACGAACAAGAAGATAACAACTCCATACTTCCATCGTTCCATCAGAACTCAGAACTCAACTACAAAGAAATTGTTGCGCAACAGTCATTTACAAAAGCGCCATACAGATACACCGAAGCCTCACTCGTAAAGAAGATGGAAGAGTTAGGTATAGGTCGTCCGTCAACCTATGCTACCATAATTGACACCATACAGCAAAGAGGATATGTAGAAAGAGGCAGCAAAGCAGGAGCAAAGCGAGACTATACACTTATTACTCTAAAAAATAATAAACTGACAGAAAAAACTAAATCTGAAACCTTTGGAGCCGACTCGCAAAAATTGCTTCCAACTGATTTAGGACTGGTAGTTAACGATTTCCTTGTACAACAATTTCCACAAATTCTCAATTACGATTTCACAGCCCAAGCCGAACAATCCTTTGATGATATAGCAGAAGGCAAAAAAGAATGGGTAGAAACAGTTGATAATTTTTATCATACATTCCATCCACTGATAGATAATGTAGATAAAGGCAGATTAGAAGGCAGGGAACTCGGCAAAGACCCTAAAACAGACAAACCCGTTATTGCAAAAATAGGCAGAAGAGGACCATGCATACAAATTGGTTATGCCTCAGACAGCGAAAAACCGCTCTTTGCTTCATTGAAAAAAGATCAATCTATTTACACTATTACATTAGAAGAGGCGTTAGAACTCTTTGACACCCCATACCCATATTCAATAGGAGAATATGAAGGCAAGGAACTTGTTGTGAATAATGGCAAATTTGGACCTTATGTAAAAATGGATAATGAGTATTTTTCCATTCCTAAGACTCAAGATCCACTTCATTTAACCCTTGACGAAGCCATTTCGATAATAGAAAAGAAACGGCAAGCAGCACTACCTATACACGAATTTGGTGATATCAGCGTACTCAACGGGAGGTTTGGACCATACATCAAACAAGGCAACAACAACTATAAAATACCCAAAGGGACAGACGCTCAGAGCCTAACAGAAAAGGCTTGTAAAGAAATTATTGCCAAGAGCGAGCCAACGGGTAAGAAAACCGCAAATAGAACAAAGAAATCTAAATAATTAATATACTATGGCAACTCAAGAAGAAGTTTTCAAGAAGTTAGTGGCTCACTGTAAGGAATACGGATTTGTATTTCCTTCGAGCGAGATATATGATGGTTTAGGTGCAGTTTATGACTATGGTCAAAACGGTGTGGAACTTAAAAATAACATCAAGCAATACTGGTGGCAAGCAATGACATTGCTCCACGAAAACATCGTAGGTATTGATGCGGCTATTTTTATGCACCCTACTACATGGAAAGCGTCAGGGCATGTAGATGCTTTCAATGACCCATTGATTGACAATCGTGATTCTAAAAAACGATATCGCGCTGATGTACTGATTGAAGATCAAATAGCCAAATACGATGAAAAGATAGAAAAAGAATGTGCAAAAGCACGCAAGAGATTTGGCGACTCGTTTGACGAAGAGATGTTCAAGCAAACCAATGAACGGGTAAAAGAACATATAGAAAAGCGCGAGAACTTGCATGCAAGATATGCAAAAGCCATGAACGATAATGACTTGCAAGAACTCAAGCAAATCATCTTAGACGAAGAGATTGTATGCCCTATAAGCGGCACCCGCAATTGGACAGATGTGAGACAATTCAACCTTATGTTCCAAACAGAAATGGGTAGCACTGCAGATGGAGCAATGAAAATCTATCTCCGCCCGGAAACTGCACAAGGAATATTCGTTAATTTCTTGAATGTGCAAAAAACGGGTAGGATGAAAATACCTTTTGGTATAGCACAAATTGGTAAGGCCTTTAGAAACGAGATAGTTGCGCGTCAGTTTGTCTTCCGTATGAGAGAATTTGAGCAAATGGAAATGCAGTTCTTTGTTCGTCCCGGAAGCGAGTTGGAGTGGTTTGAACATTGGAAACAATTCCGTCTGCGTTGGCATAAAGCGCTCGGATTAGGCGATGAGAAATATCGTTTCCACGATCACGATAAGTTAGCACACTATGCCAATGCCGCAACTGATATCGAGTTCCTTATGCCTTTTGGTTTTAAGGAAGTAGAAGGTATCCACTCTCGTACTAACTTTGACCTCTCACAACATGCAAAATACAGCGGAAAGAAAATTGAGTATTTCGACCCCGAACTGAATCAATCATACACTCCCTTTGTTATCGAAACAAGTATAGGTGTGGACAGAATGTTCCTCAGCGTGATGTGCTCGGCATATAAAGAAGAACAATTAGAGGGAGGCGACAGCAGAGTAGTACTTTCCTTACCACCAGTTCTTGCACCTGTTAAAGCATGCGTTATGCCTCTTGTGAAGAAAGACGGACTGCCTGAAAAAGCAAGAGAAGTGATGGATATGCTAAAATTCAGTTTCAAAACTACATACGACGAAAAAGATAGTATCGGGAAACGCTACCGCCGTCAGGACGCTATCGGCACCCCATTCTGCATCACAATCGACCACGACACTCTCAACGATAGTTGTGTAACGATTCGCCATCGCGATACTATGCAACAAGAGAGAGTTAGCATCAATGACTTACCACAAATAATAGGTAAGGCTGTTGATATGAAAGCATTGTTAAAGAAACTTGTATAGTCAACTTATAATAGCACAAAAAAAAACAAGTGATTTCAATAATCACTTGTTTTTTTGTAATCATTTGTTTTTCTGTGGTGCCACCGGGAATCGAACCAGGGACACAATGATTTTCAGTCCTTTGCTCTACCAACTGAGCTATGGCACCAACATTTATTGCTTATAAAATAATGTACTTCTGAAACAAATTCAAGGTTAACCCTTAATAAAAGCGCATATCTCTTAAAAGCGGGTGCAAAGGTACGACAACTTTTTTAATTGTGCAAATCTATTTTTAACTTTTTTCAAAGTAAAGTAAAAATTTGTGTATGTCTGCCTATTTTTGTAACTTTGCCCGCTTAATATGACCTACCTTATTTTACGATATTCAAGTTTGGGCAATGTTGCAATGATGGTCCCCTTAATTGCCTCGTTATCGGAGAATTATCCTGATGACCAATTTATTGTAGTATGCCACAAACGACTTGAAGATCTGTTCTATGGAATGGATAATGTTAAGATAGTTGCTTTTGAGGGATTAAAACAAATCCGTGATAATAAACATTTGTATTTACTATTAAAAAAGCAATACAAGATAGATGTAGTTATTGATCTTCAAGATATTTTTCACACTCATCTGCTCCGCTTTCTTTTTAGAATGTCAGGCGCAAAAGTTGTTAGTGTACAGCCAAATAGAATACATAAGTTATTGCTTTGCTTAAGGGGTGCCACAAAATCAAGTATATTAAAGCCTGAGGTAGAGAGGTATAGAGATGCTTTTATAAAAGCGGGGCTTAAAACTGACAATACTTTCAGGTCATTAAAAATAAACGAAGCGGCAAGAGAAACTATAATTAAACAATTTGGAAAAAACGAAGGTCGATGGATTGGCATTGCTCCATTTGCTAAACACAAGACTAACACGATGCCATACCAAATAATGAAAGAGTTAATCGAACGCTTAACGAAAAACAATAATACACAAGTATTTTTATTTGGGGCGGGAGAAGTAGAATGTGAAATGCTTCGTCAGTGGGCAAGTATTTATAAGAAGACGGAAAGTGTTGCCGGGACACTTTCGATGTCGGAGGAATTAGAACTAATGCGCCAATTAGATGTTATGATATGTATGGATAGCGCCAATCAGCATTTGGCATCATTAGTGGGGTTGAGAACCATCAGTATATGGTGCGGCACTCATAAATCGGCAGGTTTTAGCGCATGGAAGCAAAACGAAAAAGATATAATAGAGCGCAATCTGTCTTGCCGTCCTTGTACTATTCATGGCAAAGAAAGATGCAAGTTCGGAAATTTTCTTTGCAAACAAATAAGTGCGGAAGAAATTATAAAAAAGATATAACACATATAAAAACTAAAGAACATATAAACAACCAAATATGACAAAGATAATAAGTATAGCCAATCAAAAAGGCGGTGTGGGTAAGACCACAACAGCTATCAATTTATCGGCTGCATTAGCCCAAGCAGGCAAAAAAGTACTGCTGGTGGACGCAGACCCGCAAGCAAATGCATCTTCGGGATTAGGAATTGACATACGAAAAGTAGAAAATACAATATACGAATGTATGGTCAATCAGGTTCCGGCAAAGAATGCCATCCAAAAAACCTATCAGAAGGACCTCTTTGTATTGCCTTCACATATCGACTTGATAGGAGCAGAGATAGAGATGATTAACATGGAAAACAGAGAGTTGCTTCTTAAAAATTTATTGAAGCCCGTAGCAAATTCTTACGACTATATATTGATAGATTGCTCGCCTTCGTTAGGGGTAATCACGGTAAATTGCTTAACAGCAAGCGATTCAGTGATTATTCCTGTTCAATGTGAGTATTTTGCTTTAGAGGGAATAAGCAAATTGCTTAACACTATCAAAATTATCAAGTCGAAACTCAATCCTAATTTACAAATTGAGGGTTTCTTGCTAACGATGTACGACAATCGCTTAAGGCTCGCCAATCAGGTTTATGAAGAAGTACGCAGACATTTCCAGACCCTTGCTTTTAATACTGTCATAGCAAGAAATGTGCGTCTGTCAGAGGCTCCGTCACATGGTATGTCTGTTATGACATACGACCCACAATCGAAAGGCGCTCAAAACTATAGAGAGTTGGCCAATGAACTTATGAATAGATAATTACAATCACTCAAACAACTTAAATAATTATGAAACCACGCACCGGTTTAGGAAGAGGTTTGGATGCGCTCATAGACACCTCAGAGGTAAGGACCGCAGGCTCATCATCCATCAACGAGATTGAACTTAGTAAAATAAGTGCCAACCCGAACCAACCCCGAAGAAATTTTGACGAAGAGGCATTAAGCGAATTAGCGAGTTCTATAAAAGAGCATGGTGTGATATCTCCCATTACGCTGCGTAGAGAGGACGACGACCATTATCTGATAATTGCAGGTGAGCGTCGTTTTCGTGCCGCCAAATTAGCAGGCCTCAAAACGATTCCTGCATATATACGCACAGCCAAAGACGAGCAGGTAATGGAAATGGCTCTTATAGAGAATATCCAGCGAGAGGATTTGGATGCTATAGAGATAGCATTAGCATATCAACGGTTGATGGAAGATTACTCACTCACACAAGAGCAGATGTCCGAGAGAGTAGGCAAGAAGCGCGCAACCATTGCCAATTATCTTAGGCTTCTGAAATTACCGGCTGAAGTACAACTCGGTGTGAAAGAGAAACTCATTGACATGGGGCATGCCAGAGCACTGCTTGCCGCTAAGTCAACAGAGCAACTGCTCCAATTATATAAAAAAATCATCGCCGAAGGTTTATCAGTAAGAAAAGTTGAGGAATTGGCAGCACAAGGAGAAGAAAATCAAAAGAATTTGCCTGCCCCTAAGAAAACCCAAAGCACTGATATCTTAAATTTACAAAATAGTCTTGCTGACCAATTAGGTCTGAAAGTACAAATCGATCAAAACGACAAAGGCAAAGGCAAAATAACCATTCACTATAAGAATGTAGAAGAGTTAAACCTTCTTATTAGCAAAATCAATAATAATTGAATTATAAAACAGGCATATTAACCATTATGTCTTTATGGGCGTTTGTTTTTTCTATACATGCCCAAAAGACAAATGATGCTGATGATGGCACATGGGTTCACTCAAGCGACTATTATGAGTTCAAAGACCCCAAAGACTCGCTTGTTCGGCAAGAAGACTTACCCGTTATGCAGCAAAAAGATTATTATTGGCGACCGATATCATCCCGAGCAGTATGGTTAGGAGCAATACTGCCGGGAGCAGGACAAATATACAACAGGTCATACTGGAAATTACCCATCTTATATGGTGGATTTATGGGTTGTGCTTACGCCATTACATTCAACAACAACACCTATCAAGACTATAAAACAGCCTATCGAGACATCCTAACTGACCCTAATTTCTCGCCAGACGATCCGAGTAAGAGTTATATAGCCATACTGCCAGACGGCTATACTGTTGACAGAATGGGAGGAAAAGAAAATTATACCAATGTGCTGAAAAATGCACAAAATAGTTATAGGCGCTATAGAGATATATCTATTGTGGCAACTGTGCTGGTGTATGCTCTCTCGCTTATTGATGCTTTTGTTGACGCTGAGTTGTACGATTTTGATATATCACCTGATTTAAGTATGAAAGTGGAGCCACAGATTCATTATGACCATCTTAATAATCGCTCCACAGATATTCATGTAGCAATCAATTTCTAATGAAAAAAACTATTTATATTCTTGTTTTCTTATATTCAATGTTCTTGACTACAAATGCGCAAGAACAAGACAGCGTTTTATCTGCTGTAGATACATTATCGCTTGACACATTAGATATATTGCCGGCAGAGCCGTTGGAATTTACGCAGACTGAGTTTGACCAACGATGGATGGAATATACGCTATCATGGCTCGATACCACACTTTGTGATGCCCCACAGGACACCACAACTCTACCCGACTCTGTATATATAGCACGGTTGAAATCTCTGCCATATATAATTGAGATGCCATATAATAATATCGTTCGCGGTTTTATAGATATGTATGTTAGGCGTAGACCAAAACAAGTTGCCCGTCTGCTGCGTTTATCAGAATACTATTTTCCTTTATTCGAAGAGACCCTATGCAAATATAATTTACCGGATGAGTTAAAGTATCTTCCTGTAATAGAGTCCGGTCTTAATGCATCGGCTCATTCGCACATGGGTGCAGCCGGATTATGGCAATTTATGCCACGCACCGGGAAAAACTGCGGATTAGAAGTCAATTCCTTGGTTGATGAGAGATTAGACCCTATAAAAGCAACCGATGCTGCCTGCCGCTTCCTTAATAGTCTATATGCTATTTATGGTGATTGGAATTTAGTAATTGCATCTTATAATTGCGGACCGGGAAATGTAAACAAGGCTATTCATAGAAGTGGGGGGAAACGAGATTTTTGGGACATATACCCATATCTGCCAAGAGAGACACGCTCTTACTTACCAATTTTTATTGCAGCCAATTATGCTATGAATTTTGCCACACAACATAATATATGTCCTGCTCAAGCAGATTATGCAATGGCAACAGATACCATACTTACCAACAAGCGACTGCACTTGTTGCAAGTAGCAGAAATCACCGGCGCCAAAATTGAAGAATTGAGGCGACTGAATCCACAGTACAAAATGGATATTCTACCCGGAGGCAAAACTTACGCACTTTGTTTGCCACAAGAAATCACATCTGCTTTTATTCAACACGAAGATACAATATATCTTCATCGTGCTGATACTCTTATCAATTCTCGTCGCGCAGTTATCGATATGGCACAAAAAACTGCTATTGACGGCTCGTATAGCGTAAATGGAATTACGTATTATAAAGTAAAATCAGGTGATACACTCGGCGCAATAGCAAAGAAATATCATTGCTCGGTAAAACAACTACAGCGTTGGAACAACTTAGGTAATTCAACTAATATCCGAATAAATCAGAAATTAAAAATACTTAGATAATAAATTACCCAAATATGAAGAGCGAAAAGATATATTACTCAATTAAAGAAGTGAGCCAACTGACTGGTTTGCCATTTTCTACCTTGCATTATTGGGAAAGTATTTTTAAGCAACTGAGTCCAAAAAAAAATGAGGGAGGCACAAGGTTTTATCGTCAGGAAGATATTGATATTATTAACAGAATCAAGTATCTTAGACAAACTGAGCACATGACTATCGAAGCAGTAAAAAAGCGTTTGGCTATAGACGGGCAAAAGCGAAGTCCCACTCAAACTGCTATTGATTTGCTCCAACAAATCAGAAAAGAACTACAAGAAATTAAAAATCTTTTGTAAGATGAAAAAAATAGATTTCAAACAATATCTGCCTGAAATTATCATATTGGCAGTGTTTATAATTGTGTCGGCGATATATTTTTATCCTGCATTGTCAGGTAAAATAATATATGCGGGTGATAATGTTAATGCCAATGCTGCTCGTCAGGAAGTGAAACGCTATGTAGATGAGACAGGTGACAATGACACCTATTGGACGGGAGCCATGTTTAGCGGCATGCCTTCATACCAGATAGGTGGTTTTGACTATCTCAACCGCCGTCTGCTTGCACCCTTCTATTGGTTTTTCTATTGGGGAACACGCAACACAGCCGTACTGATGCTCTTTTATTTGTTAGCATTCTATTGTTTGCTTCGCACTTTCAAAGTAGGTAAATGGCTTAGCCTCGCCGGAGCATTTGCTATTACTTTCTCATCATATTTCTTCGTGATTATTGCCGCCCAACATCATGCTAAGTGCGTGTCTATTACTTGGATGACCTTAGTTCTGGTCGGATTCATGTTGATATTCAGAAAACAATATGGGATAGGGGCATTGCTGGTTATGCTTTTTGTGCCTATGGGATTTTTTATTCACCCACAAATGGCATATTATATATGTATGCTTATTGGAGTGTTGTTCTTTGCAGAGTTATATATATATATCAAAACCAAAGACTGGAAGGGTCTTGCAGTATCTACCCTTATATTTGCCTTTGCTTTTGTAGTAGGAATAGGTATAGGTAGTCCGAATGTATTTTCCAATCAAGAATATGCCAAAGAGACCATGCGTGGCGGGCATTCCGACTTGCAGAAATCATCCGATGAGCAAAATAAGACAGGAGGGTTAGATCTGGATTATGCCACAGTGTGGAGTTATGGTATAGACGAGACTATGACCCTGTTGATACCTAATTTTATGGGAGGCGCAAGCGGGTATGATGTAGGTGAAAAATCTGTTTTATATAAAGAATTAACAGAACAGGGGGTGCCAAAGAAAACAGCCAAACAATTTTGCGAGCAAGCACCTACCTACCGAGGCGACAAGCCATTCACATCAGGTCCGGTGTATGCTGGTGCCATCGTTTGCTTCTTGTTTTTGCTTTCACTAATCATTGTACCTGGGCCTTATAAATGGGCATTGTTAGTTGCTACCATATTTTCAATACTTCTGTCATGGGGGCGTCATTTTATGCCCTTTACGGAGGTCTTCTTCAACTATTTTCCACAATACAACAAGTTCCGCGCAGTTGAAAGCATACTCATTGTTGCAGAAATTACCATGCCTCTGTTAGCCTTTATGGGAGTAGAAAAATTGGTTGAAGACCGCCAGACAAACGATGAGCGCACTAATCGTAAAAATTTAATTGCCACAATAATAAGTTTTGCAGTAACAGGAACAATATGTTTATTCTTCTTTACTTTCGGCTCATCGATTATTGATTTTAGTTCTTCATACGATTCTTCTCTGAAAAGCCAATTACCCGACTTTGCTTATCAAGCCATATTGGATGAGCGTGCGGCAATGCTCTCAGCCGACAGCATACGGAGTTTAATATTTATTTTGCTCTCCGCGGCCGCAGTCTGCTTGTACATAATGAAAAAGAAATTCCATACAATAGCATTTGCTGCGATATTGGCAGCACTGATTTTGGCTGATATGTGGCCGGTAGATAAACGATTTTGCAACAACTCGATGTTTGTCTCTGTTAAGGAAAGAGACAAATCGTACGCTATGTTAGACTATGAAAAGCGACTACTGCAAGACGATTCTCATTTCAGGGTTTTAAATCTGACAACCAATACCTTCAATGAGGCTCGAACGAGTTATTATCTTAAAAATATCGGTGGCTATTCTGCAGCCAAATTAAGAAGATATCAAGACCTTATAGATGAACATATATCTAAAGAGATGTCGCCACTAATGAATGCCATATATACCACCAATGGGTTTGCAAGACCAATTAATGCAGATAGTATATTCCCCGTACTTAATATGCTCAACATGAAATACGCCATTGTAGCCACTCAAGGTGGAGGAAAAATTGAAGTGGAGAATCCATACGCGATGGGCAATGCATGGTTCGTAGATAAAACGATAGAAGTAAACAATGCTAATAGCGAATGTGAAGCACTTAAACATATCAATTTGCACAAAGAAGCAGTGTTAGATACTACTTTTGTCAAGACCAACCACCTCAAACAAACCGCACCGGACTCTACTGCTTTTATTGAGTTAACAGAATATACTCCAAAACAAATTACTTATCGATATAAATCTCTTATAGATAAAACAGCGGTATTCTCCGAAATTTATTATCCCTACGGTTGGAAAGCAAGTGTAGATGGCAAGAGTGCGGAACACTATAGAGTTAATTATATGCTCAGAGCAATAGATCTGCCTGCCGGCGAGCATACTGTAGTATTTTTGTTTGACCCGGATAGCATCCACAAAGGTAACGCTATTTGTATTGCATGCATTGCCATCATGATTCTCACTGCCATATTATTGATTATAAAACAAATAATACTGGTACAACGAAAAAATCAGTGAGACTTTATTTTGGAGATGACTATGTAAAACTAAATCGGACTTAATTATCCATATTATTTTTATCAATATGCTTGGAGCAACCCTAATGAGGCGATGGGATTAGCACCTCAATCTCAGTCTCCTACCCGTGTAGCCACAGCCGACGATTGGGAATGTCAACCGATGCCCACAGAAGGTACAATAAACATATATATTAATTTTTTGCTCTCCCATGCTCAGATGCAAAAAATACTCATGGGGCATATACCTACGGCACAAGAAGACCACTGGTTCATGTATTGCACAGATAGTTATATCCGTTTCTTCCGCAGTTGGACTGGACTCCTGTCTTCGAAGCACATTATCGTAAAGAGGGCTACTTATATAGAATAGATAACCTTGTGGCAAACCAAATGCAGGGCACAACACAAACCAAAGTCCTACTCTTCAGATATCTGCTCTTGTCTATAACCGATGCTGACCAATTTGCATGGATTGCATGGGAAGAATTTATCAACTCATGGATACAATGGTATAGAAAATATGCAGAAAAATAAAGTTTAGTCAGAGCAACAATGAATGTGTGAATTCCATTAGTAAACACAAGTTGTCTATTCAACATTATTTACATACACATATTTGATTCTTTTGTCCAATGCTGCTATGCTGTCGGCAGCATGTTTGTTCTCGGCTGTAAAAACAGCGAACGACTTCCCGTATGCGCACCAATATGCAGGCGTATTATCTCCCATCCCAAGCCCGAGCATACAAAATGTATAGTTTGCAGGTATTCGACTATTAGGCATATTAAGAAGCCTTTTAACCAACTTCTTCAACACTTTGGGGTATGAAAGCGGAGAGTCGCTATAAAAGATTTGTTTGAATCCCATTGTATCCAAAGTATAGTAATCGTTCAGCGTCTTTGCTTCAACCAATATGCGATTTCGGTGCTCAAAATGTGATAAGATAGCGGGATCAGAGATCCTGTCGGTCATCAATATTATTTCAGGGTGCGCAGTCATGATAGAATCTATCATATCTTTCGTAATGGTAGTGTATTTACCATATATTTTACGCTGTTTGAATTCTGCTGTTTTGATTGCGGCAGTATCCCCGTCGTATCCGGTCATTGCATGAAACATTTTCCAATCATGGGCGGCAACGAGGTCGCTGTCTGAAGTTAATATCAAATCTAATTCTATCACATTAATGCCGCACGCAATCGCATGATTTACGGCCTCAAGACAATTGGTGTATGTGTGCCCATCAATACTACCTCCTGCATGAGCAATAATTTCATAGTTAGAAACTTGTTTGCAGGATGTTGTTAGAACACAGAATACAAACAAAATCTTTATGATTTGTTTCATAGTATTTAATTTTGCTATTTTACTTCAACAACTGAAACTCCGTCAGGGACTATTACATACCTCTTGTGAGGTTGTATGGAGTCAGAAAATATACTATAGTTTGCAAGTTGATATTCCGATTTTATTTGTATTTCTGCTTCATCACAAACACTATAGAATATGTTGTCGCTATTAATCGGCTCCTTACTATGTTTGTATAGGTTTTCTATTTTTTGATGAAATTTGTTTTTATATTCATTCGAATACCAGATAACCAATGGAACATGGTATTCTTTGCGTTCAGGAATACAATTACCTGCATGTAATCCTCCCGTTT
This sequence comes from Paludibacteraceae bacterium, assembly GCA_017478225.1. Classification (GTDB taxonomy): domain Bacteria; phylum Bacteroidota; class Bacteroidia; order Bacteroidales; family Paludibacteraceae; genus Colicola. The sequence goes on along the minus strand of JAFVDX010000036.1, from coordinate 1,571 downwards.
CTGTTACTGACTCGCCGTGGTCTGGTAAAAATACAAGTGTAGAGATTGTGTTAAGTGTATTTATTTGATTGATTATACATGATAAGAGATAATCTTGATAAAGTATAGTATTGTCGTAAGCATTATAATAAAGACTATCGCTTTTTACATTAGGGTCAGAATTTATGTTAGGCCTAAAAATATCAAATTCAGGCTCGTAGTTATTGTAAAAACCATGACAGCCCCAGAAATGTAATATGCAGAATAGTTTTTTATGCTTGGTTGATATAGAATCAAATATGGTTGTAATTTCCTTGTCGGATTTAGCAATAAAGATTTCATCGGCATCTCTGTTTAAATATCTACAATATTTGTCGCCTAATGTATTGTCTCGGTTTGCGATAACAACAGAGTGAAATTCTGCCTCATGAAAGACAGAAGTTAGTCCTTTTTCTTTATAACTAATGTCGTAGGTATGAGCAGTAGCGCGAGTAATAATTTGTGGGACAGAGTAATGGGTTAGATATGCTCCGGCATAATAATCTTCGTATAGAACGAGATTGCTTATAGTGTCTAAATTCGGTGTTGTTATACGATGATAACCTGTCAATGAAAGATTGTCGTATGTCATTGATTCACCAATCGCTAAAACATATATTTCGTTTTGCTCAATAGTATCTGTTCGAGTTGCCCCGAAATTCATATTATCCCCTTCTTTGATATATTTTCTTAATGTTCTATTATGTATTAGATTCCTTGTTTGGAAGAACATATTGTATGGTGGTCTATTGAGAATACGCCCTCTGAAAAAGATTAACAATGTGTTTTCGTTGTTATAATGTATGTATTGCTTATATGCAACAAAACCTATAGAGATAAGGAGACTTGCCACTGCACAAAATAATGTGAATTTAAGATTATAAGGTTGTTTATTATGTAGATAGCAAATTCCTATTGTAAGTATGAGCATTGGTATAATATACCATAATGTGTAAAGAGAATTTCTGATAAAACCTGTGGCTTCAGTGGTATTGGTCATTAAAACAGCCTCAATATTTCCGCTTGAAATAAAGTTACCAAAGAGCAGAACCATAATAGTTTCTGTTATAGAAATAATAGCAAGAATCAGTATTATAATGCCGAATAGATATCTATTCTTAATTGCTAACGAACATGCGCACAATGGAATAAGATATATGAAACTTGTTAGCAAAAATGTTTTGTCTAAATCATGTTTTGTGAAATATAATAAGTGCGGAACATAAAGTAAACAAAATTGCATTATAAATGCAGCAATATAGCACCATTTAGTGCGTAAAAATTCTCTGATGTTGTGGTTTGCCATAGATTGATAGTTTTGGTTGCATACTATCAATCCACCAAACGGACAAAAAGAGTGTGAGCAATTTATCCGTTCGCCAAGGTATGTAGGAAGACCCGATCCCGTAATAAATACTCACACTTAATTTGCATGAGCATTGCTATTACATACAGGAATGGGCATCTCTACATGAGACACCTCAACTTATTATTTCCAGGTTCTTATTGAAACTTCCTACATTTCTGGCGAACGATGAAATAATAGTAATGCT
>JAFVDX010000035.1 GCA_017478225.1 Paludibacteraceae bacterium | reverse complement strand
GTGGGACCGGGAGGAAAGATTTGGAACGGACATGGATGGGTTGACCCTGCCTCGGAGGTCGGAGAGGATGTACCCGTAGGAGAATGGCCGCTATGCTTGATACTGATAATGATAGCGGTTTACCTGAAAAGGAAAGTTAGACGGACTAGAGAAACTAGATAGACTAGATAGACTAGATAGACTAGATAGACTAGATAGACTAGAAGGACTAGAGAGACTAGATAGACTATACAGACTAGACGGACTAGAGAAAAAATATCAGCAGAGTGGGTCTCACAAAGTTGCATCGCTGCACTACTACACACACTACCCCGCTCTGCTGATTTTTTGTGCGGCTTAGAGGGTTTAGAGGGCTAGAGAAATTAGACTGCTGCGCTATTTTTGAGAACTTAGACTGCTGCGCTATTTTTGAGAACTTAGAACGCTGCGCTATTTTAGAGGACTTAGAACGCTGCGCTGACTTAGAGAACTTAGACAGCAGCACTTACTTAGAAGCCTTAGAGGATAGAGGTGTATAGCCGATATTTTTGCGGTTTGAAAAATTGTTGTACTTTTGCAACTGAATTTCAATTATATTAAAATGGCAAGAAAGGTATATGTTTTTGGGGCTATATTTTTGTCGTTTGCTTTGTGTGCAGTAGCCAATGCAGAGCAAGTGAATACGGCACAAACAGGTGATGGTCAAGTTGCTCAGGAACCCGACCGCATGGCAGAAGACTTTGTAATAACGAGTCTGTGTATAGCCGACCCAACGGATTGGCAGGATGATGCTCTGGGCATAAGCGGTCATGCATTTTTGAGATTGCAATGTCCTTTTTATGGTTTAGACTATTGTTTTTCGTATGAGGGCGAGAGAGTAAACGACAACATATTTCGCTATATCAATGGTGACACGAAGATGGGTATGTTTGCCATTAAGACGGACGAATACTTAGAGGATTATCGTCGTTGGAACCGTTCGGTGCATGAGTATTTTCTTGATTTACCCGCAGAAGCAGAAGTGCGTTTATGGGAGATAATGGATAATCACCTGACAGGTGGTATTACTCTTAGACAAGATTTGAATAAATATGGTTGTGCGATAACAGTGGTCAGATATGTCAAGCAAGCGCTTGCAGGCACTCGTATTGAATACAACACAGAATCAGAATTTGCGCGGATGACTCGTCGCGAGATAGGTTATCAAACGCTCAAGAATCACCCATGGATACGCCTTTCAAGTATGGTTTTCACCGACAGCCGATATGATAATGAATGTCCTATAGACGAGAAACTGATTGTCCCCGCCGATCTTGCAAAGGTATGGCAAGAAGCAAAGGTAGAAGGGCGCATATTGGCTACATATAAAGGCGACTTGGTGGAAGGTGCGCAGTTAGACGAGAGCGAACCATGGTTTACACCTATGTTGCTTGCAATATGTTTGTTGCTCATAACTATTGCTGTGTCGTTCAGTAAATACGGAAAGTATTGGAATCTGTCGATGGTAAGTATTCAAGCACTAATAGGTGTTGCACTGATTATATTATTTATCATGTCAAAGCATATAGGCGGTTCGGCATTTCTGATACTTGCTGTGTTCAACCCGCTTCCGCTTATATTGTGGCGGTGGCACAAATACTGGGGAGTTCCTTATGGGATTATTTTGGGCATAGGGTCGATAGTACTTTGTTTGTTACCACACATGTTGATAGACCCTGCAGTGCTCGTAATGGCATGGGTATATGTAGTGATTTTCTGCTCAGAAGTCTGGAGTTTAGTCAAAAGCAGTCATTAAATTGGAAATAACAGAACACATAGGACAAAACATGCAGCAATATCCTTTATTGCCCTATTCTCAGTTGGTATGGGACATGATGCAGGTAGAACCTGATATCTATAATTTCATTTTCACTCTAAGGGTACCCAAAACCGCTGCCGACATAGCAAGTATTAAGAATGCTTTTACTTTATCGCTAAGCAACCACCCTGTGTTCTCAATGAGAGTTGACGGCAAAGGCATGCAGTCATACAGACCATTTGATGATATACTCAACGGACAATTCCATTCTGTGAGATTTGAAGATAAAAAAGATTACACAGATATTCATATTTGTGGCAACCGCATCTTAGGAGACAATGTAAGCGGCAGGATATTAATGGAAGATATTTGCAGAGCGTACCAAGGATTAGAACTTGAAAAGGATTATTATCTTGACTATCTTGAATGGGTGGAAGAATATAAGAAATCGGATATTTATGAGAAGCATCGTCAATGGTTTGACCGCGAATTTAGCACCCCTTGTCCTGTTCATCCCCAAACGGACTTACCACTGTCTTCACATATACGAGCGATTGAGGGAATCAAGATAGAAGATTTTTCTGCTTATCGTGAAAAGATACAAGCAGTGTCAGAAAAGTATATTGTTTCTGTATCTGCCTTATTTTCTCTTGCTGCAGCAATGGCTATCATGCAATATAACGGCACCGACAAGGCGGCATTGACATGGGCATACGAAGGCAGAGAAAAGCCTATGGAACAGCGGATTTTTGGCAGTATGCACCGCGATATCCCACTAAAAATAGAAGCACAAACCAACAAAGAAGGGCTTTTCAGACAAATCCGCACACAGATGCGACAGGGCATTGCACATAATTTATACCCATATACTCTTATCAAGCCTAATACAGAGCGATGGAATTACGCCGTAAATGTGTTAGCAATGCCTTCAAACAAAGAGATACTGGATATGATGCCTTTTGAAGCAGAGGTCATCGTTCCCGACTCCGAACATCTGGCTTATTCGCTATTAGATATTGAGATTTATGATGGACAACAACTCACTCTGCTCTATCGATATAGTGCCACTCATTATAAAGAGCAGAGCATAGAACGGTTTGCAGGGTTAGTAAGGAAGAATATAGAATGGCTCTGCGATTGATTTCCGGAATCTGAGAACTCGAAATTTCGATATCCAGATATTACGACCGACAGACCTATATTTCACAAAAAAACAAAATGTTCCCTAACGATTCTACCACATATCGCCTTAGATGCATGCTTGAAAATGACTCAGAACTGCGTCAGATGATGCTATGTTCGCTTGAGCGGGCAGCAGAGCATAATCCTGATATGGCGACAAATCCTGTTAGGACATTAGACGACTTGTATAAGTTCCTTGATATTTTCATCACCTCCATGCCTTGGCAAGCAGTAGAGAACTTCAGCGGCACAAAAGACACGAATATTTCTTTGTTTAGACGAATCGATCAGACAATAGGATATTTCTATTATCTTTTCGACCAACCGCTTGAAGAGTTAAAAGACAAAGGCTATGTCTTCCCTTCGCTGCAATATGAGCCTCGGATTGCGCAATGGATACTTCAATATAACTCAATGTGGGGGCTGTATCTGAGTTCAGAGAAGAGTTGGAACAATGAATATCTACAACAAGTGTCTGCCGACCCGCTTTTTGGTTTGCAGCACGGTTGGTACGAGTCGCCCGACAATTGGCACTCGTTCAATGATTTCTTTGCCCGCAGATTATCGTCGCCCGATGTCCGCCCCATTGCAGACTCGTGTTTAGTTGCGCCATGCGACGGAGAACAGATGCCGTGGCTACCAATAGACAGCGATGGCAACATTCAGGCAGACACAGGAAGCGGCATTCCGATAAAGACCACAACGGCTTTTAATATCAGCCCGTTAGTGCCGAGCGAATACTGTGAATTTTTCAAGGGTGGCATGATGACGCATGTTGTGCTGGACATGTATAATTATCACCATGTTCATAGCCCCGCCGACGGAACTCTTACTCAGATAATGCATTATATTGAATATGCGGCACACAGCGGCGGACATATAGTCTGGGACGCAACACAGCACCGCTATCGCTACGAACAAACGGGTGTTCTTGATTTTCAGCCGCAAGTACCACGAAAAACTTATATCATAAAGACTGCTGAAAACGGCTATGTAGCACTCGTAGCAGTGAGCGTGGCACAAGTAGGAAAATTCGAGCAGGCAGAAAATATCTTTGTAGGCAGCCATGTTCAGAAAGGCACCGACCTCGGCCATTTCCTCTGCGGCAGCGATGTGCTGATACTAATATCTAAAGACTATAAAATATCTAAAATTTCTAAAATCCCCACTCCCATCCTCATGGGACAAGCACTATTATCTTCCCCTAATTTTACTCAAAATCTTGATGATTCAAAAAAAATGTAGTACCTTTGCGGCGAAAATGTGATTTTTTTCGCATAAATAACATCGGAAAATGTGATTTTAACACAAGATATCTTGCTATAAATGTGATTTTGGTAGAGTATGAAATTGCTAAAAAGAAAAATAGATGCATATCTTTCACAGTGGATTAGTAACCCCAATCGGAAGCCATTAGTAGTAAAAGGTGCACGACAAGTAGGCAAAACAAAATCTATAATGGCCTTTGGGAAAGCTAATTATAAGTCTGTTATAGAGATAAACTTTGTTCTTCAGAAGAAGTTCAGGTCAATCTTTGATAATGGTTATGAGGTCGATGCTATTATTAAGAACATATCATTATTAGAACCCACATGGAAATTTATCCCTCACAATACCTTGATATTCTTTGATGAACTTCAGAAATGTCCTGACTGTGCCACCTCGCTAAAATCCTTCTGTCAAGATGGGCGATATGATGTTATTTGCTCGGGATCACTAATGGGGATTTATTATGAAGAGATCGAGTCAAATGCTGTTGGCTATAAAGAGGACTATGAGATGTATTCCATGGACTTCGAAGAATTCCTGTGGGCGAAAGGATATTCTCAGCAGCAAGTAGATGATCTATATCATCACATGGTTAATTTGCAGCCATTTTCCCAATTGGAATTAGATACCATGACAGATGTCTTTCGTGACTATATGACTATCGGCGGCATGCCGGAGGTCGTCAGAATGTATATCGAACAAGGACATTTCGAAGGTACACTCAAACTACAAAAACAATTGCTAAAGGACTATGAAGAAGATATAACAAAGTATGCTTCTAATAGCGATAAGGCTAAGGTCTTAGCCATTTATAATCACATTTCTACATTCTTAGCAAAAGATAATAAGAAATACCAAATCACAAAAATTGCCAAAGGAGCACGAAACAGAGAATATATAGGAGCAGTAGATTGGTTGCGCCAAGCAGGTGTTGTAAATGTATGTTATTGTTTGAATAATGTAGAATTGCCTCTAAAAGGCAACTATACTCCCGACAACTACAAACTATATTACCATGATACCGGTCTTCTGATAGCCTCTCTTGACGAAGAGGCACAGCAAGACCTACGGGCAAATAAGAATTTTGGGACATATAAAGGAGCCATCTATGAGAATGTGATTGGGGAAATGTTGCGTAAGTCAGGCTATGAACAACTCTATTTTTACAAACATGACAACCCTGCTATCGAAATGGATTTCTTTGTGCGCGATGCAGACTCATTGGTGCCGATTGAAGTAAAAGCCAAAGACGGAGCCACCGCTTCACTAAATAATCTCATTAAATGGGAATCGTATTCTGAAGTGAAATACGGAGTTAAGTTAGGATATAAGAATATTGGCTGGAATGGTCAGTTCTTTACCTTCCCTTATTTCCTTACTTTTTTGCTGAAACGATTTTTGAAAGAAAAACAACCACTTAAAACCAACTACTAACCATGAACCGCTATGCACTTATAACCGGCGCCTCAAGAGGCATAGGCAGAGCCATCGCCGTGGAACTTGCCAAAGACGGCTGCCATGTGATTATCAACTACAAAAGCAACCATGAAGCCGCCCAAGAGACCCTGCGCCTTGTGCGTGAGGCCGGCTCCGAGGGTGAACTGCTACCTTTCGATGTCAGCAAACCGGATGAGATAAATGCCGCTCTCGACGGGTGGTTTGCAGCGCACCCCGACGACTATATCGATATACTTGTCAATAATGCCGGTATAGTGGATGATGAACTCATGCTATGGATGACATCGGAGCAGTGGCATTCAGTAATTGATGTCAACCTCAACGGCTTCTTCTACTGCGCCCGCCGAGTGCTTGAAGGTATGTTCGAGAACAGACACGGAAGGATAGTGAATATCTCATCTATTGCAGGACAAATGGGCTTTGCCGGGCAAGTTCATTATGCCGCTGCAAAAGCAGGGCTTATAGGTTCTACCAAATCTTTGGCTGTAGAAGTAGCGACGCGAAATATTACGGTAAATGCCATTTGTCCTGGCACTATTGATACCGACATGAAACAACAGGGAATAGATAAAAATGAGCATTTAAGGATAGAAATCCCTATGCACCGCCTCGGCAAACCCGAAGAGGTTGCCTATCTTGTGTCGTTTCTTTGCTCTGCTAAAGCCGACTATATCTCAGGCCAAGTTATCGGCATCAACGGAGGGGCATTGTAGCCAAATCAAACTATTATTTTAGCCAAATCGCACTCAAAACATATCGATTTGGCTTAATTTACACCTCTAATTTAGCCAAATCACACTCAAAATACATCGACTTGGCTTAATTTACACCTGCTAATTTAGCCAAATCGCACTCAAAACATGTCGATTTGGCTTAATTTGCACCTCTAATTTTAGCCAAATCGATAAAAAAAGACCCATAGTGGTCATTAAATTTGCGTATTTTAGAAAATGATTGTAATTTTGTGCCGTCAAAGAATCAATCACTTATGGATGTATTGTTTGGTAGAGACGACGAATGTCGCAGAATTGACAGTCTGCTTTATAGCGGCAAGGCGGAATTTATTGCTCTGTATGGCAGAAGGCGTGTAGGAAAAACTTATCTTATTGATGAGTATCTAAAAGATAAGATTGCCTTCAGAGTGTCAGGTGTGCTTAATCAAGGCACACAAGCACAAATGAGTGCCTTTCGTATTGCATTAGACAAGCAAGGATATCCTGAACCTAAAGAGCAGAAATGGATAGATTTTTTCTATGCCTTGCAGAAACTATTGCAACCCAAGGCGGGAGAAAATAATCCGTGCGTAATTTTTATTGACGAATTGCCTTGTTTTGATGTTGCTCGCTCAGGTTTCATCCCCGCTTTAGACCAATTTTGGAACACATGGGCTTCTAAATATCGCAACATGAAACTCATTGTGTGCGGCAGTGCCACATCATGGATGATTGATAAGTTAATCAATAACCATGGTGGATTGTACAATCGTGTAACTGCTCAGATCCATCTTTATCCATTTACGCTCGGACAAACGGAAGAATATTTCCGCCAACGAAATATCAAGTGGAACAGGCTGCAAATAGCGCAGTTTTACATGTTCACAGGTGGAATTCCTTATTATTTAAGTTTAGTCGGGCAGCAAGATAGTGTTCCACAGGCAATTGATAATCTGTATTTCAGACGCGATGCTCCGTTGCGAAGAGAATATGACCATCTGATGGCATCTTTATACAACTCACCTGAGCCTTATACTAAGATTATTGATGCTCTTGTCATTCGCAAACAAGGTATGAGCAGAGATGAGATTTCAAAGGCAACAGCCATTCCTACAGGGGGCCGACTTACCAAAATGTTGCAAGAATTGGAGGAGTGCGATTTCATACGCTCTTATTTTACGCGAGAGAAGAAAATCAAACGGAACAACAACCTATATCAACTCAATGATATGTTTTGCTCGTTCCATTTATTCTTCAATTCAAAAGCCATCAATGATGATAAGTTTTGGGAAAATACTCTGAATACTCCAGCAATAAATACTTGGTGCGGACTTGCTTTTGAGCGTGTGGTTATGCAGCATATCGACAAAATAAAGCAAGCATTGGGCATCAATGGGATAAGTGTGAACTATTATGCATGGCGAAGCCGAACCACTGAACCTAAATCGCAAATCGACCTCATACTCGACCGTGCCGACAACATCGTCAACCTCTGCGAGATAAAATACTCATCAACAGTATATTCTATAAGCAAAGAAGAAAGCGAAAAACTCTTCCGACGCGAACAAAATTTCCTGACTGAAACCAACACCAAACAAGGTGTTCATCTAACTCTGATAACTCCTTTTGGTGTCAATAAAAACTCCTATTGGACAAATGTCACATCAGAAGTGGTACTTGATGATTTATTCAAATAACTGACCTAAAGAATTTTATGACTCATTTACTGACATTTATGACTGAAAACAAAATCCGTCAGAAGAGGGACACGTCCGTGGGAGAAAAAAGAAAAAAATAAACTAAATAAACCACATCAACTCAATCAACAAAACTAACTGAGTTAACAAACGCTCTTTGACATATTGGATTACCGAAAAATGTCGAAATTCTTTCATTAAATTGAAAGAAATTGGACTTGTGTTTGCTGTTTAATTAAAAATTCATTACTTTTGCGGCGGAAATATAATTTTATTATCATTAAATAATTATAAAATAATAAAATCATGAGAACGTTGTTTAATCCATTTGTTATCAGCGGGTATGAAGGCGCGCACTATTTTTGCGACAGGAAGGAAGAAGCAGCTCTGTTAGCACGTGAAATCGCTAATGGCAATAATGTGGCACTGATAGCGACACGTCGTATGGGTAAAAGCGGACTGATAGAACATTATTTCAGTTTGCCGGATATACAAGAAAGATATTACACATTTTTCATTGATATATACGATACTCAATCTCTTCGTGAGTTAGTTCAAAAACTCAGTCGTGAGATATTGATGCGACTGAAGCCTTACGGTGCACGCGTACTTCAGCGTTTCTGGGAAACGATGCGTTCTATTCAGCCAGGCATAAGTTTCTCACCGCTCGGCGAACCAAGTTTCAATGTCCAGATAGGTGATATACAAGAGAGCGAAACTACTCTTGATGAGATATTTCGCTATTTAGAGTCGGCAGATAAACCGTGTATTGTAGCCATAGACGAGTTTCAGCAAATAGGTTCTTTTTCAGAAAAGAATATCGAGGCTAAGCTCCGCACATACGTGCAACACTGCCATAATGCCCAATTTATCTTCTCCGGCAGCCAACGGCATACCATGAGTGCTATGTTTACCAACGCATCAAGACCGTTCTATCAAAGCGTGTCCATCATGCACTTGGAGAGCATTAACATGGAGTGTTACAACTCTTTTGCCAAATCGTTGTTCGAAGAAGGTAACCGCCGATTAGCCGATGGAGTAACAGAACTAGTATATGCCATCAGTCATGGTATAACGTGGTACACCCAAAAGCTGTTTAACACCATGTATGCTGTCACACCGGAAGGCGGCTTATGCGAACCGGAAAATGTACAAGAGGCATTGGACTATATCATCAAGACGCAGGCGTATAGTTATGAAGAGGTGTTGTTCCGCATGCCGGAAAAACAGAAAATGGTGCTGATAGCCTTAGCCAAGAATGGTCCGACACAGAAAGTAACATCGGCGTCATTTGTACGAAAGTACAATTTGCAATCAGCAAGCACGGTGCAGTCGGCTATAAGAGGACTATTAGAGAAAGATTTTATCACCTCTGAAAAAGGCATCTATTCCGTATATGATATTTTCTTCGCATACTGGTTGCAATATACTTATTAAAAATTGATTTTATAGTGGTGGTTTTGAGATAGAACCTACTCTTAAACATTAGCGGTAATCCAATATCCGTCAGTTGACGGACACAAATGCGGATTACCGCTTTTTGTGTGCCGAATATAAAGAAGACAACAACAATAAGACAAATATAAACAAGAATAATGAAACGTCGCGTAGTCATAACAGGTATGGGTATCTGGTCGTGCATCGGACAAGACCTTGAGACCGTAACGGAGAGTCTCCGACTTGGTCGTTCAGGAATCGGTGTGCGCGCAGAGCGCAAGCGGTATGGCTACAATTCTTTGCTAACCGGCATCGTTCCACGCCCCGACTTAAAGCCACTACTTGACCGACGGCATCGAAACACCCTATCCGAAGAAGCCGAATATGCATATATGTCAACTCGTGAGGCTCTGCAAAATGCCAATATAGACGAAGCATATTGTAAAGAAAACGAGATTGGAATTGTCTTTGGTAATGATACATCAACTAAAGCAGTTGTGGATTCATACCTCAAATCAGTTGAGGAAGGTAACACTATGATTCTT
>JAFVDX010000006.1 GCA_017478225.1 Paludibacteraceae bacterium | reverse complement strand
TCTCGGCAATATCACTGCTTTCCTCATCGTCAATATGAAATGACGGTGAGTGCGCACCAATGATAATGCTGCTGTTAAGCGACGAGTTTATCCTCTCCTGTGCTTTCAGGGCAACACCCTCCTTGCCGCCTAAGATAAAGACTTTCTTTGAACTGTCGCTACGGAAATAACGACAATAATCATGGAACAAACTGCTGCCGGAAATAGTTTCAACAATAGAATGCCTCAGCAGTTTTGACGTGAAATACAATATCCTGCTGTCGCAAATAACTAAATCGGCATGTTTATACGCATCGTAGAAATCCCTGTCGCATTGAAGTTTCACGAGATGATCCACATTGGGAGTAAATATAACTCCTTCTTCAACGTCATACAGATTATTCTTTCTTATCTGTGGAAATACTACGTTAAGGATTTTAGTCACTGCGGTATTAATTTATCCTACAAAATCTTCGATGGATTCAATTAGAGAATGACTTGCCTTACTGCCAATTATATGCAATGGAACTAAATCCTTCTGCGTAATATAATTCTTTAGCTCTTCCTCATCCATGGCAACGTAAACATACCCCAATTCCTTTAATTTCTGTGCCGTTGCCAGCTGATGTTCATTACGATGTTCTCCCAATGCAGATATTCGTGGGAATATAATTATTGGCTTATTCTTTTGCAATGCAGACAATATAGTTCCCATTCCTGCATGAGATATTATAAGTTTAGCACTGTCAAACAGTTTGTTGAACTCGTCAGGAGGGAGGAAATCAACAACCTTAATATTCTTTGGTACAAAACTGCATTTATACACTTGAGCCACAATTTCATCATTTATAGATGGAGCAATTTCATCTATTATCTTGATGAATCGGTCGAATGGCGCTTGAGTTCCTATAGTTACAAATATCATAATTCTCCTAATACGTTACCTGCAAATAATATTTTTTTATCTGATAAATCCTTCCACTGGGTATATACTCTTGTTGCAAACTTAGATGCCATCCTTCCGCTTGCAGACAAGTGCTGGACATTTGCAATGCTGTCTATCCATATTGTTTTTCTGAACAACAGCTTGCCAGCAAACAAGCATACCAATCCTGGTGCTGCGCCTGTAGTAATAATTGCATCAGGTCTTTCCTTAAGAATAATATAAAAATTGCGGAATAGCGACGGAATCAATTTCCACGCATCCCATCTCGAAAAATCTTGAATTAAATAATACTTGTTGCCTTCAACCATTTTAGAGCACTTTGGGTGTGTTGACAAGTACACAACGTCATATTTTTCCTCTAACGACTTGCTTATTCGCAGCAACTGCACCCAATGTCCTCCAATACTTGCAACAGCCAATATTTTCCTTTTACCCATATAATTTAATCTATTGGAAGTTTAGTATATTGTCCCATTATATTGAGAAATTCTTGTGTTAAGCTATTCATATACCCACCACTAGAGGTCATAGTTATTTCTCCGAAATATATTTTATCTTTACATACATACAAATCTATTCGTGCAGCCGGCAATCCCTTTGATAAGCGGCTTGCCACCTCTTTTAATTTGTCGAAACAAGAAGGGCATGGGATTAGTTCTTTGGGTTTCATATAATGACTTGTCCAAACATTCCATTCGGGATGACTTTCCCAATTTTCATCAAAAACAGCTACATTTGCATAATAATTATTACGATTCCAATAACATCGAATAAATTTAACTTCCCCGTCAAATGCCCACAACTTGTAGTCAACCATTGAAGATGAGTTGCATGGCTGAGTAGATACATCCAGCAATTCTTCTGCTATAATACATGGTTTTATCTGCGAATAATGTGGTTCACCAGATAATACGCTCAACTTCTCATGTATCTGTTTATTAAAATGTTTCTTTACATTTTCTATGTCCAGTTTGCTTTTATCTTTGCAGATAACAACATCTCCACTTCCGTTATTGCATTTCATGACAAACTGATTTGGCAGTTTATCCCATTCTATTTCCTCTACTGAGTCCCATTTCCCTATCAATGGTATGAGAATATCCTCAAGCCCACATTCCTTTACATAATCACGAACACGATATTTGTCTGCAAGAAGTGGCCACTTCGAGGTGTCGCCATAGAACTTCATCCAGTTTATTTTCTCATTAATATCTACAGGATGCTTGAAATTAGGTATTCTATGGCACTTATATATATATTTGAGTTTTGCAACCCTAATAGGAGTAAGTATCTTAAGTCTTACAAGAATACTGACAAAAAAAAGTATGATTCCTTTCATAAACTTACGTTGTTTTTATCAAAATATTTCAACTTCTTTCAGCAAATCCTTAGTAATTACATTGTCAACATTGTATTTTTCAGCTTCCTTTTGACAAGATAACTTCATTTGGTCTATATCATATTTGCCCTCAATACATTCTTTCATTCTTTCAGCCAAAGCGTTTGCATCGTGCACAGGAACAAACAGCGCTGTTTTCCCTTCTTCCAGAAATTCTCTGTTATGCGCCCATTCTGATGCGATGATTGGCACACCAGCAATGAATGTATCGATAAAGATACCTGCAAATCCTTCGCCTTTCCAATATGTAGGGAATAACATAAGGTCGTAAGACGCCAGCTTATCATATCCTGCATTTTCGCGTAAGTTAAGGAATCCTGCATATCTCACGTTTTCAAAACTACGCAGTTTTTCTTCAAACTCATCCTTATATGTATCTGCCACATTACCATAGAAATCAATAATGAATTTATCTTTTAGTCCATACTCATTCAGTTGCCTTGCTGCTTCCAAGATATAGTTGCATCCTTTCTCAGGCATAATACGCGAAAGGAATACAAAGCGCAGTGGATTGTTCTGTTTAGATACTTCAGGATAATATTTAATTGGTTTAAAATTAGGTACATGCTTCAATCCCTTTACGCCACATTCCTCCATCTGACAAAGCATTTTATTGCTTTCAACCAAAGTATGCTTCATATACCCGACTACATCCGCCTTATAGATTTTCTGCACCACTCTATCTCCAAGACTTCCACCAATTACCCAATGCACTGTATTCTGTTTCCACTTAATAAATTTCAGTACACGCATAAACTGATATACGTTTTGCGTGGATGTAGAAAAAATCAGCGTATTGTCTCTATGAACAACTATATTCCATAGCAGTTGGATAAAGATCCATGGATGACGTTTCCAATCTTTAAAATCCATTTGCCGGCATTTAACGCCCATTTCCTCCAGTTTGCGAATCATCAACTGATTCTTCATCGTTTCGCCGCAATTCGCAAGTTTACCTTTCCGAATCCACCCAACAACTATAACTTCAGGAGCTTTCATATCTTTATTTATTTTAAACTGTCTTCTAAGAAACGAATACCGTTATTGCGAAGTTTATTTATTTGTTCATCCACAGTATCCCAACTGACGGATTCAAATATACCGCTAATTTCGCCATTAAAGATATGTTTCTTAGATATCTTCGTTAATTCAAACAATGAATCTATGCGCGAGTTACGTCCCGTCTTGCTTGACTGTGCAAATCTATAGAACGTCATAAATCTCTTGTGGAACAAGATAGAAAAGACGGTGCAATGGAATGAGTCTGTGCATACATAGTCCGCATTTGCAATATACCTTATAAAATCATTAGCATCAACACTGTAAGGAGCCTCATCTCCAAACTGCTCATCCGTCTCTACATATTCGTCCATGTGTCGCAATGTAATTATTGGAAGATTTGTTTCCTTCTTCAGTTCCGTTGCAGCTTTTCGGGCATCAGAATTGCTTCCTAAGAAATAACAGAATATATATCCGCCCTTCTCCGCTCTCTTCTTGTTTTCTTCCGTAGAAGCAGATATATTTTCACTTATTTCTTTCTCCCACTCTTCGCGGGTCAGCAACATAGTCGGGTCAGCAACAACCTCTGCCGTATTATTCGACAGAGAGTCTACAATCTTCTTTCCATTTTGTTCACGCACGCTTATCTTGTAGAATCTATCAAGATATTTTCCAGTTGCCTCATGCTGAAATTTAGGTATTTCAGACACACCAAAACTACTTGCATAAGCAACCTTTCTTACATTATCATCTACAAACAACAAATTAAAGAATTTTGTCGGCAGCCCGTGAGGCAGCCATACTTGGTCGCTTCCCACTACTACAACATCATAATTCCTTGAGCCAGCTTGTAATGCGTCAAATCCTTTATAGTCTTTGAATATAGGTATAAGTTTCTTCTTTTTATATTC